>SHWL01000046.1 GCA_009693865.1 Acetobacteraceae bacterium | reverse complement strand
CTGGTCTTTCCTGCCTGGGAGGATATCCTGGCAACCCTGGCCTTCATCAGACCGCCACCACTGCCTTCCTGAAAAGGCCATTCTGACAATCGATTTCCGCTACGCCCTCAACCCCAACCCTACCATTGGCCATAATGAGAACTGCTGCGATTTCGGTGGCGCTCTTGACCTCGCGCGGCACGACAGGTAGGTACCAAGGGTCATCAGGAGTTCTCCATGGCCGATCTCGCGCCATTACGGGTGTTCTGGCAGCCTGGTTGAACGAGTTGTTTGAAACTCAAGGAGTTTCTCTCGGTCCGTGAGATCGGGTTCGATTCGGTCAACGTGTTGGATCACCCCACCGGTCTCGCCGATCTTCGCGCGTTGGGCGCGCGGTCGGTCCCCGTCCTGTCGCGTGGCACCGAGTGGGTGTTCGCGCAGAATATCGGACATGTGGTCAAGTTTCTCGGGTTGAACGAGAAAACCGGGCCCGTGCTGTCCCCCGATCAACTGGTCGCCCGGACCGATCTGTTCCTGGCCACCGCGTCGCGCCTGATCCGGCAAATGCCGGACGCGCATTTGGCGACCGAGGTGCCGAACCGGCCGCGCGCTTACAAATTGTTAGCGCACCATATCTTCCAGATTCAGGACGTGTTCCTGGACATGGCCGGGGGCGCGACCCTGACGTATGAACAGCTCGGCAAACCGCCGCCCGAAAATCTGCGTGGCTTCGAGGATATCGCGGCGTTCGGCGAACAGATCAGGGCCCGGATGCTGTCCTGGTGGGCGGCGAAAGCCGACAAATCCGGCAAAGACCCGGTGCAAACCTATTACGGTCCGCAGATCCTGCACGAAACGATGGAGCGCGCGACCTGGCACAGCGGCCAGCATGTCCGCCAATGGGCCATGCTGTTGGAGATGGCGGGGATCAGTCCGGACAAGCCGCTGACCTCGGCGGATTACGCGGACCTGCCAATGCCGGCGAACGCCTGGGACGGTTGAGCCGTCGCGGGTGAATGCCTGACACAGAAAAAGGTCACGCGGGACAGGCGTGGCGCCGTTTGTTCGGTTGAGGCCTTGCGTCAGCCGAGATGCAGCAGACGGCAACTGGTGAACAGGCCATGCAACAACGCGCTGACCGAGTAACAAATCGTCAGCGGACGGTGACCGCAACGCCACGAGATCGCCGCGGCGGTGCCATAGGTGCAAGCCTGCAGGATGTAGAGAATAAACAGTGGACTGTGACTGAGTTCCGCCAGCATGGCCGGGCCCTCGTGTTCGTTGTTGAACCGGCCTCCTGAACACACCACATTCGCGGAAACGGTCCGCGCGCCGTTGGAAACGAACGGAAAGGATTGGAAATTGCCCGCGCGTTCGGAGGACGGATCACCCGGCGATCGGGCCCAATGGACGTTCGGCCGGCTGCTTGGATGGCACCTGACCCGAGGCACACGGCCCGGCGGGAGCCTCGACCGCCCGGGACGCAAATGGAGCGCGCCGCGGTTCGCGGGAGCCATTGGGGTCAACGATCGAACCGTCCGGAATTGGTTGAACGACGCGAACCTTCCTGCCGATACCGATACAATCGAGCGTGTCTTGTTCGCGAATATCGAGACCGCGCTCAATGACCCCTACACCGAATGGCGCCTGGAACTTCGTAGCGCCCATGCGGGGATTTCAGGCGTTCCGTTGCCGAAGGACGAGCCACAGGACCCACCTCCCGGCGGCAAACCCGCCAATCTCCCGTACCCCTCCCTCGGCCCCTTGTTCAAAGGCCGTGAAACGTTCCTGCGCGGCCTCCGCGCCAGCCTGCTTCGGGACAACAGCGCCGTCGCCGCCATCGTGTCCAACGCCATCCACGGCATGGGCGGCATCGGCAAGACCCGCGCCGCCGTCGAATACGCCTGGGCGCATCGCGACGATTACACCGCTTTGCTGTTCGTCAATGCCGACTCGCCCCAGAACCTGGAAACCAGTTTCGCCGCCCTGACCGGCCCGCTGCGTCTGCCCGAGCACACCGCGTCAGACGATTCGCTTAAACGTCACGCCACGCTCGCCTGGCTGCGCGGTCATCCCGGCTGGCTCCTGATCCTGGACAACGTCGACTCCGAAGCCGCCCGCGACGCCGCGTCGGCCATGTTGGGCGGCCTCACCGGCGGGCATGTCGTGTTGACCTCGCGGCTGGATCGCGGCGCCTGGCATGGGATCACGCCGCTGGACCTGGACGTCCTGGCCCTCGACGCCGCCGCCGCTTTCCTGCTGGAGGCAACGGACGGCATCCGCGTGCCCCACGACGACGACAATACGCGCGCCAGGGAACTGGCCATGGAGTTAGGACAATTGGCCCTGGCGCTGGACCTCGCCGTCGCGACGATCCGGCAAGGGCGATCATTCGCTCAGTATCGGACGCTGTGGCGCGACGCGCGGGAGAAGGTGAGGGGCTGGAACCAGCAGACGATCACCGGTTATCACCACGCCGTCGGGGAGACCTGGCAGACCTCGGTCGCGCTGGTCTCCCCGGAGGCGCGGATTTTGCTGGAGCGCCTGGCGTTTCTCGCCCCCGATCCGGTGCCAGGCTTCCTGCTCGACGTCGCGGTGCCCGGCGCACCTCAGGCGGCCGTCGGCGCCGCGGCCGAGGACGCGCGAGAGGCGATGCTGGAGCTTGCCCGCTACTCCCTGGTCAAACGCGACACGCAAGCGGATCGTTTCACCATCCACCGCCTGATCCAGGACGCCACGCGCCGCGGCCTCGACCCCGCCATCGCCCTCCAGCGTCTGACCGACTCCCTGGGCTGGCTCAACGCCGGGTTCGAGGGCGATCCCGGGGACGTGCGCAGTTGGCCACGCCTCGACCCCCTCGCTGTCCATGCCGAGACCCTGGCCTGGGCGGCAGACAAGTCGGGAATCGTGGAGCCGACGGGTCGATTGATGAACAGTCTTGGGCAGCTTTTTCACGCCAAAGCCCGGTTCGTCCACGCGGAGCTGTTGACGAAACGCGTGCTGGCAATCACCGAAACGAACCTGGGCCGGGATCATCCAACCGTCGCAACGTGCCTCAACAACCTCGCGGCATTGCTGCGCGCCACGAACCGTCTGGCGGAGGCGGAACCGCTGTTTCGCCGAGCGCTGGCAATCGACGAGGCCAGTTTCGGCCCCGACCATCCGGACGTCGCGATCGACCTCAACAACCTCGCGGAATTGCTGAGCGACACGAACCGTCTGGCGGACGCGGAACCGCTGTATCGCCGCGCGCTGGCAATCGCCGAGGCCAGTTTCGGCCCGGACCATCCGGACGTGGCGCGCAGCCTCAACAACCTCGCGGAATTGCTGCGCGCCACGAACCGTCTGGCGGAGGCGGAACCGCTGTATCGCCGCGCGTTGGCGATCGACGAGGCCAGTTTCGGCCCGGACCATCCGGACGTGGCGATCGACCTCAACAACCTTGCGTTATTGCTGTGCGACACGAACCGTCTGGCGGAGGCGGAACCGCTGTATCGCCGCGCGCTGGCGATCGACGAGGCCAGTTTCGGCCCGGACCATCCGAGCGTGGCGATCCGCCTCAACAACCTCGCGGGATTGCTGAGCGACACGAACCGTCTGGCGGACGCGGAACCGCTGTATCGCCGCGCGCTGGCGATCGACGAGGCCAGTTTCGGCCCGGACCATCCGCACGTGGCGATCGACCTCAACAACCTCGCGGGATTGCTGCGCGCCACGAACCGTCTGGCGGACGCGGAACCGCTGTGTCGCCGCGCGCTGGCGATCGGCGAGGCCAGTCTCGGCCCGGACCATCCGAACATGGCGACCCGCCTCAACAATCTCGCCGAATTGCTCCGGGCCACCAACCGACTGGCGGAGGCGGAACCGCTGTATCGCCGCGCGCTGGCGATCGGCGAGGCCAGTCTCGGCCCGGACCATCCGAACGTGGCGGCCGGCCTCAACAACCTTGCGTTATTGCTGCGCGCCACGAACCGTCTGGCGGAGGCGGAACCGTTGATGCGGCGAATGGTGGTGATCTTCCTGCGGTTCCAACGCGACACCGGCCATGTGCATCCGCATCGCGACGGGGCGATCGGCAATTACTCGGTTCTGCTCGCCGACCTGGGCCGGGACGCGGCGGCTATCTCGGCCGCGATCGCGGACGCGCGCCGCGAGGCAGGCCCGGGCTGAGCGGCACGATGTCCGCCACCCGAAGAAATCTCTGTGGCTCTGTGGTTACGCTTGCCTTCCCATGCGCCCGCATTTGCCTCGACGTCCGATTCCCCTATGAAAAACGAACTATTAACCAACCTCCGCCAGGCGTAACCACAGAGCCGCGGAGGAATTCATGGACACCACGGGCGATAACGCGTTGACCGGCCGCGTGATCGGATGTGCGATCGAGGTCCATCGTCACCTCGGCCCGGGGCTACTGGAGTCGATTTATGAAGCGGCGTTGTGTTATATCAGTCGGCGTTAAGATTGACATATGGCACTGGCCTTTGAACGTCATCCCCGGACTTGTTCCGGGGACCTATAGCGGCACTGTGCCTCGACCGGTCCCCGGGACAAGCCCGGGGATGACGATTTTGGCCCGGGGATGACGATTTTGGCCCGGGGATGACGATTTTGGCGAGAGTAAGCGTCAACGCGGACTGGTATAAGCCGGCTCCCGCTCGGCCTGCTGCTCAATTTCAACGAGATCCCGCTGAAAGATGGCCGCCGCCGCCTCTGACCCGCTCACCCCGCCCCAATTACCACTGATAATTTCGGCGGTGTCTTCAACGTTTGCAGAATGACACAATAGCGCTCCGTCGTTTGGATCATCCGCTCCAGCTTCGCCTGATCCGCGTCGCTATCGATATCGAACCGCAACGTGACTTCGGTCAGCCCCACAGGCGCCGCGCGGTCGATCGCCAGTGTGCCGCGAGCGTCCCACACGCCGTCCGCGACGATCTTGCCGGAGCGGATCGTCACCCCCATCGCCGTCGCCACCGCGCGCAGCGTGACGCCCGCGCAGGCGACCATCGCCTCCAGCAGCATATCCGCCGAACACGCGAGTTCACCGCTCCCACCACCAGCTTTGTGCAGCCCAGCGGTGGTGTCACCATGCCAGGAGTGGACGGTGCAGGCGATGTCGTCGAGCGACAACGTGCCCGCGGCATGCGCCGGGATCAACGCCGAGGCTGGGTTGTCGCGATATTGCTGCTTCAAAGGCGCTTGTTTGGCACGAAGTTCGTCGGTGTTCATGGGAGACTCCTTCACCGTTTCAGGCGTACACGCGCCGCCGGATGGCTCTCTGGCAAACGCGCCCGCCCCGGGCCGTAAAGTTTCTCTCGTAACGTTCCGGGGGAGTACCCTGTCTTGTAAACCCCGCGGCGGCGCAGTTCCGGCACCACAAGGTCGACAATGTCGGAAAACGTTTCCGGTGTCACCGCATAAGCCAGATTGAAGCCATCGATATCGGTTTCCCTCATCCAGTCCTCGAACTCATCCGCCACATCCTGATACGATCCGACAATGACAGGACCGCGCCCGCCGATGCCCGCGTGGCGCGCGATTTCATCCACCGTCCATTCGCGATCCGGATCGGCGGTCGTGAACGCCTCCAACGCCGAGGTCATCGCGTTCGCCGCCTGAAACCGAATTGGCTCGTTCTTTGGCAACGCGGAGAAATCGATTCCGGTCCAGCCCGACATCAGTGTCAGCGCGCCATCCGAGCTGACGTATCTCTGATAATCCTTGAACTTTTCAAAGGCCGCCTCACGGGTGCTGTCCGTGATCACCGTCATCATTGTATAAATCACGAGATCGGACGGATCGCGTCCTGACAAAGCCGCGCGCCGCCTGATATCGGCGACAATCCCACCGACCACCTTCTTCGACGGGCCATTGATGAACACGCACTCCGCGTGATCGGCGGCGAACTGCCGGCCGCGCGTCGAGGCGCCTGCCTGATACAGGACCGGCGTTCGTTGCGGTGACGGCTCGCACAGATGGATCGCGTCGACCTTGAAATATGGCCCCTCGTGCTGGATGCGATGGATTTTATCGGCATCGGCGAAACGGCCCGAGGCACGATCGCGTAATACCGCGCCATCCTCCCAACTTGCCTCCCACAGCTTGTACACCGCCTGCATGTAATCTTCCGCGATGGCGTAACGTTCGTCGTGACTGGTTTGTTCGGCGCGCCCCATGCCGCGGGCGGCGCTTTCCAGGTAGCCGGTGACGATGTTCCACCCCATCCGCCCGCGCGTCAGATGATCCAGCGTGCTCATGCGCCGCGCGAAGGGATAGGGATGCTCGTACGAAAGCGCGCAGGTCACACCGAAACCGAGATTCCGCGTCACGAAGGCCATCGCCGGAATGACCATCAGCGGATCGTTCACCGGAATTTGCACGGCGTTTTCCAGCGCGGTGCGCGGAGAGCCACGAAACACGTCGTAAATCCCCAGCACGTCGGCCAGGAAAATGGCGTCGAACTGCCCGCGCTCCAACGTCTGAGCCAGATCGGTCCAGTATTCCAGTGTGTTGTAACTGTCGGCGCGATCGCGCGGATGCGTCCAAAGACCGGGCGATTGATGCCCGACGCAGTTCATATCGAACGCGTTCAGGCGGATTTGTTTTTTCATTCAGGAGCGCAACGGAAACTGCATGGCGATCGCATCGACGCCCTCGGGTCCAGCCCACGCGTTGAAGGGAGGATCTTCGGGATAGACGAAGACGCAGGAGAGGGACGGAATGTCCTTGCCGTCGCGGGTCATCGAGCCCTCGACGACGATCCAGTACTGGCCGCGGCCCCAGGCCGGATCGGGGCCGATCAAGCGCTCCCCGGCTTTGGCGCGATACCGCCAGACGCCCATGCCATCGGGTTCGGGCCGCAGAATCGGGCCGGTCTCGGTCGTCAGAGGGCCGACCACGCGCTCCCGATGATGACGGCCGCGAACCGAGCGCAAGGCGGCGCGATTTTCCGGCATCGACATGAAGCGCGCGCCGGGATCGAAGCCGTTTCGCAGTGTGAAATAATGCACGCCCGCGTCGTTGCTGGCGCGGATCGGGCCATAGGCGGTGTGCGCGGCGGCGAAATGCACCGTTACCGGCTTCGCCTCATGCACACCCATGACGCCTCTGCCGCCGACCACCACCTGAAACTGATCCTGCCGATGATAGTGCGACTGGGCCGTACTGCCGGGATCCTGCTCGACCAGGAAGGCCATCGGGAACAACTCGTCCATATCCGGATCGGGGGTGCCAGGCGCCATGTTGTAGCGTGACGTGCCGATATACAGCGTGTGCCAGAACGTCACGCCGTCGGCGGCGGACCCGCGGCGGCGGTTGATTCTTGCCTCGTCGGCGGTCGCTATGACTGGCATCGTCTCAGGTCTCCGTCAGGGGTAGGCGTCGCGGTGGCAATTTAGCCCTCGGAGCGTCGGCTGCAAGCAGGGCGGGTTCGTGCAACCAATGCCAGCGCAGTGCCGCGACGGGTGGCCCGGACGAGCCGGGCCATGACGGTAAAAGGGGGAACGCCCACCTGTCGAATAGACGAGTCGTGCCATGACGATTGGGGGAGGCGCAACTCGCGCATCTATGCCCGCGCGCAACTCGCGCATTTATGCCCGCGCGCAACTCGCGCAACGCCCCTCCGCCTCGATTGTCGCCTTGCCAACGGTAAAGCCCAGCCGCTTCGCCGCATCGTCCAGCGCATGCGCCAGTTCGTGGTCGTCGAGTTCCGTGACCTGGCCGCAGGTCCGGCAAATCAGGAATTGCGCCGCGTGATCGGTATCGCCGTGGCTGACGCAGCCGACATAGGCCGACCGGCTTTCCAGCTTATGGATCAGTCCGTGTTCCATCAGGAACTCCAGCGCCCGGTAAACCGTGGGCGGTGCCGCGCCGAGCCGGGTCGCGCGCAGCCGGTCCAGCAGATCGTAGGCCCCCGTGGGTGCCTCCGAGTCCAGGATCAGGCCCAGTACCTGGCGGCGCAAATCGGTCAGGCGCGCGCCTTTCCCGTCGCAGATCTGGCCCGCGTGGGTTAGCAATGTCTCGGTCCGGGGTGAAAACCCCATCGGCTCTCCCCTGATTACATTCCCTCTGGCGCCGGGTGGCCGCGCGGAGGCAGGATAGCACTCATGGACCAGGATTCCACCATTGCCGCCGTTCTCGGCGCGCTCAGCTTCGACGCCAACGGTCTTGTCCCGGCGATCGCCCAACAGCACGACACCGGGGAGGTGCTGATGATGGCGTGGATGAACCGGGACTCGGTCGCGGAAACGCTGACCACGGGCCGCGTCTGTTACTGGTCCCGCGGGCGCGGGACCTTGTGGCGCAAGGGCGAGACCTCCCACCAGGTGCAAACCCTGAAGGAGTTCCGGATCGATTGCGACGGCGACACGATCCTGCTGCTGGTGGAGCAAGAAGGCGTCGCCTGTCACACCGGCCGCCGCGACTGTTTCTTCCGCGCGGTGCGCGACGGCGCGCTGGTGGAGATCGCCGCGCCGTTGGTCGATCCGGCCACGCTCTATGGCTGAAACCACCCCGGTCACCGTGCTGACCGGCTTTCTGGGCGCCGGCAAAACCACCGTGCTGAACCATTTGCTGCGTCAGCCCGCTCTGGCCCGGACCGCCGTGCTGGTGAACGAGTTCGGCGACATCGGCATCGACCATCTGCTGGTCGAAAAGCTCGACGAGAACACGGTTCTGCTGAATGCCGGCTGTTTGTGCTGCACGGTGCGCGGCGATCTTGTCCGTGTATTGCGGGAAATGCTGCCGCGCGCACGCCGCGATGAGATCCGCCGGATCGTGATTGAGACAACGGGCCTCGCCGAGCCCGCGCCGATCCTGGCGACGTTGATGACCGATCCCGTGGTCGCCAGCGCCTATCGGCTGGACGGCGTGGTGACCGTGATCGACGCCGTCGCGGGCGAGACCAACATTTCGGATCGGCCGGAGGCGATGCGCCAGGTCGCTGTCGCGGACCGGATCGTGGTGACCAAGACAGACCTCGCCGATTCCGCGCCACTGCTGCGGCGAATCGCGGCCCTCAATCCCGGCGCGCCGGTCATTGTCGCGGACCAGGGCGCGATCGATCCGGCGGCGATCCTGAACGCGGGCCTGTTCAATGCCGGCTCGAAAATCCCCGATGTGGCGGGATGGCTGCACGCCAAGGCGCACGCGCACCACCATCACGATCACGACGAGCGGATCACCTCGTTCTGCCTGACCTTCGATCGCCCGCTGCATTGGCAGGGTGTCGGGATGTGGTTGGAGCTGCTGATTCAGACCCGCGGGAAGGACCTGCTGCGGATCAAGGGGATTCTGAACCTCGCGGGCCAGGACCGCCCGGTCGCGATCCATGGCGTGCAACACGTGCTGCATCCGCCGGTCTTACTCAGTGCCTGGCCCGAGGGCGATCCGCGCACCAGCCGGATCGTATTCATCACCCAGGATTTGCCGCGCGCGGTCATCGAGGCGGGGATGCGGGCGTTCGAGGCAGCGGCGGACTGAGGTCGATGTATCCTTTTTTGACCTCGGGGCGACGCGCTCGGGTAGCAATCCGTCCGCCCTGACATTGATTTGTAACAAATTCAGTCTCGCCGGACGGATTCAGATCGCTTTGAGAGACGAATTTCGTGTTGAACGGCGGCGTGGCCTGTGTCACGTTCCCGTCCAGGAATTGACGCACATGTCCCCGGAGGAGTGACCACGATGGGTAAGAACGTAACCTCGGACCGTCTGGAAACCTATGCCAAGATGCATGGCGGTGGCCGAACGTACGATTTCAGTCAGGCATTGGCTTTCAAGGTCATCGAAAGCGATGAGGGTCACCAGGGTAAGATGTACAAAATGGTGCTGCGCAACGGGCAGCCGATGGGCGGCGTATGCATGACGTTGTGTGCCTTCTGGCTGGTCTTTCACGCGATGCAGGACAAGCCGGGCGGCAATTCTTTCACCCGAGGCCGTTCGGTCTGGGATTATTTGTTCAAGGACGGCGGCCTGAACATGGGGGCCGCGACAAACATCGTCGTCGAGCACAAGCAGTCGTCGGGCAAGCAACTGGTTTACTTCGATTCCTTCCTGAAGCAATTCGGGGTCAACTACCGGGCGACAGGTATCACCGGGTCGGGGTTGAGCAACGCATATCTGCCGTTCGGCTATAGCGCGTTGATGGCGGCTGGCCGGTTGATCACCACGGGGAACGGCTACAAGATGATCAGCCTTGCGAAGAACACCGATGGAACCGGGGGCGGCCACGCGGTCTCGGCCTGGTTCGACGGGCGGGACGTGCTTTTCATGGATCCCAACTTCGGTGAATTCTGGCTGCCAAATGCCACGGCCTTCCATGCGTGGTTCCAGTTCTTCCTGCTGAATACCTACATGAGGTCCTATAAGAGCCTGCGCGCCCGCACCTATGTGTGAGGTGTACCAAGCCGCTTAATACCAGCGCGCATGAATTCTGACTCTCGACCCATCCCCCGTCGTCATGGCCCGGCTCGTCCGGGCCACCCGTTCCCGCACAGTGCCGCGACCGGTGGCCCGGACAAGCCGGGCCATGACGATGGGGGGCGAGCCATGACGACGGGGGGCGAGCCGAGCGTCAATCTTTAAGCGCGCTGGTATAAGACGACGCCTGATATTAGCCGGGTCGTGTGGATATCTCCCTTTTCCATCATGTCCGGATGAGTCGGGCCATCACGAAAAAAGGAGATGCAAGGCAGCGTTGAAGCGTCTCCATTTGGGCGCCGCCTTAATCTCGCGCGTCTTCCGGCCCGTCAGGCGGATTGCATTTGGATTTCTTCGAGCCACGAGGGCCGTGTTGCCGCCCGGTTTCGGGGCTTGTGGCCGAGCTTGAGCGTTCCGAACACCGTCGCTTGGTCGCAAATTCGCCTGGAGCGTTCCAAGTGCGATTCGCCTGTCCGGCCCGTGCGGACGGCTACTGCGTCCCAATGGATCAGCATGCCCGGAAATCAGTGAAAGCACCAGGCGGAGCGGGCCCGATCCGTGGGCTTCCGCACAGGACAGCACTGCTTTCCCCATCCACCGGATCAGGTAACCGCCGCCAGCGTAAATCCAATCGCGCGGGATCTTCAAAATACCCGCGCACCGGATTGAGGCCCAGAAACATGCTGGGCAGCGAAGCGGCGATGTTGCCGGCGGCCCGGAAGTGTCCCCCGTCGCGGGACCGGATCGGTCCGTCAACCATGTTGGCGTCCACGCGGCCGGTCGACTCCGGATAACGTACATCGATTCCCGATGTGGCGATCAATGTGTTGTTTCGTAGGACGCTGTTCGCCGCCCGATTCAGATAAATTCCGTCGTCCGTGCAAAACGCAATCAGATTGCCTGACATTTTCCCATCGGCGTGTTCAACGCCCGGTTGCCCCGCCCCACGCCAGACGCCGGGCCCGGTGCCGCCGCCGCCAAAGGACAAGCCAATTGTTTGCACATTTTCGTCACGTAAACGCCACGCGCACAAAATTGTGTTGCGGGTGAAAACCGTGCCCCGCCCTCCACCTTTGGCGAACGCGCCATACGACACTCGGTTGCCTTCGATCTTGATGAAGTCGGCGATCAGGTTGCCGTCGATCGTCCAACCGTCCGCCGCGACAAGGTCGATCGGCGTGACCGAGGAACTCGTGCGCCTGACGTGATTGCCGATCAGCGTTGTGTGCGCGATCCGGCCGCCATCTGGGAAGCGATCGTTCTCGCCATTGATCTTGATGTGGGCATTGAAGTCCTCCAGGCGAAGATTGCGCAGGGTCGTGCCGGCGGCCCCGCCGACGATGTGAAAGCCGTTGTCGCAGACGTCATCGTCCGCGCACACGCCTTTGAGCACGAGGTTTTCGAAATGCCAGTGCGGGGCTTCGACCTTGATCGCCTCGGGTAACTCCGACTCGAGCACCACCGTGCCCAGGTTCAGGGCACGCACGGTGATCGGAGCCGTCGCCGTCCCGGCGCGGGCGACTCCGATATGGGTTTGGGTCACGCGATAAAGGCCAGGCCGGAGCAGGATCACATCGCCAGGTTCAGCGGTATCGATGGCCTGCCGCAATGTCTCGATCGTCGCCACCGGCCGCGTCCGGCCCGGTGGAGGTGCGCCGTCATGCGTGGAACCCGCCCCGGCCCAAAGTGGCCAGGGCAGATCGGTTGGCTGGTCGACGCGGTTCGCTGCCATGAGCCACGGACCGAGGCCGGTACGATCGAACGCCCAGGCGAGCGCCCTGGTCAGCGCGCCGGATAATCCGGAGCGCCCATGGGGCAGGGCTTCGACCAGACCAGCAACCTGCCTCGGCGCATGACCCGCTATCTCGATCGCCAGAATTCCGCCGGCCAGAATGCCCGGAACCAGACCGGCCAGGAGGATCCGAACCGCGATACGCCCTCGCATTCGGCGCTGGCGAGGCACCGCCGTTTGCGTCACCTCCGGCCCGAGTGGCGCGGGGGGATCGAGGAAAATCCCTTCAACGCGCACCCCGCCCAGGCGATGGCGTCAATAGGTTTCGATCTCGGCGGCATGATCGCCCGCTCCCGGAGTCGCCGATGGAATTGCGTCCATGACGCGGCCATCTTCCGGTGCCTGGCCCCCGTTCCCCGGCTCCCTTAAGATCAATCCCGTGGCGCAAACCAGAAGGAATACGGCCGCCAGTCTGGGCGCCTCAAATACATCGTCGAAAAGACCGGAGATCAGAAACGACACGATCGATCCCAGGACCGCGGCGCCCATGGCATGACCCCGAAGCAGCGCCCGCGCGCCGCCCACTGCCGCGAGCCCCACCATCGCAGTGAATGACACGAGACCAAGTACGCCAGTCTCGAACAACAACATCAGGTACATGTTGAAGATGCGCCAGGCCGTGTGCTGGTCGTCGGTGAAGGACCAGCGATCCAGGCCGTGCCGGAAGTTCCCGTTGGCCAGTATGTTCCAACCGAAGTCGTCGGTCAGAGACACGTCGCGCACGGCGATGGTCGTGCCGGGTATGCTGCTGGCCAGTGACAATTCGATCGGCCGGCTGAAGAACCCCAGGACTTTGGCCGATCGAAGCCCCTCGGTCTGGATGTCCATCGACGCGGCCTCCCAGCTTCCTGGGCTTTTTGGCCTGACACTCGCCCCTCGGCAATTCTCCGAATACAGAAGGTATTTCTCGCAAACCAGACCGCCAAAGAGGGCATCCGGGCTGGCGGCGCGCCATTGGAACGTCAAATGGAGCAGTCGCGTCGGCGGCAGCGTGATCTTCTGACCGAAGTAGAAGGGCGTCAGAATGGTGATCGAGAGGTAAGGCATGCTCTCGCTGTCATCCAGGCGGAAATCGCTGGTGCCGTCGGTGGTGCCGCGCGCCAGCATTGCCCGCGCGTACGTGCCGAGTCCGGTGCCGAACACCACGCTCAGCGGCCCGCCGTCGGCGACCGCCCGGACATGCCGCCAATTGATTTCCCGCACCTGAAATGACCCGACCGCTTCGCTGACCCGCTCCCGCATGAACCCGAACGACGCCGCCGCGATGAGGCCTCCGGCCAGCGGGATGACGAGCAGCAGGGCCAGCCCCTGGCGCAGCCGCTGACCGGAACCGCGCCAGCCGAGGACCAGCCAGGCGAGCGCCGCCACAAGGATCGAGACAATTCCGGCGGTATAAGCCGTCCGGGCGAACGTCACCACCAGGGCGTACCCGGCCGCGATCGCAACGCCAAGAAGAATGGGCGCCATCCACCACCGCCTGATGGTCAGCCCGATGCCTAGCAGGAATGGCAAGGTCATCGCGACGTACGCTCCGATGTGTCCGCCCCCGACATGCATGCTGGAAAACGCCGCCGCGACGCGATAGCCGGAGGCGAAGTCGAACACGCCGAACCAGACGGCCCGCTCGATCGTTGCCTCAACCGCGACCGCGGTGGCGCCGGCCAGCATGCCCCACCCCAGCCATGTCGCCATGTCGCCATGCGCGCGATGGCGCTGGCGCATGAATGGGATCAGCGCGAGGACCTCCAGCACGGGCTTGATCAGGCGCAGCGCGTTGTCCGGACGCAAATAGGGGTTGGAGGACAAAGCGGCCCCGGTGTCGGAAGTCGCGAGGCCGATCGCGGCGCTGAGCAGGAAGCAAACGGTCAACAGGGCAAGGGCCGCGCCCGTCGGGCCTTTGGGAAACCAAGCCCCATGCTCGGGCGGCGCGCGGAGAGCGAGAATCGCGATGGTCGCGAGCACGAACAGATCGGATTCGGCGGCCATGGTCCAGCCGGTCCAGGCGCCCAGGTCGAGGGCCGGGAGAGTCGCCGGGACGATGACGAGGAATAAAGCGGGCCAGCGCCAGAGGGCGGCGGCATACAGAACCACCGCGACTGTGAGAGGCCCGGCTGGAAGCGGGTAAGACCCGAGTCCCCATGCCACGGTGGTGGCGCAAAGCACGGACAAAGAAAGACGCAAGACTGTCGGCTTGCAGGTCTGGATCGTCCCGGAGACCTCCAGGCGCCCGTTCATCCCGGCGCGAAGGTTTTGGGAGCGCGTGATGAATTTACCATTACTGTCTTCTCCCCCAGTTGGAAATCCATACTGGGACTCTTCCTATCCAACCCAACCCTCGGGTGCAAGAACGCGCGCATGTCCGTCCGGCCATCGATGTGCCCAATTGTGCTGGCGGGGAGCGACGTTGGGCTTGCGAGTGCCGTCAAGGAATGGTATACAAATTGCTGGAAAGGTTGACTGAAATTTGACAACCTGAGCGGGAGACCTTTTAGCATGAAGCCCACAATCTACGCGACGTCTCTGCTTCTCGCCGCCGGGTCGGGACCGGCCATCGCGGCTTGCGCGGCCAGCGGATCCTATGTCCAGGTCGATCCCAGGACCATCCTTATCGGTAACACAGCCTGTTACCCGACCACTCCGCCCTATGAGAATCAGGAACAGCACTTCGGTGGCAACACTGGAAGAATTATTGAGTATAAATTGGCGGCGGTTGCGGATCCGACTGCGGATATTGGAGGTTATACCACGAAAACCCTTCCGAATGGGGGCACTGTTACTTATAACTATACTGGAGCCTCCACGTTTGTTTACACGATATGGGGAACCACCACGGCGGTTCCCGGGACATACGATTTTTGCAACGGCACCACGCCTTTGTCGGTTCGCGTGATCGTCGGACAGGCAGCCTGTTAAGTCGCGTCCGCGACGGGCGCGCGGGGCCTGTTGCCCGCCGAGGTCCGGGGACAGCATCGCTCAAAAGTTGACCCGCCGGAGGAACCTTGGCCGGTCAATACTCCTCCACATCGCCAAGCGGCTCGCCGTGATCGCGTCTACGTGTCCGGCGATCGACGTCACGGTCCCGCCAATCCCCCATCGCGCCGTCGCGCGCCGGTTGAAGCAGCAGCGCCATCGGATGACCGATCGCCACGGTCCCCAACATTCGCCACAGCACCGGCATCGACACCGTCGCGGCCCACGCGGCTGCCCCCGCCAGCGGGATCGCGTTGATATCCGGCACCAATCCTGGGCGAAAAAACCGCCCCGCCTCGACCAGTCCCGACAGAATCGCCGCCAGCACGAACGCGGTCGCCCGTCCGCCACCTTGCCGGGCGCTCAGCCAGATCATGACTCCGATCGGCGCATACATCACCGCATGGGCCGCGATGTTCTTTGCCGCCTGCGGCTTGGTGACAATATAATAGTTGAACAACGGATACAGACCCAGACGATAGAAATCCGCCGACGCAGCGCTCGGGCCGATCCAATGGACCGACACCAGCCCGTTCACCGCGGCCACGATCGCCAGGTAAACCGGGACAGCCCACGGCACGAAGCGGCCCAGGCGGTAGCGGATATGATCGGGGTTCTGGCGGACGAGCCAGTGTATGCCCCATGCGCCAAGCGCGATCCCGATCGTGCGGAAGCCAACGCCCGGCAATGAGGCGGCGCCGCTGATCACCAGCGCGGTCAAGGCGTACACCACGACCATCGCGCAGAACCCGTTCCAGGTCGCGGCGCCAACAGATCGTCCGATATGAACGCGGCCACGTGACCGAAATGTCAGCAACGCGCCAACGGGCATCATCAGCAGGATACTTGCCAGAGCCAGGACCAGACCCACGACCGCGGGCCGTCCCGCGCCGCTGATCGCGGTGAGCGTCGCCGGCAGTTTTTCGAATTGGATCGTCAGATCCTCGGTGTTCAGCGCGAAATCGAGCGGCGTCAAGAAAAATACAATCGTCAGCGCGGTATAGACCCAGAGGATCGTGCGCAGATTTTCGATCCGGTCGACCCTCTGACCGAGGGCGATCAAAGGCCGCCGCAGGGCCCCTCGCAGGATAATCCCAAGCGCTGAGCCCAGACTTTGGGCGAGGACATAGTTGAGGTTGACGGTCCGCGGCGGGAAGAACAATTGCGCGTATTTTACCGCCAGGATGAATGCCAGGCACAGGATGAACGCCACGATCCCGCCGATGACGACATGACGGTAGCTCGGGGAAAACCAGCCGGCCACCAAAAACCCAAGCGGCACCAGCATCCCCAGATTGCCCATCCAGTCCGATCGCTGATCGGAGCCGTGCGAAACGTACGGCATCTCGATCAGACGTGACCAGGCCTCATACGGGTCGATCGGAATGTAATGCGGGCCCATTGGGCCGACGAGCGTGCTCGCGTAGACCATCGTCACCGCGTACAGAAACGCGGCGATGGCGTACCGGGAGGCGGACACGCGCCCGCCTCAGGCCTGGCGCAACTCGGGGAAATCCTCCTCGCGGAATTCGGCGGGTTCGCGGGTACCGGCGGCGTGGCGGTCTTCCTCGGTTTTTCGCAGTTCGACGCGGCGGATTTTGCCGGAGATGGTTTTCGGAAGTTCGGAAAATTCCAGCCGCCGGACGCGTTTGAACGGCGCCAGGCGGCCGCGCATGTGCAGGAAGATGGACAGCGCAGTCGCGCGATCCGGCACTGCGCCGCCGGCCAGGGAGACGTACGCCTTGGGCACCGCCATCCGCATCGCGTCGGGCGCGGGCACGACGGCGGCCTCGGCGATCGCGGGGTGTTCGATCAGAACACTCTCCAACTCGAACGGGCTGATGCGGTAGTCGGAGGCTTTGAACACGTCGTCGGAACGGCCGACATACGTGAAGTAACCGTCCGCGTCCTTCGTCGCCACATCGCCGGTGCGATACGCCCCCTGTCCGAGGGCCGCGAACGATCCGTCATCGTTCTGGTAGCCGCGCATCAGCCCAACGGGCGCGGGGTTGAGATCGATGCAGACCTCCGCCTCCTCTGCTTCGTTGCCGTCAGCGTCCAACAAACGAATGTGGAAGCCTGGCGCTTCCTGACCCATGGAGCCGGGTTTCACGGTCTGGCCAGGATAGCAGCCAATTTGCAAGGTGGTTTCGGTCTGGCCGTACCCCTCGCGCGGCGTCTTGCCCCAGACTGATTGGACATGTTCGATGATCTCGGGATTTAGCGGCTCACCGGCCGACAGGACTTCGCGCAGCGAGGTGCGGTACGCCTTCATGTCCTCCTGCGCGAACATGCGCCAGACCGTGGGAGGCGCGCAGATCGTGGTGATCTTGTTGGCGGCGAGGGTTTCCAGCATCGCGCGGGCGTTGAAGCGCGGCTGGTTGGCGATGAACACTGTGGCGCCCGCGTTCCAGGGGGCGAAGAAGCAACTGTAAGCGTGCTTCGCCCAGCCGGGCGAGGAGATGTTGAGGTGAACGTCGCCGGGCCGCAGTCCGATCCAGTACATCGTGATCAGGTGACCCACCGGATAGCTTTGGTGGTTATGCTCGACCAGTTTCGGGCGCGACGTCGTGCCGGAGGTGAAATAGAGCAGCAACGGGTCGGTGACCGGCGTCGGACCATCGGGGACGAACGTGGCGGGTGCCGCCAGAAGATCGTCATAGGAATGCCAACCGGCGGGCGCGCCGCCCACGGCGATGAGTGTCAGACCCGCGTCGAACCCGGCGAACTTGGCGGCTTCCGCGGCCGCCGTGACGACGACCCGGGCTCTCCCGCGTTCGAACCGGTCCGCGAGATCGGTGGGCGTGAGAAGCGTCGTCGCGGGAATGACCACGGCGCCAAGCTTCATCGCCGCCAGCATCACCTCCCACAACGGCACGACATTGCCGAGCATGAGCAGAATGCGGTCGCCTCGTTTGACGCCAAGCGCGCGCAGGCCGTTGGCGACGCGGTCGGAGGACTCCGACAGCTCGGCGAAAGTGATTGACGCGGCGCCCTCGCCAACAATGGTTAGCGCCGCCCGGTTCGCGCCCTCGCCACGCGCGAGTTCCGCGTCGAACCAGTCCAAAGCCCAGTTGAAATGGGTCATTTCGGGCCAGCGGAAATCGCGATGCGCGGAGGCGTAGTCGTTCTGATGCGCCATCAGGAAGTCCCGCGCCGCCTTGAATGCTTCCGCCGTCATGGTCTGGTCCTTTCCCGTTTTTCGCCCGCGCCGCTTCTCGTCCATGCCGCACGGCTTGTCCCTCCCCCCGTCATGGCCCGGCCCCCGCCTTCGCAGGGGCAGGCCCTGTCCGGGCCACCCGTCGCGGCACACTGTGGGAACAGATGGCTGAGACCGGACCGGCGATGACGGCGATGGAGACTATCCCCGTTTCTGCCCCTCCAGCCAGCGAAACACGGCCGAGAAATCCTTGTCCGCGTAACCCGCGTCCATCGCCTGTTCATAAAGCGCAAGCGCCGCGGCGGCGAGTGGCGTCGGAACACCGGACGCCGCGGCTGCCGCCTGCGACAATCTGACGTCCTTGACCATCAGCTTCGTCATGAACCCCGGCGCGTAATCCCGGTTCGACGGCGCCGCCGGAGCTGGTCCCGGCTCCGGGCAATAGGTGTTCAAAGCCCATGAACTGGCGGTGGCGGTGGAGCAAACATCGTAAAGAATCCGGGGATCGAGGCCGAGTTTCCGGGCGAGTAAAAACCCTTCCGAGACCCCAACAATGTTGATGGCCGCCATCATGTTGTTGCAGATCTTCACGGCCTGACCGGAACCGGGGCCACCGCAATGGACGATGTTTTTGCCCATGGCCTGAAGCACCGGTTTGGCGGCGGCAAACGCCTCCGCCGACCCGCCCGCCATGAAGGTCAACGTCGCGTTATGCGCGCCGATCGTGCCGCCGGACACAGGGGCGTCGAGCATCGCCAGACCCGCTGCCTCCGCCGCCGCGGTGACGGCGCGAGCACTGTCCACGTCGATGGTCGAGCAATCGATCAGCAACGGTTTGGCGGCTGTCACCGCCTCGATAAGGCCGCCCTGGTTCAACCAGACGTCCCGGACATGGCGGCCTTCCGGCAGCATGGTGATGACGATCGTGGCGCCTTTGGCGGCCTCGGCGGCACTGGCGGCCGTCTTGCCGCCGGCTTTTGTTAAAGCCTCCAGCGCGGCGGGGACGAGGTCGTAGCCAGTGACGATGTGCCCCGCTTTGATGAGGTTGGCGGCCATGGGGGCGCCCATGTTGCCGAGCCCAATGAATCCGATGGTTGCCATGGTGTTACAGTACCTCGAAGATTTCGTAGACGGGACCTTCCGGTGGACGGCTGCCGGTGCCTATCGCGATGATCCGGTTCAGCCAGTCGTATTTCGGCGCGGCAGTTTCGAAGGCGACACTGGTGCGGAAGTAATACAAGGCGGGGTCGACGAACTCTCCGCTGTTGACCTTTGCCATCACCTCCGCCGGACCGTGACGCATGCCTTTGTACGTCATTCCGATGGCCGCGCCGTCATCGGTTTCCAGCACGATCCGCACATCCAGCGTTGTCGAGCCATCGGGGCGGCCGATGATCCAGTCGGCGCCTCCTGGGAGGACGGTGCCTTTCAGCCTCGGGCCCTCGAACGTGCCGCCCGCGACGAGGCCGACGCGGCGATTGCCGTTGGGCGTGGCGCCAATGGGCTGCATGCCGTTGACGGTAAGTTTCAGGGTCATCAGAGCGGTGGTGCGGATTTCGGCCATGTCATGCTCCCTGGGCTGTCGCCGTTTGGACTTCATGCCGGGTCTGGGTTGCCGGAGCAACCTGGGCGGCCGGGAAGGAAGTGCCGCCAGACCTCGCGAGCGGCGGCTTGAAGGGTGGCCGCCTGATGACCACTTTGGTCACATTGATCACTTAGGACGATCCCTCGTGTCCCACGATTCAACATGGGCTGTCGCGGAAGCCAAGGCCAAATTCGCCGAAGTCCTCGATCAGGCGCGGGGGGCGCCGCAAACGATCACCCGCAACGGCCGCCGCGCCGCGGTCGTTGTATCGGCCGAGGAATGGGATCGGCGGACAGCGCGGGCCGGAACGCTCGCCGACTTCTTCGCCGCTTCGCCGCTGCGCGATTCGGGGTTGAAGGTGGAACGGTCCAAGGACGGTCCGCGCGACATCGATTTGTGAATTACCTGCTGGATACGAATGTCGTTTCGGAATGGGCGCGGCCGCATCCCGATCCAGCGGTTGCCACGTTTCTGGCCTCGATGGCTGAGGACGGGATGTTCCTCAGTGTCGTCACGCTGGCGGAATTGAGCCAAGGCGTGGATCGCCTCCCCATGGGGCGGCGCCGTTCCGCGTTGGACGAATGGTTGGAAAACGATCTGTTGCACCGGTTCGAGGGGCGTATTCTGGGTATCGATCCCGATGTGGCGGCGGCCTGGGGCCGGATCATGGCGCGGACCGAACGGCGCGGCCGGACACCCGGCGTCATGGATGTTTGGATCGCGGCGATCGCAGAGACCCGGGGGCTGACGCTCGTGACAAGGGATGTTGGCGATTTCGCGCCGCTGCTGGAACACATGGTCAATCCCTGGGATGCACCCTGACGGGCCTTGCGAACTTTCGGTGACCGCGCCACTTTCCCTTAGGCAAACGGGCCAGGAGCGGCCAATGACCGATCTGTACGAGGATGACATCCTGCTTTGGTCTGAGCGCCAGGCGAACCTGTTGCGGCGTTACGTGGCCGGTGACCGCGCCGATGACGCGGTTCTGGACTGGTCAAATATCATCGAGGAAATCGAAAGCGTGGGCAACGAGCAACTTCACGCAGTCGAATCTCTGTTGCTCCGGTCCTTGATCCACCGCCTGAAGGCCCTGGCCTGGCCGGATTCCCGAGATGTGCCGCATTGGCGGGCGGAGGAACGAACCTTCCTCGCGCGGGCTCGTAGGCGCTTTGCTCCTTCGATGCGCCAGCGGTTGGACCTGGCGGATATTTACGCGGACGCGCTGCGTGGCTTGCCGGAAACAAGCGATGGCCGGCCTCCGCTTCCCGTGCCGGACGTTTGTCCGGTCACCTTGGATGATTTGCTCGCGCGGGACTGAGCCGGCTCCCTTTCCTGAATGGCCGCCGCCCCCGGTTGGCGCCATGCCGTCCGGGGCGTAGCATCCCGTCAGCCACGAACCCCAGGGAGACACGTCCATGTCCGGAAACTACCCGCTACCGAACGGCGATCTCAAAAGCCTCGGCTTCGCCAGCAAGCCGCTGGATAACCTCGACGCGCTGATCCGCTCGCATATCGACGAAGGCCGCTATCCCGGCGCGCAGATCGCGCTGGCGCGGCACGGCAAGCTGGCGATGTTCCGCACTTACGGCGACGCGAAGACCGACGGCGGAAAACAACCCGCCACGAACGAAACATTGTTCCTGTTGTTCAGCCAGACGAAAGTGCTGACTTCATCCGCCCTATGGACGCTGGTGGAGGAAGGCAAGCTGTCCTTCATGGATAAGGTCACCGAGTTCCTGCCGGAATTCGCCGCCCGCGGTAAGGCGGACATCACGCTCGAGCAGGTGATGAGCCACCGCGGCGGATTCCCAAGCAGCGACGTGACCAAGGCGACCTGGACCAATCACAAAAAAATGCTGGCCGAAGTCTGCGATTTCTCGCTCGACTGGACCCCGGGGACGCGGCTGCAATACCACGGGCGCGCGGCGCATTTGACGCAGGCGATGGTGATTGAGGCGGTGACAGGTCAGGATTACCGCGACGTGATCCGCACCCGCGTTCTGGAGCCGTTGGGTCTCGCCAACGATATTTTCGTTGGGGTACCGGAAGCGCGACAATCCCGCTGCGCCGATACCTACGCCAACGAAGCGCGGGACAATTCCGCCGACTTCAAGGCCGCGGGGCTACCGCATAGCGGCGGTTACGCGACAGCGCGCGGCATGGCGGCGTTCTATCAGTTGCTCGGGCATGGCGGGCGGCTAGGCGACCTGCGACTGTTCTCGCCGCGGCTGATTTCCTACGTGTCGCGCAACCATACCGCGGAGATGGGCGACATTCAGATGGATGGCATTCCGATGCATCGCGGCCTTGGCCCGCATGTGCGCGGCGAGAGTGAACGGATCCGCGGTCTCGGCACCATTGGCGCACCGGTCACGTTCGGTCATGGCGGCGCGGGAACATCATACTCCTGGGCCGATCCGGCCAGCGGCGTGTCGTTCAGCTATCTGACCAACCGCATGCAGGACGACCCCTGGCATTCGTCACGGTTGGACCGCGTGGCCAACCTGGTTCACGCCGCGATCGACTGAACCACCCACCCGTCAATGGGCCGCGGGAGGGGGCGAAGCTTGTCCCCCTCCCACATCACTCTCCCATCCAGCGATATTCCCCAGGCGGACCCCACCGACAGCACGAGCAATCCGTCCTCCGCCCGCGCGTGGGAGGCGACATGGTGGTGCCCATGCACGATCATCCGCGCGCCCATCGCCCGCGCCAATTCATCGAATATCGCGCTTCCCGCCGGGTGGCTACTGGGCGCTTCATGCGTCACCAGAATATCCGCTTTTTGCACCGACAGGGCCTCGATATCCTCCGGCCAGATCGCGGCGGTCGACAGCGAATGCGCCAGCGCGGCGCGTTGGTTCAGCCCATACGCCGGTCCAAGCTCCGCGAGATCGCTGGTCAGTTCCGCCCTCCGCTTCAATCGAGGCCGATCGGGCGGCGACCAAACCCGCGGCCGGAACGTTCCGCCCAGTCCGGCGATGCGAATCCCCTCGATTTCCGTCACCCGGCCGTGCAACGCGCCTTTGGCCGTCCGCGGATTGCGCTCGGGTGAGGCAAGGTTCGCCCACATATCCGGCCCGCCATCGTTGTCGTGATTGCCGTGGATCCAATGCACCGCGACACCCCGGTCGAGCAGCGGCGCGGCCAGGCGATCCAGCGGCTGGTCGCACTGGATGTCGCCAAGGAGAACGGCGGCTTTGGGGAGGGCGCGGAGGGCGGCGAGGCCCGCTTCGACATGATGCCAGTGCTGGTGAATGTCGCCGATGAAAACGAGGGGCATGCGGTTCCGGGGTGGGACGGTTCAGTCTATCATGGCGCCATGCTCATCTTACGCAAGCGCGCCCGGTTCGAATGAATCCCGCCCTGACGGCGTACGTCGATCTCCTCCGGAAATGGAACAAAACCATCAACCTGGTCAGTGCCGCCGACATGGAGGTGCTGTGGCCGCGCCACATCGAAGACAGTCTGCAACTGGGAACCATGGCCGGGGCCTTACCGGAGCGGGCGATTGACCTTGGCTCCGGCGCCGGGTTCCCTGGTCTGATTCTGGCCATCGCTTATGGCATCGAAGTCGATCTGATTGAGCAAGACCAGCGCAAAGCGGCGTTCCTGCGGGAGGCCGCGATGGTCACCGGCGCGCCCGTCCGGGTCCACGCGATGAAGATCGAACGGGCGAAAGCCGTCCCCGCGCCGCTCGTCGTCAGCCGCGCTCTTGCGCCGTTACCCATGTTGCTGAGGCTCGCGCATCCGTTCCTCGCGGAGGGCGGATTTTGCCTGTTTCCGAAGTCCCGCGCGGCCGAGGCGGAAATCATGGACGCGGAACGGCATTGGTCGATGGCGATCGAGCGGCTACCCAGCAAAACGGATCCGAATGGCCTGATCCTGCGGATCGGCGCGCTTTGTCCGAAGGCCTGATTTGGCGATGCCTGCCTGTGTTTGTAGACTACCAGCGCCGAGATCGACGAGGGGTTCGAACACCGATGAACGATAACGTGACGCCTGATCCTCAAGCCCAGTTGGATGGCCTGCAAGGTAAGGCCATCCGCCACGAGACACCCTGCGGCGATGGCCGGATGGTCTGGCACGAATGGGACACGTCCGGTGGGAAATTGCCTGTCGTGGTGCTGTTCCATGGCGGCGCCGGGTCGTGGCGCCATTGGGTTCGAACCATTCCGGTCCTGATGAAAACATACCGGGTTCTCGCGCCCGACCTGCCGGGACTCGGTGAGTCTGATTTCCCGCCCGATGGCGATAACGCCGATGCCATCGCGACCATCGTCGCGGACGGAATCGCGGCCATTATTGGTCCCACCACTGGTTACGATGTCGTGGGTTTTTCCTTCGGCGGCACGATGGCCGCCTGCGTCGGTGTGCTGCGTGCCAAGACCGTTCGTTCCGTCACGATCATCGGCTCGGCGGGGGTCGGCGGCCAGGCATCTCTGGGCTCCGCGGTGCGGTTGGAAAAAGTGCGGCATCTGGAAGGGCAGGAGCGGCGAGACACGCATCGCACCAACCTGAGTCGCCTGATGATCGCCGACACCGATAAGATCGACGATCTGGCCGTTGCCATTCAGGACTGGAATACGATCCGATCGCGGTTGAAAACGCCCGCGATCTCGCGCAGCGGGGCGATCATAAAGGCGATCGACGCGTTGCGGGTGCCGCTGAACGGAATGTGGGGAGAACTGGATGCGCCGGCCAACCCGAAAGGCCCCGAGCGCGTTGCCTCGCTGAGAGCGCGTAAACCGGATGCCGACATTCGTCTCGTCCCCAGAACGGGTCACTGGGCTGCTTATGAATCGCCTGGGTACGTGAATTCGACATTGCTGGAAATGCTGGCCCGCACTCGTCCTCCAGGAGTTTGAACCGATGAACGACGCAAGCGAGATCGCCACCGGTCCGGGCGTGATGATGGGCAATGCCGGCCCAGGCATGCTGGACGGCGTGCGGGTGATCGAAATCGCCGATGAACGCGCCGAATATGTTGGCCTGCTGATGGCGGGCCTCGGCGCCGAGGTCATTAAAATCGAACCGCCCGAGGGAAACGCCACGCGCCGTATCGGACCCTTCCTTGACGATAAACCCGGACCGGATCGTTCGCTGTTCTTCTGGCACTATAACCGTAACAAAAAGTCGGTGACGCTGGATTTGCGGGAAACAAGCGGACAGGAGCGGCTGCTTAAGTTGCTTGAAGGCGCGGATGTTCTGCTGGATTCGAGCTGCGGCGCGATGAATATGGCGTTGGGCCTGGATCGGGATGCGATTCAACGGCGTTTTCCGAAATTGGTGATCGCGCGAATGACGCCGTTTGGCGACGATGGACCATGGGCGAATTTCCACGGGTCGGATCTGATCCACCTCGCGTTGGGCGGGATCATGATGAATTGCGGCTACGATCCCGATCCCAACCTGGAATACGATACGCCGCCGATCGCGCCACAGGTCTGGCACGCGTATCATATCGCGGGCGAGCAACTCGCGACCGGCATAATCGCAGCGCTCATCAATCGGCACAGGACCGGTCTGGGCCAGGACGTGTCGGTGGCGATCCATGAGGCGGTTTCGAAAAACCCGGAACTGGACATCATGAACTGGGTGATGCGCCGGGTGCCGTTGTGGCGCAACACCAGCCGCCACGCGACCGAAACGCCGAACCATTCGCCGAGCATCGTGCATACGAAGGATGGGCGTTGGTACATCTCGCACGGCATGGGGCCGCGCGATCTGAAGAACCTTTTGCCCATGCTGTCGAAATACAACATGCAGGCGGATTTGCAGCCGCCGGGCCCCGATGTCGATCTGAAGGCGCGGGCGGTGCCGGGCTCGACCGCGTCGGATGAGACGCGGGCGCATATGCTGGATGTCGTGCAGCGGTTCGTCAGGGCCTGGACTTATGACGATATGCCGTGGCTCGAAGCACAAAATGCCGGACTTTTGTGGGCGCCGCTGCGGAAGCCGCACGAAAACGCGCTGGATGAGCATTGGCTGGCGCGGCACAGCTTCGCCGATGTTTATCATCCTGAGCATGGACGGTCGTTCCGCTACCCGACGAGCAAGTGGCTGGCGACGGCGACAAGCTGGAGAGTCGGGCGGCGCGCGCCTCTGGTGGGCGAGGACACCGAAACCGTGCTGGCCGAAGCTGTCCGGAAACCGTCCGTGCCCGCGCGACCGAAGCCGTATGAGACCGAGGTTCGCTCGGCGCTGCACGGCAAGCCGTTCCCGTTGCAGGGGATCAAGATTCTGGATTTCGCCTGGTTCCTGGCCTCGGCCGGGGGGACACGATTCCTGGCCGCGATGGGGGCCGACAGCTACAAGGTCGAGTGGAAGGATAACCCCGATACACGGCTCGCGGCGATGGCGCCGATCGGCGGCCGCGCGGCGCGCGACGCGGCGACAGGACCTCTGCCGGGGGTCAAAGACCTGAACATGGGCGGGCAGTTCAACAACAAGAACGCGGGCAAGCGCGGGATTTCGTTGAACATCCGGCACCCGAAGGGGTTGCAGATCGCGAAGGATCTGGTGCGGATCTGCGATGTGGTGGCCGAGGGGTTCTCGCCGGGCGTGCTGAACCGGTTGGGGCTTGGTTACGATGTGATGAAGAAAATCCGGCCGGATATCATCTATATCCAGCAGGCCGGAATGGGCGCGCATGGCGTTTATGGACGGATGCGCACTGTCGGACCGGTGGCGGCCGCCTTTGGGGGGCAGGCCGAAATGTCTGGACTTCCGGAACCCGCGATGCCCGTCAGCTGGGGGTATTCGTATCTCGACTGGATGGGGGCCTATGGTTATGCGCTGGCGTTGCTGGGGGCGATCTATCACCGGGAGAAAACCGGAGAAGGGCAGTGGATCGATGCCTCCCAATGCGAATCAGGAATATTCCTGACCGGGGCGACGGTCCTGGACTGGTCGGCGAATGGGCGGGAATGGCGGCGGTATGGCAATCGCTCGCCTTATATGCCCGCGGCGCCGCATGGGGCGTATCGCTGCCTGGGTAAGGATCGCTGGGTGGCGATCGCTTGTTTCACGGAAGCGCATTGGTCCGTTGTCGCCGGGTTGGCGGGGATTTCCGAAACCCGGTTCGCGACTCTGGAAGACAGGATGAAGCACCAGGACGCGCTCGACGCCGCGATCGGGGCCTGGACCGCGGCACAAAAGGCCGAGGACGTGATGATGACCTTGCAGAACGCCGGCGTTCCGGCTGGGGTCTGTCAGAACTCCGAGGACCGTGTCGACAAGGATCCGCAACTACGGCATCTGAAGTGGCTGACGGAGGTCACCGGGACGAAGATCGGTACCTGGCCCATTTACGAGCTGCCGATGAAGTTCTCGCGGACGCCGGCATATATCGGCGGGCCGACCAATCGCGGCGCGCCTGGATACGGCGAGGATAACGAGTGGCTGCTTACCTCGATGCTGGGAATGTCAACGTCCGACGTTGAGAAACTGGCGGAGGAGGGGGTGATCTGAATTGATGGAAGTGCCGGGGATCGTTCCCCCGGCACCCGAACGCCGAAACATCAAAGGCACATGGGATGGCTTACTACACCAAAGTTCTTCAGGCTGACGAGAGTGTGAAGTACGCCGGTCGACTGCATTGGATCATATATCAGAATGCAATTCTGGCGGGGGTGGTTACCGCCGTCGTGTCAATGGCGTTTTTGTTCGTTCCGCCGGCCGGCGCAATACTGGCGGTTTACGTGATTCCAATCCTGCTTTTGCTGACGGCGGGTTTATGTTTGGTTCCATGGTTCCGGCGAGTGACGACGGAAATTGTCGTGACGGATAAACGGATCATTCATAAGACAGGATGGATATCCCGGCATACGGAGGAGATCAACATAACAAAGGTCGAGACTGTCGATGTCATACAGGGAATTGGTGGCCGGATTCTCGGATATGGCACGGTTGTGATCAAGGGCACCGGCGGAAATTGGGAACCGCTTCACCAAATAGACGCGCCGTTGCAGTTACGAAATACAATCCTCATCGGGTAGTGGCGATCAGGGAACGAAATATCGCATGCGATACCGGCGGCCCAAAGTTTTGACCGGTGGCAATGCCCCTTCCTCGTCATCCCCGGACTTGTTCCGGGGACCCGAAGCGGTACGGTACCGCGACCGGTCCACGGGACGAGCCCGTGGATGACGTTGAGGGGTAGGGCCGGTGGAATAAGACCCGTCCAGGTCATTGGAACTGCTTATCACTACTGTCCGGAGTTTTCCGAACGAACCGTTCCGAAGTGTCTGACCTATAACGGTTTTTCGACGATTTTGGGTGGTGTCGGTTTGAAGTTGGTGGCGGTTTGCCCGACCCTTGTCCGGGGAGGGCTCACTCATGAACGCCG
>SHWL01000209.1 GCA_009693865.1 Acetobacteraceae bacterium | reverse complement strand
CTCAACCCGCCACGACCTGAACCGAGGGTGACGCCGGGGATGGCGGCAATCAAGGACGCTTCGCGCCGCGAAGACGCGGTGGCCAAGAGGCCATCCTTGACAGCCCCCATCCCCGGCGCCCTTGGATCGTCAGGCCGGGACGGAGAAACAGCGCTCAGCCGAACAAAGAAACACTTGAGGAAGACCAGAACGGGTCGTTACCACCCACTCCAAACAGCGAGGAGGCCGGATTTCTTTGGCGGGCGGCGGCACACCGGTATTGGCCGGTCGCCTGCGGAATGCCGCCGCGGTGGCCTCGGCCGCGCAAGCCATCGCGGTCGACGGCGCGGTCGGGGTGATCCCGGCGGGGAAGCGTTGGCCAGACGACAGCCTGCGTCCCGCGATCGAGGACATGCTGGGAGCAGGCGGCATCATCCACCATCTGGATCTGCTTTGTTCGCCGGAAGCGCGGGTTGCCCGAGACGCATTTCGGGCGGCGGGAAAGGATGTGGCCGAGCTGATCCGCGCCTCCATATCCGGCCGCGAACCGGTGGACGGAGGCTTCCCGGGCGATGTCTATCTGGCCGTTGAGCCGGGGGGGGAGCCAGTCGGTGCCGGTGCTGATCGAAGGCGCGTATCGCGCGAGTTGAGTTGAACATCGTTGAGGCAGTCTGAGAACCTGGCTGGACCAACCCGGCGAGGTTCTCGCTGTCCGAGGCCGTTGGAAAAACCTGGGCATTCGCTGGCTTCGCCGGTTGACGCCATTAAGCCTTTCTTAACCTCTGTCTGATAAGTGACGCACCGGTAAATCGATCCGGTGCGTATTCATGCTTCGATCATCCTTGGTACTGTTCTCGATCGCGATGCTCCTGGCCCTCCCGGCGCGGGCGGAACGAGATTGGACGGGTGTTCGTCGTTCGGACAATCCCTGGCACGAGGATCGTGACCGCGATTACTCTCGAGATTCGGCGTCCCATTGGCGCCGGGAGCACCACCCCTGGCACGTGGATCGTGACCGTGATGATTCTCGCGGTTCGGCGTCCCGTTGGCGCCGAGAGCACCACCGCGACGGGTTTCCCCCGTTCGGCTTTGTTTTGGTACCAGCCAATCCAATGCCTCGCACCGCGATACCCCGCGCCGGCGCGCCCGCGTTCTCGCCGCCATCGCAGTTTGGTTACTATTGTAACGACCCGCCCGGCTACTTTCCGGCTGTATCCGCTTGCGTCGGACCCTGGCTGGAAATGAGCGCCACGCCCTCTCCATAGGAGCAACGAACCAATGTCCCGAATCCGTCTCGCCACCGGCCTGTGCGCCGCTCTCATGTTAAGCGCCTGTGCGAGCCAGCCGTTGGGGCCAACCGCGCGGGTCATGCCCGCGCCGGGCAAACCGTTCGAGGTGTTCGCGCAAGATCAGGCCTTGTGCAAGCAATTCGCCGACGCCGAAACGGACAGCGACGCGATCATGTCCAACGTCAAACAATTTGGCACCGCCGTTGTCAGCACGGCCCTGGGCGCGGGTCTCGGCGCGGCGGTTCGTGGCGGTCGCGGCGCGCAGGCCGGTGGCGCATTGGGTGGAATCGCCGGGTCCTCAATGGCGGCGCGAGGAACCGCGCACGACCAGAACACCATACAGGGACGTTACGATCTCGCGTACACGCAGTGCATGTTCGCACGCGGCAACCAAATCGGGGGGATGGCGCGCGCCGCCCAGATTCCCGGGCCGGGTTACCCGCGAGGACTCATGGCGCCTGGCATGCCGGTCATTCGCTGACGCCAGGAATCACGCCCCCTCGCGCCGCCACGCCAGCACCAGCAGTGCAAGGATAACCGGCACCGACAGCCAGGCCGGAAGCAGGGTCAACGACGCGACCCCGGTCACGATATTGTCGCGCCGCCGTTGCATCCCGATCCAACTGCCGCCCGAGGCGGGACGATCCGGCTCCGTCCGCCGCAAAGCCGGAACATCGATCGCGGCGCGCGCGCCAAGCCAATGGACGCCGCCGCCTGACTCCCGGGCCAGCTTGCCCACGACGGTCGCCGTGGCGCGCAAATCGGCGATCTCCGGCGGATCGGCCGCGCCCGCCGCCGCGAACGCGGTTTGGGCACCGTCGGTGACTTGCCAAACGCCGGGTGTCGTGGCGGGCACGCTCGCCGCCGCCTGGCCAGGACTGGTTTGTGACAGAGGTATCGTCTGGGCCTTGCCGTCCGGATCGGTGACCGTTACGGCGCCGGGCGGCGCGGGATCGGTCGACCGGCGTTGCACCGCGAGACGGCCCTCGTTTACCCGCGCCGTCAGCGCGTTTTCTTCCAGCGCCGGCTCGCGCATCAGCCAATGGGCGATGCGGCGCAGCAACTCCCCTTGCGGGCCGCCGCCGTCATGGCCTCGTGACCAAAGCCAGATCTGATCCGACAACAGCAGGGCAGCCCGTCCCTGGCCGACGCGATCCAGCGCCAGCAACGGTTGTCCATCCGGCGTGGTCATCAGGACTGACCCCCGCATATCGCCGGGTTGGATCCGGCGATGCCAACTTCCCCAACCCGGCGCCCGAGGATCCCCCGCCCTGGGCGTCCCTTCCGGCGGATTCGCGCCGGTCAGGCCGGCGGTGACCGGATGGCGCTGTCCGACGTCTGAAACCATCGGCTGGAACCGCTCGTTCACCACCGCGTTGAACCGTGCCGGACCACCAGGTAGCACGGCCCCGAGCGGCGTCGCGGCCAGACTGGTCAATCCGGAGAACTCCGGCCCCACGCTCAGCAACACCGCCCCGCCCAGGCGGACCCGGTTGGCGATATTGGCCAGATACGGCATCGGCAACAGGCTGCGGTTCTGGAACCGGTCCAGGATGATCAGGTCGAATTCGCCGATCTTGTCCTGGAACAACTCGCGCACCGGAAAGGCGATCAGCGCCAGCTCGTTCAACGGCGTCAGGTCGTCCTTTTCAGGCGGCCGCAGAATGGTGAAATGCACCAGGTCGACCGAGGGATCGGCCTTCAGCAACCGCCGCCACGCGCGCTCCCCCGGATGAGGCTCGCCGGAAATAAGCAACACCCGCAGCCGGTCGCGCACGCCGTTGATCTCGACCACGGCCCGATTGTTGAGCGGCGATACCTCGCCGGTCAGCGGACTGACGGACAATTCCACGATCGTGGGGCCCGCGCGGGTGATGGGAATTTCGATGCGCTGCTCGCGGCCGGTGGGAACCGTGCTGGCGGCAGGTGGTTCGCCGTCGCGGCGCACCGTCAATGTCGCCTGACCGCGTCCCGAGGTCCCCAGATCGTCCACCGTGAAACGCAGCGTGACCGGTTTGCCGACGATGCCGAAGCCGGGCGCCTCGACGATGCGCAGGCGGCGGTCGATTTCCTCGCCTTTCGCCGGAATTAGCACATTCAACGGCACGCCACCCGGCACGGCGTCCGGCACGTCGTGGATTTGCCCATCGGTGATGGCGACAATGCCGGCGAGGCGGGATCTCGGGATTTCTCCCACGGCACGCTCGATCTCCGCGAACAGCAGCGTGCCCGCGTTGCCTTTTTCGGCGAGGGTGACAGTGCGCAGTTCCAGGTCCGGGAATTGCCGGGCCTGTTCGCGAACCGCGGTTTGTGCGGCCTCCGCGATGGCCAAGCGATCACCCACCTGCATCGACGCAGTCTGGTCGATTACCAGCAACCCGATGTCCTGCAATGTCTCCCGTGTTTCCCGCACCACCCTGGGCCCAGAGAGCCACAGGATCAGCACGGTGAAGGCGAGCACGCGAATCACCGCTCCCTTCGCCCGCCGCCACAGCGCCAGCAAGCAGACAAACGCGGCGGCGGCGGCGATCGCGGCGATCAGCCAGACCGGCTGCAGCGGGTCGAAACGCAGGGCCGCGATAACCTGTTCAGGACGCATGGCCGGAGCGTCGCATGGCTGGGTGGCCGGAGGCCAGGGTTATTGAGATGGGGCCGCCATCGACCCATCGACGCCATTCGTCGGCACGCTTCCAGAAGGCGCAAGCTGATAGCTGTTATCCTGCACCTCCTTCAACGCCCTCGCGTGCAGCACGAGGCCGACGCGCACTTGAATTGCAATCACGCAGCCTGAGACAAGTGATCATAGATCATCTTGCGCGCTGTACGAGCACCTGACTGGCTCATCCCCATGAATTGCTTTTGGAAGTGCAACTGAGCCTGCAGGCACCCCGTTTGATTGAGAGCTCGTCCGAGCTGCTCCCATTTGAGAAAACCGTTAAGATCGGAATTGAGCCCGTTCGGGTCGCGAAATTTGTCCTCCCGGAAGAGGCTGTTTTCGTTGCTCTCAGTCAAGTAGTTATCGATTAAGGCAGCAGCCATCTCCTCTAACAGTCTACCAGCGTCATTTTGCTGTTCCAGAAGGCGGATTAAGGCATCTGTGGTCTCCCCCAGACCGGAAGGTAATTGCTCCTTTTGCAAAGCATCGCGCAACAGGTTGACGAATACGAAGTAGTAAAGGAACTTAGTTTGACGTCGAGCGGGACTGCCGCCGCGACCAAAACCCAAACGCTTGACCGAGTCGAAGAGAAGATAGGCCGCGTAGAGATCGCGTGCTCCGAAGATGCGCTCACCGGGATGTTCGGCAATCATTCGTGTAAAGACGCTGCCGTTGGGCAAAAATGGCGGATTCTTTCCGAAGGCGAGGCCTGGCTCGGCGAGCCAGCCGGCACCGTAGACCTTGGTGAGATCGAGCGCGCTCCCGTACCGTGAGAACTGCTGACCGGTTGGATTTTGTTTTTGAATAGCACGCTGGGAATCCCGGCCGCCACGTTGAATTTCGAGATATAGATTGTAGTGGTCAGCGAGTTCCCGATGCCAGGTTTTGAATCCCTGGTTAATGGCGACGAAGTCGCGTTCGCGAACGGCGTTTTGGCTGTTGGTATAACGGGTAATATCCTGAAGGAGTGCCTCGCCGGGAGTGTCCGAATTTCTGTGTGTGAGGCGTGTTCAGTCTCACCCACCATTGGGTGACCGACTGTAAGCGACGAATGTTCGTGACGGCAAGTCGGGATGCGTACCCGCATCTGTTCCTTGGTTCGATCACGACGCCTGTTCCTTCGTC
>SHWL01000045.1 GCA_009693865.1 Acetobacteraceae bacterium | reverse complement strand
TCGCGCCGCCTTCCTTTCCACGTCATGGTTCGGCTCGACCGGACCATCCGAAGCGGCACTGTACCGCGACCGATGGTCCGGTCGAGCCGAACCATGACGAGGGGAGGCTGGAGCCCGATCGAAGCGTTTATCTTTGGGCGTCGCCTATGCTGGAACAGGAGGCTCGGACAAGCCGGTCGTGACCGGGGAGGGTGCTCCAACGCAACCAAATCGGAAAACGTCCGAACCGATCAGACCTCAACCCCATAATCCCGCCGCGCCGCCTCCGCCGTGATGTATCCCAGCCGGATATCGCGCCGGACTGCCTCAGGATCCCGTTCCGCCGGGGAGCCCATTCCCCCACCGCCCGGCATCGACACGACGATCCGGTCCCCCGCCGGCACAACCTGCAAACCCTTCGGCCCCATCTCCTGGCCCGACGCCAACCGAACCGAGCCCTTGGCTCCCGGGCCACCGCCATTCCGGCCGCGCGCCGGAAATTTCACCCGCTCGAACGACGCGAACAATCCGAATGCCGCGTCCTCCCGCGATCCGACCTCCATCACCTGACCCAGTCCACCGCGCTGGCGGCCGGTGCCGCCCGAGTCCGGAATGAGTTCCTTTCGCCAGATGACCATTGGCGTGATCGCCTCCGTCGCCTCAACCGGAACGTTGCGGACACCGGACGGGAAGGGTGTCGCCGAAAGCCCATCCTGATGTGGCCGGGCGCCTGCCCCGCCGGAATGAAAACTCATCGTCATGAACGGCGTGCCGGCCTTGCCGCCAATACCGGTCAAACCGTGCCCCGCGATCAGCTTCAAACTCCAGAGATTTGACGTTCCCTCCGCCGGCACGCGGCCCGGAATCGCCTGATCGAGACAGCCATACACAACATCCGGCAGCAAATGTCCCATCGTGGAGCGGGCATACACCGCGGCGGGATATTCCGCGCTCAACACGGTGCCGGGCGGAGCCGTGACCTTCACCGCCTCCAGGCTGCCCGCGTTATTTGGCACATGCGGCGCGATGACACAGTTCACGCCGAACGTCGTGTACGCCTCCGTGTAACAAATCGGGCAATTGATCGCATAGGACGACATCCCCGACGTTCCCGTGAAATCCACAAGGATCGTGTCGTCTCCGATTGTCACGCGTCCCACGATATCGATCGGCGATTCGTATCCGTCGACCCGCATCGAGGAGGTCCACGACCCCTTCGGCAACTTTCCAATTGCCTCCGTCATCGCCCGGCGGCTGCGCAGAATGATTTCGCCGCCAAGTTGATCCAGATCGTTAAGCTTGAATTCCCGCATCATTGCCAGTAGCCGCCGCCCGCCGATATCGTTGCAGGCGATCAACGCGTAGACATCGCCGATCACTTGCACGGGCTCGCGCACGTTGGCGCGCATGATGGTCAGCAGGTCCTCATTCATCTCCCCCGCGCGGACCAGCCGCATCAACGGAATGTACAGCCCCTCGTGCCAGATTTGCCGCCCCTCCGGCGTCTGTCCAACGCCGCCCATGTCCACCAAATGCGAAGTGCACGCGAACAACGCCACAATCCGCCCATCCATGAAAGTCGGCGACACAACGACAAGATCGTATAAATGCCCGGTCCCCTTCCAAGGATCGTTGGTGACGTAAACGTCGCCTTCCTTCATTTGCGCGACCGGGAACACGTCCAGAAAATGCCCCACCGATTTCGCCATCGTATTGATGTGACCCGGCGTCCCCGTCACCGCCTGGGCCAGCATCCTCCCGTCAAGATCGAATACCCCGGCGGAAATATCGCCCGCCTCCCGCGCCGAGGTACTGAACGCCGTGCGCACCAAAGTTTGCGCCTGCTCCTCCACCACCGACAGCAAACGGTTCCACATGATCTGCATCTCGATTTCGGAAATGTTCCGGCCGCTCATGGCGCGTATCCTTCGATGATGATTTCCCGGTCTGCGCCAATCCGCGCGACGCGCCCTGAGGGGACGATGGTCGTGGTGCCGTCCTCAACGATCGCCGCGGGTCCCGCGACCGAGGCGCCCAAACCCAGTGTGTTTCGCGCATAAACCAGCGCCGTGACGCGCTCCCCGGTTTCCGATTCAACGATTCGCCGCGTTCCGGAGGACTGAGCCGGTCCGGCGGGCAGAGGCGCGATCGATCGTTCCGGCCTGACGTGGTGCTGCGACAGCGCGAGCGTCCAGGTCACCGCCTCGATCTCCAGCCGCGGAATGACACGGCCGAACAACGAGGCGTAGGCCGTATCGAACGCTACGCGTAATGTTTCAGTATCGGCTTTGCCGCTGGGGAACGGCACCGCGATCTCATGCCCCTGCCCGCGATACCGCATGTACGCGGTGCGCGTTTCCTCCAGTTCCCCGGTGGAAAAGCCCAGTCGAACGACCTCCTCCGCCTCTGCCCGCATTTCGGCGAAGATCGTATCGATCAGTGTTTGATCCAGCGCGGCCAGACGGACCAGCAGTGTGCGCACGACCTCATAGGCAATTGGCGCGTCGAGGAACCCATGCGCGGACCCGACCCCCGCGTCCAGCGGAATGACCACGCGTTCAATGCCCAATTTGCCGGCCAGCCGAGCGGCGTGCAGCGGCGCAGCGCCGCCAAACGCGATCAGGGTGCGTCCGGACGTGTCCTTACCATTTTCGACTGCGTGAACCCGCGCCGCGCTCGCCATGGTTTCATCGACAATTTCGCAAATGCCGCGCGCGGCTTCCTCTTCGTTCAGATCGAGCGTGATACTCTTGGCGATGGCAGCAGAGGCCTTCGCCGGGTCGAGCAGGATCGATCCCCCCGCGAACCCATCCGGATCGATCCGGCCAAGCGCGACATCGGCGTCGGTGACGGTCGCCTGGTCGCCGCCGCGGCTGTAACAGGCAGGCCCAGGCTCGGAGCCGGCGCTATCGGGTCCGACGACGATGCGGCGGAGGGAGTCGACGCGGGCGATCGAGCCGCCACCGGCGCCAATTTCGACCATGTCGATCACGGGAATGCGAACCGGGATGCCACTGCCTTTGGCGAAACGATAGGCGCGGGCGACCTCAAAATGGCGGGATTGTTGCGGCGTGTAATCGTCGATCAGGGTGATCTTCGCGGTCGTGCCGCCCATGTCGAACGACATGGCCCGGTTGTAGCCGCCACGCGCCGCGATGCGCCTCGCCAGGATGACGCCGCCCGCGGGTCCACTTTCCACGAGCCGCACCGGAAAACGCCGCGCCGTTTCGATCGTGCAAATGCCACCCGAGGACATCATCAACAGCAACGGACACGCCGCGCCAAGCGCCGACAGACCATGCCGCATGCCTTCCAGATATCTCGCCATCAGCGGCAGAACGTAAGCATTGGCGACTGTGGTCGAGGTCCGTTCGTATTCGCGGATTTCCCGGCAAACTTCGTGCGACAGAGTAATCGCCAGGTCGGGCAACGCCGCCGCGACGATCGCGCGAGCCCGTTCCTCATGCGCCGGATTGATGTAGGCGTGAAGAAAACTGATGGCCAGCGCCTCGATCTTTTCCGCGCGCAGTGTTTCGATAACGGGTTGGAGGCCGGCTTCATCCAAGGGCAGCAATGTCGATCCGTCCGCGGCAAGCCGCTCCGCCACCTCCAGCCGAAGATCGCGCGACACCAGCGGCGCGGGCCGTTCCATGTACAGATCGTATTGTTCGAACCGGTGCTCGTATGCCATTTCCAGCGAATCGCGGAACCCGCGCGTGGTCAGCAGCGCGGTGCGCGCGCCCTTTCGCTCGATCAATGCGTTGGTCGCGAGTGTCGTGCCGTGGATCACCAGATCGAGCTGGGAGGCCGGAATGCGCGCCTCGGCCAGGATCAGCCGTGTCCCCTCGATCACCGCCACGTCGGGATGATCGCGGGTCGTCAGCAATTTCTTCGACAGGGAACGGTCAGGGAGCGACAGCACGAGATCGGTGAAGGTGCCGCCGATATCGACCGCCAGACGCGTGGATTTGATCATGCCGGAGCCTCCCACGGCTCGCCTGGGCGGGGCAAGACGGCACAGTTTGACGCGTCAGGGTCCTCTGTGCTGCCTTGCGGCGGCACATCGGAGAACGCCCATGCCGATCACACGCAACGAGGCCAAACGCAAAATGCAAAGCGGCGGGATGGCACTCGGATTTCAGGTGTACCACCTGCGCAGCATCGCCACGCCGTTGCTGGCCGCCGCTTCGGGACACGATTTTCTGTTCATCGACATGGAGCACGGCGCTTTCTCGGTGCAGGAGGCCTCCCAAATCTGCATCGCCGCGCTGCCGACCGGGATCGCGCCACTGGTCCGTGTCTGCGCGGGCGCGTTGGATGAAGGCACTCGGCTGCTGGACAATGGCGCGATGGGGATCGTCGTGCCGCATGTCGATACGGCGGCGCAGGCAAAGCGGATCGCCGATGCGTTCCGCTACCCGCCGGCCGGCACCCGCAGTTGGGGCGGACCGCCCGCGCTGTTTGGTTACCAGGTGGCGGACGTCGCTCAGGCGCAACGGGAAATCAACGACGAGATTTTGACTACCGTGATGATCGAAAGCCCGGAAGCCGTGCGTAATGCCGATGCCATCGCCGCCGTGCCCGGCATCGACGTCCTGTTGTTCGGAAGTTTCGATCTGACCACGGAACTCGGCATTCCAGGCCAGATGGGCCATCAAAAACTGATCGACGCCTACAAGGTTGTCGGCGACGCCTGCCGCGAGCACGGCAAAATTCTCGGCATGGGCGGGATCAACGACAACGCGGACGCGGCGCGCTACGTCGGCATGGGCTGCCGGTATGTCCTGACGGGGTCGGATCACAGCTATGTGATCGCGGGCGCCTCGGACAAGGCGAAGTTCATGCGGGCACTGACGAACAACTGATCGCGCCGCCTGGACCGCGCCGAACGAGTGACCGCCTTCAACCCGGAGCACACCCCATGTCCCGCGTGATCAAGATGTACACTCCAAAAAACAAGGTGACCGAGCTACCGAAAACCAAGGCGCTGACAAAAGCGCAGGCCGAGCATAAGGCATGGCTCAAGGCGAAAGGGATCAAGGTGACGAAGAACACGTTGCGGACCTGAGTATCAGGCCGTCGCGCTTAAGGATTGACGTGCAGTCCTCTCTCTCGTCATGGCCCGGCCTGTCCGGGCCACCCGTTCAGCACAGTGTGCCACTACCGGTGGCCCGGACAGGCCGGGCCATGACGACGGGGGCAGGCGGTGTCAGGCCGCCACGTCCTTCTGGCGGTTCGGATCGTAATTCTGGTCCGTCCACCAGGTGATCCAATCCTCGTAGCTGATTGGATCCCATCGCGGCGGATTACCTGGCCCAGTGCAGGTCGGCAGACACTCAATTCGCGAATCGAGGTGCGGCGCCAAGAAGAACGGGATCGCGTACCGATGCGTCTCCGTGGGCGGCAGGGCGCGATGCGGTGTGGACATGAACCGCCCGTTGGTCCAACGCTTCAACGTATCGCCCGCGTTGACCGCGAACGACCCGGGAATATACGGCATATCGATCCACGTCCCCTCCACCGTGCGGACCTGAAGCCCAGGAATGTCGGATTGAGCGAGGAAGGTCATGAAGTTGGCGTCGGAGTGTGGCGCGATCCCGAACTGGTTCGCCTCGGCGGAGACCGGTGGATAATGCGACAGGCGCAGATTGAACTGGCTCTCGACGAAATGCGGCGTGAAGAAGCCGGGATCGAGGTCCAGGGACATCGACACGGCCGGCAGCAACCGGTTGGTGAAGTCCTCCATCGCCTGAAGATAGTCCAGGACGTGCCGGCGGAATCCTGGCATCGACGTCTCGGCCGGCCACACGTTGGGACCGGTGAAGCGCCGCCCGGTCAGGCGCATCGGGTTGTCCGGGCCGCGCTCCCGCCGGACGAAGAACGCCTCGTTCAAATCCGGTTTGTCGTTGTTATTCACGTCCGACGTCCACACCGCGTAACGGCCCATCGCCATGTAGCCGTTGTTATGGCCGTTCAGCTTCATCGTGACCTTATCGCGCATGGGAAGGTCGTGCAGATGTTTCGCCTCGGCGAACGTCTTCTCGATCAGGCGCATCGGGACATCGTGACCGGTGATGACGAAAAACCCAATCCGCGAGAACGCGTCATGGATTTCCTTCGCCACCCGTTCCAAGGCGCCCGGACGGCCGGCGAGATAATCCGCCAGATCGATGATGGGGATCATGGCCTCACCTCATGCCGGTGATTGACGTGCTCAACGCCCGAGGATCGCGCATGGGCCAGCGGCCCGCGTCGACCTGCACCACGAAATCGCCGACCAGACGATTGAACTGATCCGGATCCTCGATATTGATCGTGTGCCCGCAGTTCGGCATGATCGACAGGCCCGCCGACGGAATGTTCTGTTTCATCAACAACGCCGGTTGCAGGCAGGGCCAGTCCTCGTCGCCGGTCAGCACGAACGTCGGCACGGTCAACTTCTTCATCTCATCGACCAGATCGTACAGCGACGGCCGCTCCCCCTGCACACCCAACTGCGTGTTGCGCGCGCCCAGTTTCGAGTGTTCCGCCAGTTGTTGTTTGAACTCCAGGAACCCGCGAGGATCCTTGTTCTCGAACTGCACCCGCGTCGGACCGTAGGCGTATTTTTCGGCGAAGGCGGCGATGTCGTTATCGTCGATGAATTTCGCGATCGTCTGAACCTCGGCGCGAAACTTTTCCCGCTCGCCCTTTTCCGCGCCATAGCCGCAGCCAGCGACCGTCAGCGACCGCGCGCGCGCCGGGTGCCGGAAACCGAAATGCAGCACGGCAAACCCGCCCATCGACAGGCCGACGATGTGCGCCTTGTCGATCTTCAGATGATCCAGCACCGACAAAATATCGTCCGCCGCCCGAACCTGAGAGTATTTCGCCACGTCCTCCGGCACGTCGGACGGCGGATAGCCGCGCGCGGCATAGGTGATCGCGCGGTACCGCTGACCGAAGTGCCGCATCTGCGTCTCCCACGCGCGATGATCGCCCGCGTATTCGTGGACGAAGATCAACGGTGTGCCGCTGCCGGTCTCCTCATAATACAGGCGGACCCCGTCGTCGGTCAGGGCATGTGGCATGTCTCGCGCTCCTCGGTTGGTCAGGAACCGCAGCATGCCGCGACAGGCGGCGAGGCGCAAAGGGGTGGGGCTTTGCCCCGAACCCCACCAAGAGGCTCTGCCTCCTGGACCTCCGCCAAGGGCTCGCCCTTGGAACCATGACTTTTGGTCTGGGGATGAGGGGGGCCTACTCGCATGTCGATACATTCGTGCTGGCCCCCCTCATCCCCAGACCACATAAATCGCGGTCCAGGGACCGTGTCCCTGGTGGGAGGTCCAGGAGGGCAAAGCCCTCTTGGCTGGTCTCAAACTCAAGCCGCGAGCTTGTCCAGCTCTCGCACGATGGCTTCGCCCATGACGTTGGTGCTGATCCGCGCTGTTCCCGGTCCCATGATATCGGCGGTTCGCAGTCCGGTGCCCAACACGTTGACGCAGGCTTTCTCGATCAGCGCCGCGTCTTCATCCATGCTGAACGAAAAGCGCAGCAGCATCGCGAAACTCAGGATTTGCGCAAGTGGATTGGCGATGCCCTTGCCGGCGATATCCGGCGCGCTGCCATGGATCGGTTCGTACAGCGCGTGCCGTTTTCCCGACGCCTGCACCGCCCCCATCGTCGCCGAGGGCAACATGCCCAGACTTCCGGTCAGCATGGAGGCAAGATCGGACAGCAAATCCCCAAAAATGTTCGAGGTCACGATGACATCGAACTGCTTCGGCGCGCGCACCAACTGCATCGCGCAGTTATCGGCGTACATGTGGGACAATTCCACATCCGGGAACTCCCGTTCCCGCAGCGCTGTCACCGTCTGCCGCCAGAACAGGCCGGACTGCATGACATTGGCCTTCTCGACGCTGCACAGCCGGTTTTGCCGCTTGCGCGCCAACTCGAACGCCACCCGCGCGACCCGCTCGATCTCATTGGTCGTATAGGTTTCCGTATCGAAACCGCGCTTCTGCCCGTCCGGCAGAGTCTCCACGCCGCGCGGCTCCCCGAAGTAAATTCCGCCCGTGCTTTCCCGCACGATCATCAGGTCCAGGCCCTTGATCACATCGGCCTTCAGCGTCGAGGCATTGACCAGCGGATCGAACACGATCGCCGGCCGCAAATTCGCGAAAATGTCCAGTTCCTTGCGCAGCCGCAGGATCGCCAGCTCTGGCCGCAGATCGAAGCCAAGCGTATCCCATTTCGGCCCGCCAACCGAGCCGAACAGGATCGCGTCGGCATCTTTCGCCGCCTGCATTGTGGAATCGGCGATCGGGGTTTTGCGAGCGTCGATCGCCGCGCCGCCGACCAGATCGTCGCTCACGTCGAAAGTGACCATGCGGCGGCGGTCCATCCAGTCGATGATGCGGCGGACTTCGCGCATCACCTCGGGACCGATACCGTCGCCGGGCAGGATCAGGAGTCTCTTATTGGCGGCCATGCGTCGTGATCCCTTCCGGTTCAGGCCGCGATCGTGGGCAGCCAAGGCTGACTTTGCTTCCGGCCTGTCTCGTAACCGTCGATCGCCTGGCCGTGCTGCAACGTCTGGCCGATATCGTCCAGACCGTTCAACAACAAATGTTTTCGAAACGGATCGACCTCGAACGGGATCTCCTCGCCATTCGGCCGCACAACGACCTGGCGCTCCAGATCGACCGTGACACGCGCATTGCCGCCCAGTTTGCTGTCCTCGATCAATTTCTCGCAGACCGCGCGCGGCAGGCGTAACGGCAGGATGCCGTTCTTAAAACTGTTGTTGAAGAAAATGTCAGCGAAGTCCGGCGCGATGACGCAACGGATGCCGAAATCCAGCAAAGCCCAAGGGGCATGCTCGCGCGAGGAACCGCAGCCGAAATTCTCGTACGCGATGATGATTTCGGCCTTTCGATACGGTTCCTGATTGAGTACGAAATCCGGGTTTTCGGAGCCATCGTTCAGATAGCGCATCGCGTCGAACAGATGCACGCCAAGGCCGGTGCGTTTGATTGTCTTCAGGAATCGCGCGGGGATCACCTTATCCGTGTCGATGTTCTGCATCGGCATCGGCGCGGCGATCCCGGTCAGCGTGGTGAATTTGTCCATCTCATGCCCCTCCGATCAACCCAATTGCCGTACGTCCGTGAACCGCCCGGTTACCGCCGCCGCCGCCGCCATCGCCGGCGACACCAGATGCGTCCGTCCGCCCACGCCTTGCCGCCCCTCGAAATTACGGTTCGAGGTACTGGCGCACCGTTGGCCCGGCGTCAGCTGGTCCGGGTTCATGCCGAGACACATGGAACAGCAAGGATCGCGCCATTCGAATCCGGCTTCCAGCAGGATGCGGTCGAGGCCTTCGTCCTCGGCTTGCTTTTTCACCTGGCCGGAGCCCGGCACCACCAGCGCCTGCACGCCTTCCGCCACTTTCCGGCCCTTTGCCACCTGAGCGGCGGCGCGGATGTCTTCAATACGGCCATTGGTGCAGGAACCGATGAAGATCACGTCGACCTTCACGTCCGTCATCCGCTGGCCCGGGGTCAACGCCATATAATCCAGCATGCGTTGAAGCTGCGAGCGCTTGCCCTCATCGGCCTCATCGGCGGGGTTCGGGACGACGCCGGTCACCGGAATGACCTGGCCGGGCGTTGTGCCCCAGGTGACCATCGGCGCGATCTCGGCGGTTGTCATGAACACCTGGGTGTCAAAATGAGCACCAGGGTCTGTCGGCAATGTCTTCCAGTGCGCGACGGCCTTATCGTAATCGTCGGCTTTCGGCGCGTATTCGCGGCCCCGTATATAATCGAACGTCGTCTGGTCCGGCGCGATCAGGCCGGCCCGCGCGCCCCCCTCGATCGTCATGTTCGACACCGTCATCCGTCCCGCCATATCCAGCGCGCGAATGGTGTCGCCGGTATATTCGATGACGTGTCCGTTGCCGCCCGCCGTGGTGATCTTACCGATGATCGCAAGCACGATGTCCTTCGCCGTGCAACCCAGGCCCAAAGTCCCGGACACGTCGATCCGCATGTTCTTCTGCGGCGCCTGCAACAGCGTCTGGGTCGCCATCACATGTTCGACTTCCGAAGTGCCGATGCCGAATGCCAGCGCGCCCATCGCGCCGTGCGTCGACGTATGGCTGTCGCCGCAAACGATCGTCGTCCCCGGCAGGCTCAACCCGAGTTCCGGCCCGATGATGTGCACGATCCCCTGCCGCACATCCATGATCGGAATATACGGCACGCCGAACGCCTTGACGTTCATCTCCAGCGTCTGGACCTGGATGCGGCTGTCTTCTTCCTTGATGTCGGCGGGCGTGCGCAGGCCGACCGTCGGGATGTTGTGGTCGGCGACCGCGATCGTCAGGTCCGGACGGCGCAATTTACGCCCAGCGAGCCGCAATCCTTCGAATGCCTGCGGGCTCGTGACCTCATGCAACAAATGCCGGTCGATATAAAGGATGCAGGTGCCGTCCGGGAGGCGCTCCACGACATGACTGTCCCAGATTTTATCAAACAGCGTGCGCGGCGCGGGACCGGACATGGGCTTCATCTCCTTGGTCGGATTGTTCAGCGCCGTGGTTTGGCCGAACAATGGCCGCGACGCAAGCTGGGCTGACCGTCAGCGCAGCCGGGGCGGACTGACGACGGCTTACCAGGCCAATCGCTTGAACGGAGGGAGCATCAGGGCTCCGCCCTTAAACCGGCCAAGAGGGCTTTGCCCTCCTGGACCTCCCACCAGGGACACGGTCCCTGGACCGCGATTCATTGGTTGAGGACAGGGAGAGGGCCCATCGAGATGTGTCAACGTTCTCGTAGGCCCTCTCCCTGTCCTCAACCAAAAAGTCATGGTTCCAAGGGCCGCTGCCCTTGGCGAGGCTCCAAGGGGCAGAGCCCATTGGCCGGGGTTCGGGGTGAAACCCCGATACTTCCTCCGTTCACGCGATTGCTCTGCGAATTACTGCTCCAGATTGACCACCAGCACCCGCCGGTTCGCCGCGTTCGCCACCCCTGGGCCTGTTTCGATCAGCAAACCATCCTGGCCCATGCCCACCGGGGTCAACCGCGCGCGGTCGATATTGTGTTTGGTCGCCAGATAATCGGTCACGCTGACCGCGCGCTGATCGGACAGGGCTTTATTGGAGTCCGGCGCGCCAACCGTATCGGTATGGCCCTCCACGCGGAATTTGGAGCCGGACAGACTGGGGCTCGCCAGTGCCATACCCAATTGATCCAGCACGCGCGCGGCGGCCGGTGAGATATTGGCGGACCCGGTCGCGAAGGGAACCGAAAGATTGGCTTCACCCCGTGGCCGTACCGCGGCGGCCGTGTTCGAGGGGCGGGCCGCGGCACCTGTGCTGGCGGGCCGGACGGCGGGGGCCGTGGCGACCGGGGCCGTGGCGGCCGGCGGCGCGGCCGCGGGCGGCGCGGCGGCGGGCGGTTGGCCGCCCAGACGGATGCCGCGCGTCGTCGTCATTTCGCCGCTTCCGCCCGGTGGCGACAAGGACTGGATGATCTGAGCCGCGCTTGGCGTATCCGCGGCGAGACCAGCTGACATGGGAACCAGAACCGCCCCGAACGCGACGGCGGCGAAAGTCAGGATTGCACGCATGATGATCGACTCCTTAACCGTGATCGATGACTGCCGGCTTCTCGGAACCTAACCGCCGGTCACGCTCATGTGCCGGCTCACCGAGGCTTTTTCATGCCTCCGGTCGATGATGAAGTCGTGGCCTTTCGGCTTGCGCGCGATCGCCGCGTGAATCGCCATTTCCAGCTCGTCGTCCGAAGCGCCCGCGCGTAGCAACGAACGGAACTCCGCCGAATCGTCCTGACCGAGGCACATATAAAGCGTGCCGGTACAGGTCAGGCGGACGCGATTGCAACTTTCGCAAAAATTATGAGTCATCGGTGTGATGAACCCAATCCGCCGGCCGGTTTCCTTGACGTTGAAATACCGCGCCGGTCCGCCGGTCTTGTAATCCGTGTCCTCCAGCGTCCAGGTCTTGCGTAGCCGGCCCCGCACGATCGACAACGGCAAATATTGCGCTGTCCGGTCCTCGCTGATTTCGCCCATCGGCATGGTTTCGATCAGGCACAGATCGAACCCGTGTTCGCCGCACCACCCGAGCATGGCGTCGAACTCGTCTTCGTTGACACCCTTCATCGCGACCGCATTGATCTTGATCGCGAGGCCCGCTGCTTTGGCGGCGAAAATCCCGTCCAGAACTGGCTCAATCTTGCCCAAACGGGTCAATTGGGTGAACCGCGCCGGATCGAGCGAGTCGAGCGACACGTTGATCCGCCGCACTCCCGCCGCGTAAAGCTCAGTCGCGTGCTTCGTTAATTGCGTGCCGTTCGTGGTGAGCGTCAGCTCCTCCAGGCCATGGCCAAGCCGCTGACCGAGAGACTTGAACAGACGGATGATGTCGCGCCGGACCAAAGGTTCGCCGCCGGTGATGCGAAGCTTCGTGGTGCCGAGCCGGACGAACGCCGCGCACAGCCGATCCAGTTCCTCCAGCGTCAACAACTCGCGCTTTGGCAGGAACGTCATGTCCTCCGCCATGCAGTAGACGCAGCGCAGGTCGCAACGGTCGGTGACGGAAACCCGCAGGTAGGTGATGGGACGGCCAAACGGGTCGATCATGGCGGGTTGATACTCCTTCTCATATCCCTGGCGCAATCCCATTTTCCGATACACGGCGGGGACGGCTTTTCCGGTCAGGCGTGGCATGTAACATTGGGGGCACCGGCTATGCTTGAAAAGAGGGCACCAAACGGAAGCGGGGCCAAACAGGAGCGGGAATTGACACGGAGAATAGGGCGCGCGCGCTGATGGGCGATCCGGGTGAGACCATACGCCTTGTGGAATTGGTCTGCGCCCGCCTGTGTCACGATCTCAGCGGCCTTATCGGCACGGTCGGCAACGCTCTGGGCATGCTGGCCGAGGATTCCGGGCGGGACAACGAGGTTCTCGCGTTCGCCTCCTCCGCCGCGGCGGCCCTGACCCAACGGCTGCGGCTGATGCGGGCGGCCCTCGGACCGGAAACCGTGGCGATGGCCCTGCCCGAACTCCATGCATTGGCCGCTCCCCCGCTGGCGGCCAGGCGCATCGGGCTCGATACGCGAGCCTTGCCGACGGACAGCGTCTTTTCTCCCGCGGCGGGCCGCGTCGTCCTTAATCTGCTCCTGCTCGCCTGCGACGGCCTGCCGAAAGGGGGCACGATCGTCCTGATGGGCGCGCCGGCCGATTTGTTCATTCGGATCGATGGGCCCGAGGCCGCGTGGCCATCTGGTCTGGCGGCCTGTCTCAGCGACGAAGCCGCGGCGCGAGCCGCCCTCACCAGCGCCCGATCGGTACTGATGCCGCTGACCGCCCTGCTGGCGCTGAGCCGTAACCTCCGGCTGTCGCCTGTTTTGGCAGCCTCTTCCGGGATTCAGGCACTACGTTTGTGTGCGGCCTGACGAGCGCGCGAAAAAATAATCTTCGAAAGCGCGCGGCGTTTACCATTTATTCGTGATCTCGGTTCATCACTCGCTCCCGCCTGACATTTTCGCCGCCACGGGGGCCATCATGGACGAACTGCTCGCCGACTTTTTGACCGAGACAAATGAAAGCCTGGCCGAACTCGACGTTGCCCTCCTGACGTTGGAGCGCACGCCGGATGACGCCAACACCCTCTCGCTGATCTTCCGCATGGTGCATACGATCAAAGGCACCTGCGGTTTTCTTGGCTTGCCGCGGCTGGAACGGGTCGCGCACGCCGGTGAAAACGTACTGGGCAAGCTTCGCGACGGCGCGCTGTCCGCGTCACCCGACATCGTGACCCAGATCCTGGCGGCGCTGGACCGCATCAAAGCGATTCTCTCCAGTCTCGGCGCGACCGGCGATGAGCCGGCGGGCGACGATACCGAACTGATCGCGAGCCTGAATGCGGCCGCGTCCGGCCAGGAGCCCTCGAACACGCCCACGGCCCCTGCCTTGGAGCCGCCTGTCCATGCGGAATTCGCGGAACCGCCGGACCACGTCGCCGAGGCTGTCCAGGAAGCGCCGGTCTCGCACGAGCCGGATCCGGCACACGAACCGATGGCCGCCGAGGACCCGGACTCTCACTCCGTGCACGGACCGGGAGGGCAGGCGCCGGCGGTGCAGCAGACCATCCGTGTCACGGTGGATGTGCTCGAAGACCTGATGACCCTTGTCTCTGAACTGGTCCTGACCCGCAATCAGTTGTTGCAGCTCGCGCGGGCACAGGAAAACAGCGGTTTCACGGCACCGTTGCAACGGCTGTCGCACATCACCTCGGATCTGCAGGAAGGGGTGATGAAAACCAGAATGCAGCCAATTGGCATGGCCTGGAATAAACTGCCGCGGCTGGTGCGCGACCTCAGCCGCGACCTTGGCAAAAAAATCGAGCTCACGATGCTCGGTGCTGAGACGGAACTCGACCGCCAGGTACTGGAGCTGATCAAAGACCCGCTGACACACATGGTGCGCAACAGTGGCGATCACGGGCTGGAAACACCCGCCGAGCGCCGCGCCGCGGGCAAGCCGGAAACCGGACAGATCGTGCTGAACGCATTCCATGAAGGCGGGCACATCGTCATCGAGATTTCCGACGACGGCCGCGGTCTCGCCGCCCATCGCATTCGACAGAAAATCCTGACCAACGGGCTGGCCACGGAAGCGGAACTCGCCGCGATGCCGGAGGTCCAGATTCAACGTTTCATATTCCGGGCGGGCTTCTCGACCGCCGCGAATGTCACCGCTGTGTCGGGCCGGGGCGTCGGCATGGACGTGGTGAAGACGAATATCGAAAAAATCGGCGGCACCATCGACCTGAAAAGCATCGCCGGTCAGGGCACGGCGTTCACCATTAAAATCCCGCTGACTCTCGCGATCGTCTCGGCCCTGATCGTGGAAGCGGCGTCCGAAAGATTCGCCATCCCGCAAATCAGCGTCGTCGAGCTGGTGCGCGCGCGCCGCGCCGGAGACGGCACCCGGAGTACGCCCGGGGAGAATGCGATCGAACGGATTAACGACACGCCCGTACTCCGGCTGCGCGATCGCCTCTTGCCACTGGTTTCGTTGAGCGACCTTCTGGGGCTGGGTAAGGCCGAAACCCCGGAAAGCGGCGCTCATATCGTCGTGACCCAGGTCGGCGCCAGCCTTTTGGGCATCATCGTCGATCGCGTCTTCGACACCGAGGAAATTGTCGTCAAGCCAGTGGCGCCCATCCTGCGTCACATCACGATGTTCAGTGGCAACACCATTCTCGGCGATGGCTCGGTCATCATGATCCTGGACCCCGCCGGGATCGCGCGCGCCACCGGCGTCGGGGCCGCGGCCGACAACAAGCTGGTCAAACCGGAAACCATCGAAGGCACCGCGTCGGCCGACCGCATGGCCCTGTTGCTGTTCCGCGTGAATGGGTCTGAAAGGATGGCGGTGCCGCTGAACCTCGTCGCCCGGCTGGAGGACATCCCGCGCGAAAAGATTGAATTTTCGTCGGGGATTCCAGTCACGCAATATCGCGGCCGGCTGATGCCATTGGTTTCTCTGACAACCCAGGACAGCAACAGCACACCGACGCAATCGCTGCTGGTATTCGCCGACGGCGATCATGCGATGGGTCTGATGGTCGACGAAATCATCGACGTCGTCGAAGACAGGATGGAGATCGAGCTGGCCTCGGCTCGCCCAGGATCGTTGGGCACCGCGGTGATCGGCGGGTTCGCGACCGATGTTCTGGATACCGGCTATTGGCTGACACAGGCGGGGCGCGACTGGTTCAGTGCGAGATCCGCCAGGTCGAGCGTGCCGGGTTCGCGGGTTCTGGTCGTCGAGGACAGCGCGTTCTTCCGCAACCTGCTGGTCCCTTCTCTTGCCGCCGCGGGCTTCAAGGTATCGACCGCCGCCAACGCGGAGGAAGCGTTACGGCTTCGCGACGCCGGACTGATGTTCGACGCGATCGTATCGGACATCGAGATGCCCGGCATGGACGGCCTCAGCTTTGCCCGTGCCGTGCGCGAGGGCGGGCCGTGGGCGAACCTACCGATGATCGCCCTGTCCAGCCACACGGAACCGCATCACGTGGAGGCCGGCCGCGACGCGGGCTTCACCGATTACGTCGCGAAAACCCAACGCGGCGCGATCGCCAACTCGTTGCGTCAATGCCTGACCGAAATGGCCGGCGCATGATACCAGCGGCCCAAAGTTTTGACCGGTGGCAATACCCTTTCCCCGTCATCCCCGGACTTGTTCCGGGGACCCGAAGCGGCAGGGTACCGCGACCGGTCCCCGGAACAAGTCCGGGGATGACGTTGAGTGGTAAGAGTCAAGCCTTTGGATCCCTGGCATGCGTCAAACGGAGAACGCGAAGATGACAGTCGAGATGCTGGAACGGAACGATCAGACCGTCCGTGACGAGCAAGTCTACGTCACCCTGTCGGTGGCCGGACAATTATGCGGGATTCCCGTCCTCGGTGTGCGCGACATTCTGGCCGAGCAACCAATCACGCGCATTCCGTTGGCGCCACCCGACATCGCCGGCAGTCTCAATCTGCGCGGCCGGATCGTCACCGCCATCGATCTGCGCAGCCGCCTGACCCTGCCACCGCCGGCCCATGGCGAAAAGCGTATGTCGGTGGTCGTTGAGCAGGGCGGCGAACTTTACGCGCTCCTGGTCGACCAGGTCGCCGAGGTCATGAGCCTGGATAAGACGTTGTTTGAGCGGAACCCGCCCACGCTGGAACGTCATTGGGCTTTGTTCAGCAACGGCATTTACCGCCTGGACGGGAGTCTTCTTGTGCTTCTGGACGTCGCTCGTCTGCTTGATTTCACGCTTCAGAACTGAGGGGGAAGGCATGGCCCGAAACTGTCTTGTCGTCGACGACAGCCGAATCGTGCGCAAGGTCGCACGCCGGATCCTGGAAGCCAATGGATGCGCGGTGTCGGAAGCGGCGGACGGCCAGCAGGCGCTGGACGTCTGCCGCGCCGGCCTGCCCGATTTCATCCTGCTGGACTGGAACATGCCTGTCATGGACGGGATCGCGTTCCTGCGTGCGTTGCGGGGTGAATTCGGCGCGGACAGTCCCGCGGTGGTCTTTTGCACGACCGAAAACGACATGACTCATATCGAGATGGCAATTACGAGCGGTGCGCGGGAATACATCATGAAGCCGTTCGATGAAGAGATCCTGATGGGTAAACTCGGACAGGCTGGTTTGTTGTGACGGAGCCCGCGACAGGCAGGTCTTCCGGCCCGCCGCGGGCCCGGGTGATGATCTGCGACGATTCCGTTGTCATTCGCGGGGCGATCGCGCGGATGCTGCAAGCGGACCCGGACATCCACGTGGTCGCCAAGGCCGCCAACGGTCAGGCCGCGATCGACGAGTTGAAACGCACCAAGGTCGACGTCGTCGTGCTGGACATCGAGATGCCGGTGCTGGACGGCATGGCCGCCCTGCCGCTGCTGTTGAAGGCGGATCCCGGCCTGCGGATCATCATGGCCTCGACCCTGACCACGCGCGGGGCCGACATCGCGATGCGCGCGTTGCGTCTGGGCGCGTCGGATTACGTGCCGAAGCCGTCGTCGATCGGTATGGCCGCCGACGACCGGTTTCGCCAGGATATCATCACAAAGGTGAAAGGACTCGCGCGGTTTCGCCATCGCGCCGCCCTCCCCGCGCGTGCCCCACCCACCACGCGCGCGGCTTCGATTCTGCCGCCGAAGCTGCTCGCGATCGGCAGTTCCACTGGTGGTCCACAGGCCTTGTTCACCTTGATCCAGGGTTTGGGCACGGCGGTAAACGTGCCGGTGATTCTGACGCAGCACATGCCCGCGACCTTCACTCCGATTCTCGCCGAGCATATCACGCGGTTGGGCGGCCTTCCCTGCGCCGAGGCGAAGGACGGCGAAATGTTGCAGAATGGACGCATTTATCTCGCCCCCGGCGACAAACATTTAATCGTTGAACAGGCCGATGGGGCATACCGCGCCAGGCTTTCGACCGATCCGCCGGAGAATTTTTGCCGGCCGAGTGTCGATCCGATGCTGCGCTCGGCGGCGGCGGCCAGTGGCGGACGGGTTTTGGTCGCGATCCTGACTGGCATGGGCCACGACGGCCTCGCCGGCACGCGTTTCGTCATCGAAAAGGGCGGCGTCGCGGTCGCCCAGGATGAAGCGACAAGCGTGGTGTGGGGCATGCCCGGCGCGGTCGCTCAGGCGGGCCTTTGTCACGCGGTGCTGCCGCTGCCGCGGATCGCCCAGAAATTGCTCGAACTGTTGCGGGTGCCGGCAAGATGACAATCCCACTGAGCGCCACGGCCTTCGCGACTCTGGCCGGTCTGTTGAAGACGAGGTCAGGCCTGATCATCGGCCAGGACAAAGTCTACCTGCTCGAAACCCGGCTGGTGAGCATCCTCCGGCGGGAGAAACTGCCCGATCTGAACGCACTTGCCGATCGGCTGGGGAGGCCCGGCGTGGAGCCACTCGCGCGCGACGTGATCGACGCGATGACCACCAACGAGAGTTTCTTCTTTCGCGACGACAAGCCGTTTCAACATTTCCGCCTCCAGGCCCTGCCGCGGCTGTTGGCGGCGCGGCCGCCGGGGACCTCGTCGCGCATTTGGTCCGCGGCGGCTTCCTCTGGCCAGGAGGCCTATTCGCTGGCGATGATCCTGGCGGAGAGCAAGGCGCTGATCGGCGACCGCAAGATCGAAATCGTCGGCACCGATATCGCGCGGGAACCTTTGGCCCGCGCGAAAGAGGGTCAGTACACGCAGTTCGAAGTGCAGCGCGGCTTGCCGGTGCAGATGCTGATGAAATACTTCAAGAAAGAAGACCCAAACTGGCGGATCGAGGCCGCCATCCGTCAGATGGCGCAATTTCGCGAATTCAATCTCCTGGGAGACCTCCGCCCACTGGGCCGTTTCGATATCGTTTTCTGCCGCAACGTGCTGATCTATTTCGATCAGCCGACGAAAACCCGGGTACTGGAGGCGATGGCCGCGCAAATGCCGCCTGACGGCCTGCTGTATCTTGGCGGTGCCGAAACGGTTCTGGGCATCACCAGCCGCTTCGCGCCGTTGCCCGGGGAGCGCGGGGTCTATGGCGTCGTCACCGCCCCCGCCGAGAGGCAAGCACTCGCGCCGGCCTGGGTGGGGTAGGTGTTCGTTCTTCGAGCTGGCAGCGGGATTTACCGGAGGATGTCAGATCGAAAGGGCCTCGTTAGGCTGGGGGATACGAGAAGTGAGGATGGCGGGCTGCTCAAACAACCGCCTCAAATACGGCCTGTTCGATCAACGCCGGCGATTTGTCATACGCCATGACAAGGTTAAGAGCCGCCGCGTCGGGTTTGTTCCGCCCCTGCTCCCAATTCTGCAGCGTGTCGATATCGAGGCCGAGCACCTCGGCGAACTCGCGTTGCGACAGCCCATGCCGGGCGCGCACTTCCGCGATCATGCTGGGATCAAGTTGGCGACGGCGAAAGGTATGCACGTTCATGGCCGCCAGGTCAGTGGCGAGTACGGGGATATTGGCGCCGTCCGCGATCTGACAGACCGCCAGCCGCGTCTCGGCCAGCCGATTGATGACCGCGTGCGCGGAACGCAACGTCAGTCCCGCGGCACGCAGCCGCTGCAGAACATGGATCGGACGCTCCAGCGCGCCTTCAAGCCTCAGGACAAGCGGAACCGCGTCGCCGGAAAACGACGGGGGCGGGTCGGCGTCCCGGACCGGCCCCAGACGTGCGAGTCGCGCCTTCAATTCGGAGTTCGTCGACATCGAGTTGCTCCAGCGCCCAGCGCATCAATTCCCGCAGCCCGGCAATTCCAAGCGAGTTCGGGCCATCGCCATGGACGTGCAGGCCACTGAGAACGGCGCACCGGTTCCCGAGTTCAAAATCCGCGACGAATTCAACGACATGCCCACCGTCGCGTAGCACCGCCCGAACGGCACCTGCCGTGTCGAGTTCAAGTTCTTCAAGGCACCAGGGCATACCGATCTCCACGAATTCGCTGTGGACATCGCCGGACACCGAAGAAGGGCCGCCCCTGTGATGTGTGACCTGGATCATACGCGCGACGCGTATGATCTGTCAATCGAGATTGCCCTGGCATCCAGAAACAGTTTCACGGGACCATTACGCTACGATCGGCCCGGACGCGCCCCAAACCAGCCTGAGTGCCGCGTCCCCTAAACCCCAAACCGTTGCCGCCACCCCAACCCGGCAACGGTATCGCCCGCTGGCCGGTATTCGCAGCCGACCCAGCCCATGTAACCCAGTTCATCCATCCGCCGGAACACGAACTCCCAGCCGATCTCCCCCGTCCCGGGTTCATTACGCGCCGGGACGTCGGCGATCTGCATGTGGTCGATCACCGGCATGAACTGTTCCATCCGCTTCGTGATGTCGCCCTCGGTGATCTGCACGTGGTACACATCGAACTGAAGCCCGATGCGGTCCTTGCCGATGGCCTCCACGATCGCCGCGCCCTGCGCCTGCGTGTTGAGGAAATACCCCGGCATATCGCGGTGATTGATCGGCTCGATCATCAGTTTCACCCCCGCCGGGCGCGCCTGCTCGGCGGCCCAGGAGAGGTTGGCGGCATAGACAGCGGCGGCGGTGGTGAGTGAGACGTCGGCGGGCACGATCCCCGCCATGCAATGCACCCGGCGGCATTCCAGCGTCGCGGCGTAATCCAGCCCCCGCTTCACCGCCTCCCGGAATTCCCCCTGCCGCCCCGGGAGCGCCGCGACGCCACGCTCCCCCTTCGTCCAATCGCCGGGCGGCATATTGAACAGCACCTGGGTCAGGCCTTCGCCCACGAGACGGCTGCGTAGCTCGGCGGCGGGATGTTCGTACGGGAACAAGAATTCCACGCCCTCGAACCCGGCCTTGCGCGCGGCGGTAAACCGTTCCAGGAACGGTATCTCGTTGAACATCATCGAAAGATTTGCGGCCAGGCGAGGCATGATGGATCTCCGATCGAATTCGGGCGAAGGCTACAGGCCTGTCTCATATTTGACCAGCCACATGTGGACCGGCCGGTGATCGCCGAACGAATCCTCATGGGCTTACTGATCGGCGGCGTGGCCCTCGGCTGCTTCGCGGTGCTGTATCCATTCTTCTCCGCCCTGCTCTGGGCTGGAATTCTCGTCTACACGACCTGGCCGGTGCATGAGTGGATTCGCGCCCGGTTGCGCCTGCGCCGGACATTCTCAGCCCTGGCGATGGTCTTGCTGACCGCCATCGTCCTGGTCCTGCCGATCGTGCTGGCGGCACCAGGAGGCGGCGGCGACGTCGTGCAACTCCGCCGCGCGGTCGAGGCCGGGTTGCGCGAAGGCCTGCCCGGCGCACCGCCCTGGCTTGGCGAGGTCGCCCTCGTCGGCCCCACTTTAGCCGAACTCTGGGACCGCTGGGCCGCCGATATCGGCCTGTTGCTGCCTGTGCTCCGGCCATTTTTCGGAACTATCCTGGAAAGCGGGCTCAGCCTGCTTCTGGGCATCGCCAACGGCGTGGCGATGTTCCTCCTGGCGCTGTTCGTGGCGTTCTTCTTCTATGTGTATGGGGAACCGATCGCCACCAGGCTGCGGCTGATCCTGCGGCGGGTCGTGGGCGAGCAGGCGGACCGGCTGGCCGAGGTCACCGGCGCCACCGTCCGGGGCGTGGTCTACGGCATCGTTGGCACGGCAGTGGTGCAGGGCATCCTGACCGCGTTCGGCCTGTGGCTATCCGGTGTGCCCCGCCCCATTCTGTTGGGCGGGATCGCCGCTTTGCTGTCCGTGTTGCCCGTTGGTGCCCCGGTTGTCTGGATTCCCGCCGCGCTTTGGCTTCTGGGCACCGGCCACATCGCCTGGGGAGCCTTTCTCGCCACGTACGGCGTCGTCGCTGTCTCCGGCGCCGACAGCATCATCCGGCCCTGGTTCATCGCCCGCGGCGCCCAATTGCCGTTCCTGCTGACCATTCTGGGGGTCCTCGGCGGCGCGCTCGCCTATGGACTGCTTGGGATATTCCTCGGCCCGGTGCTTCTCGCCGTGGGCTATACGCTGATGAACGAGTGGCTGAAGGACAACGAGCCACCGACGGGATGAGCCCGCGCCTGGTTCAACCAACGCCGAAAACCCTCTACTGATCCCCCGATGTTCGCTTTCGCCGCCTCCAGGCTGCTGCAAGCCATCCCCGTTCTGCTGACCGTGGGCCTGATTTCCTTCGCGCTGTTCGCATTCGTCGGGGATCCCGTGACGATCCTGCTTGGCCAGGACCACACCGAGGCGCAACGCCTGGAAATGGTCCACCGCCTCGGCCTCGATCAACCGTTTTTCATCCAATTCGCATACTACATCTGGGCCGCGCTGCACGGGGAGTTCGGGATCAGCTACCGCCTGGCCCAACCGGTCTCGCGCCTGATCGCGGAGCGGCTGCCGGCCACGTTGGAACTCGCGTCGGCCGCGTCCATCCTGGCGATCGCGATCGGCGTGCCGATGGGCGTTTATACCGGCATCCACCGTGAGCGTTGGTCGTCCCGCCTGTTCATGGCCGTCAGCCTGATCGGCGTGTCGCTGCCGGCCTTTCTGGTGGGCATTCTGTTGATTCTGCTCTTCGCCGTCAGCCTGGAATGGCTGCCCAGTTTTGGCCGCGGCACGGTGGTGCCTTTGACCTCCTGGTGGACGACCGGCTTCGCCACCTGGTCCGGCGTCCGCGCCTTGATCCTGCCCGCGGTCACACTCGGTTTGTTTCAAATGACTCTGATTCTGCGTCTGGTGCGCGCGGAAATGCTGGAAGTCCTGCGCACCGATTATATCCGGTTCGCGCGAGCCCGCGGCCTGACCGACCGCTCCATTCATTTCGGTCATGCGCTGAAGAACACGCTGGTGCCGGTTATCACGATCATCGGGTTGCAGTTCGGCGGCCTCGTCGCGTTCTCGCTGGTGACGGAAACCGTCTTCCAATGGCCCGGCATGGGATTGTTACTGGTGCAATCGGTCGCGGTCGCCGACATCCCCGTGATGTCGGCCTGTTTGCTGCTGATCGCGCTGGTGTTCCTGACCATCAATCTGATCGTCGATCTGCTGTACTTCGTGGTCGATCCACGCCTGCGCGCCAGCCGTGATCCATGAGCGGCCGCGCGTTTCTCGACAGCGACGTTGTCCACGCCTTCCGCCAGTCGCCAGCCGCCATCGCCTCCGCCTTTGTCGCACTGGTCCTGATCCTGTCCGGCGTGCTGGCACCCTGGCTCGCGCCGCACGACCCGACCGACCTCGCGACTCTTTCATTGCTCGACAGCTTCAAACCGCCCTGGCCCGCGGCCAAGGCGGAATGGGTCAACCTGTTTGGCACCGACTCGCAGGGGCGCGACATGTTGTCGGCGATCATGTACGGGATGCGGGTCAGCCTTCTCGTGGGGTTTTGTTCCGTGGCGATCGCGGTGACTCTTGGTATCCTCATCGGCCTGACCGCCGGATATCTTGGCGGCGCCCCCGATACGATTCTGATGCGGATCGCCGACGTGCAACTGACCTTCCCCGCCATCCTGACCGCGTTGATGATCAACGGCATCGCCGGCGCCGCGCTGCCAAGAACCATGCGGGACAGCATGCAGGTCCCGGTGATCATCCTTTCGATCGGCATCAGCCTGTGGCCGGGCATCGCGCGCACCGTGCGCGGCTCGACTTTGGTCGAGCGCGACAAAGAATACGTCCTGGCCGCGCGCGTGATCGGCGCGACCTCCTGGCGCATCATGCTCCGTCACGTGCTGCCAAACGTCCTCGGACCCGTCCTGGTGCTGGCCACGCTTGGCCTGGGCCTCGCGGTCCTGACCGAGGCGACCTTGTCTTTTCTGGGCGTTGGCCTGCCGCCGACGCGGCCATCGCTTGGAACGCTGATCCGTTACGGCAACGATTTTCTGTTCTCCGGCCAATGGTGGGTCACGATCTTCCCAGGTATCACCCTTGTGCTCATGGTCCTTTCCATCAACCTCCTGGGCGACTGGTTGCGCGACGCTTTGAACCCGAGGCTACGATGACCCCGCTGCTGGACGTCCGCGATCTGATCGTCGATTTCCCCACCCGCCGCGGCGTGCTGCGCGCGATCGACCGTGTGTCGTTCGACATCGCACCGGGCGAGGTACTGGGTTTTGTCGGCGAGTCAGGCGCGGGAAAATCGCTGACCGGCGCGGCGATCGTCGGATTGCTGACATGGCCCGGCCGCATCGCCGGCGGGTCGGTCCATCTGACAGGAGAACGAATCGACACGTTGCGGCCGGACCGGATGCGCCGTATTCGCGGCCGCCGCATCGGCACGATCTTCCAGGACCCGCTGACCACGCTCAATCCCTTGCTGCGCATCGGCCATCAATTGACCGAAACGATGCTCACTCACCTCGATCTGACTGCAACCGAGGCGCGCCGCCGTGCTGTCGTCTGGCTGGAACGCGTGGGCATCCCGGACGCGCCAAGGCGGATCGAGTCGTGGCCACACGAATTTTCCGGCGGACAACGTCAACGCGTGGTGATCGCTTTGGCGCTATGTGCCGAGCCGGATCTTGTGATCGCCGACGAGCCGACCACCGCGCTGGATGTATCGGTGCAGGCACAGATCATCACGTTATTGAAGACATTGACACGCGAAAACGGTACCGCCGTGATGCTGATCACGCACGATATGGGCGTGATAGCGGAGACGGCGGACCGGGTCGCGGTCATGTACGCGGGCCGCATCGCCGAGATCGGACCGGTCGCCGCGGTGATCCGGCATCCGGCGCATCCCTATACGGACGGTCTGATGGGTAGCATCCCGACGGTCAAACACAAGGCGGAACGATTGCGCCAGATCGATGGATCGATGCCCAGATTGGATGCGATTCCGGCGGGGTGCGCGTTTCATCCGCGGTGCGCGCGCGCGTTCGATCGTTGCCTGATCGATCGGCCGGGGTTGCTGGCCGCGGGTGCGACGCAGGCGGCATGCTGGTTGCACGCGCCGGAGGCCCCGCATGGCTGATCCGCCAATGGTGGAAGCGGTGGGCGTGACGCATGAGTTCGACGTCTCGCTCCCGCCGTTGCGGCGCATGCTGTCCCGCGAGCCGCGCCGCTTTTTGCGCGCGGTCAACGACGTGTCGTTCAGCATCGCGCGGGGCACGACCTTGGGGCTTGTGGGCGAATCCGGTTGCGGAAAATCGACGGTCGCGCGGTTGAGTGTTGGGCTTTACACGCCGAAGTCGGGAGAAGTTCGTTTCGAAGGCCAGAACCTGGCCGAGGCCCGGCGGCACGGCGGAGCGCGCCGGCAAATGAACATGATCTTTCAGGATCCGTACGCTTCGCTCAATCCCCGCTGGCGGGTGTCCGATATCGTCGCCGAACCGGTCCGGATGTATGGCCTGGAGAAGAACGAGTCCTCGGTGCGGCGGCGCGTGGAAATGTATCTTACGCAGGTGGGGCTGGTGCCCTCGGACGGCGATAAATATCCGCACGAATTCTCGGGCGGGCAGCGCCAGCGCGTGTCCATCGCGCGGGCTTTGTCGTCGGAGCCAGAGTTCCTGGTTTGCGACGAGCCGACCAGCGCGCTGGATGTGTCGGTGCAGGCGCAGATCCTGAATTTAATGCGGGATTTGCAACGGCGTCTGGGGCTGACGTATTTGTTCATCAGTCACAATATGGCGGTGGTGCGGCATATGTCGGACCAGCTTGGTGTGATGTATCTGGGCCGGATCGTCGAACTGGGGGATGCCGAAACGATTTTCCAGCGCCCGCGACACCCTTATACGCGGCTTCTGCTGGATGCCATTCCGGACCTGGATCATATCGGACGGGCGCGGACACCGGTTGGTGGCGATGTCCCCAGCCCGATCGCACCGCCGCCCGGATGCGCGTTTCATCCGCGGTGCCCGTTGGCGAACGCGCGATGCCGGGAGGAGGTGCCGGCGCTCGTTGACGTCGGCGGTACGCGGGTGGCCTGTCACGCCGTTGTCGAGGAGAGAGGATCGGATGGTGCGCTTGGCTAGTTGATTATATCGCAATTTGAGGATATACCCAAGGTCGTCACCATCCTTCGGCGCTTCGATTTAGAATGCCGTCTCCTTGTTAGAATGCCCTCTCCTTGCGACGACAATCAAAGAAAGTAGAAATTCTGTAGAATCCCGCAGTTATCAGCATATGATAATCATCAATGGTAATCGTATCGAATGCGGCTCTCATTGGTTCGACTGTAGATGACTGGCGATTTCCTGAGCTAATTTTGCTAATTCTCTATCTACCTCCCAGTCCTTCAGGCTATTCCAAGGACGGTCTGGCTCGTTAAAAAATTGAAACTGCGCGAGGTCATCGGCAAGCGCGTATGGGCAAAATCTTACCATTATTGGAATCAATTCCAGACCATGCTGTTCGTGACGCGCGAAAAGCCTTGGGAGTTCAGTTGACTGGATGAAGCTCGAAGCTAGAAAATCCTCCGAGATCAATAAGATCGCCGCATTGGAAGAATCGATAGACTCGAGAATCCGTGTCTTCCATTGCGATCCGGTTTCGATCCCTTTCCGATCTATCCATAGCGTGAATTGGCGCGTCCGTGTGAGAACCGACAAGCTCCTCTCAATGCGCCGAGCCCACCATTCGTCCTCGCGAGCGTAGCTAACGAAGTATTGTCGATGTGCGTGCCCCGGTGCTACAGTTGAATTCTTGGTTAATTGAGATTCTGAATTCGACGCGATCGAACGATAAGTTGGCAATGGCAGAGGAATAGGCAAAGGTGTTAATCCTCCAGGAATTTTTCGTTTGAGTTTTGGTCTTTCAAGAGATGAGTGTCGGACTAGTGCTTGCCCTCTTTTGCTTTCGGACAATTCACTAGGACCTTGTATACGAATCGACTGTGCCTTACCGGTGGCCTTGTCCTTGGCTGACACCTCTATAATGCCGTTCGCGTCGATATCGAGCGTCACCTCGAGTTGCGGTACCCCGCGCGGGACTGGTGGAATACCGGTCAGTTGGAAACTGCCTAGCAATTTGTTGTCCACCGCCATCTCGCGTTCGCCCTGGAACACGTTGATCGTCACAGCAAGCTGGTTGTTGTCGGTGGTCGAGAATACCTGACTGAACTTAGTCGGGATCGGGGTGTTTCGCTCGATCACGCGGGTAAACACTCCACCAAGCGTCTCAATGCCCAGGGAGAACGGGATCACATCTAGGAGGAGAACATCGCTAACTTCGTGCGTCAGATTAGCAGCTTGAATCGCAGCACCAAATACTACCGCGTCTTCTCGCCTCGGCCCCCTGTGGGGATCCTGTCCAAAAAGACGATTGACATGCGCCGTGACCAACGGTATTCGCGTCGAACCGCCGACCAAGATCACCTCATTGATGTCAGATGGGTGCAGGCCAGCATCCTTCAGAGCGAGCTTGCACGAATCGATCGTTCGTTCCACCAAATCCTGAATTAGTTTTTCGAACGTCTGGCGGTTCAGCTGTGTATTGATATGTTTGGCTCCAAACTGATCTGCAATTAAAAATGGAATGCGGATTTCGGCAACCTCTGAAGAGGATAGTTCGATTTTCGCCTGTTCTGCCGCCTCCTTGATACGCTGGAGCGCAAGCCGATCATTTCCCAGATCGAAGCCGTGTTCTTTTAAGAAATCTTGTACAAGGTGATCAATTATACAAATATCAAAGTCCTCCCCTCCAAGGAATGTATTTCCATTAGTAGATTTTACCTCGTGAACACCATCGCCGATTTCGAGTATGGAGATATCAAAAGTCCCACCACCCAAGTCGTAAACGGCGATCATTTCGGACATATTCGTTTTGTGACTAAATGCAATTGCGGCGCTCGTGGGTTCGCTGATCATTCGAATTACTTCGAGTCCGGCAAGTTGACCAGCCTCCTTGGTTGCTTGCCTCTGCGCGTAATTGAAATAAGCGGGGACGGTGACCACCGCTTTCGTAACGGCGGCACCTAAATAAGCCTCCGCAGTTTCCTTCATCTTTCTCAATATTATAGAAGAAATTTGAGTTGGCGAATATTGACGTCCCCTTACTTCTACCCACGCGTCACCGCTTTCACTCTTCACAATCCTGTAGGGCAGCACGCGCTTCATGGGTGCAATTGTTGGGTCGTCGTAGCGTCGTCCGATAAGCCGCTTTACCGCATAGATTGTACTCTCATGATTGACGACCGCCTGTCGGCGTGCAGATTCTCCGACCAAAACTTGGCCGGAAGGGGTAAAGGCCACGTAAGACGGTGTAGTGCCTTCACCTTCGGCATTCTCGATGATGACGGGCATGCCGCCCTCAAAGACGGCGACACGCGAGCTTGTTGTTCCCAGATCGATCCCAACTATCTTGCCCATTGAAGCCCCGTTGACCAGCATGTCTCCCCCTGTGTCAGAGAAGTTGCCGCCCGGATAGGATCAAGACCTCAGGGGGCGCTGGAAGACGAACATGGCTCGGTATGGACAGACGTTTAAGGACAACGCGGTGGCGCGACTGCTGCCGCCGCAGAGTTGCCCGGTAGAGGCGCTT
>SHWL01000044.1 GCA_009693865.1 Acetobacteraceae bacterium | reverse complement strand
CCACGATCGACGCCACTCTGTCGCGAAGACCCGGATGGGATTGGAAGAACGCCAAAAGCGCTTCGTCGCTGAGTTTCACCGTCGCCATGGGTCGATTCCCTCGATTGTCGAGGCGGCAGCCTACTCCCCACAGCTTCGACTCGCACCCGGGCTGGGCGTTGCACAATACCGCTTCACTGCCGCATGTGACGCTTGGCGGCGCCACGGCGACGGGAACCCATGGCTCCGGCGACCAGCTTGGCACGCTTTCGTCGGCCGTTGCGGGATTGGAACTCGTAACGGCGACAGGCGACCTCATCTCCGCCCAGAGAGGCGACCTCGATTTCGACGGTATGGTCGTGAACCTCGGCGCTTTGGGCGTCGTCACCCGTGTCGCACTGGATATTCAGCCCACGTTCGACATGCGCCAGGACGCGTTCGAGGGGTTGGCCTGGGACACTCTGACCGGCGATTTCGACGCGGTCATGTCGGCGGGTTACAGTGTCAGTTTGCTAACGAAATGGGCGACGCCGACGGTGACGCGGCTTTGGGTCAAATCACGATTGGACGATGCCTCAACTGTTCCGATGGCGCGGCTGGACGTTTCGCTCGCGGCCTCGCCCTCCGCCGATCTGAAACCGGATGGGATCGCGGCGTTGAACGAGTGGGGCAAACCCGGTCCGTGGTCAGAACGTTTGCCGCATTTCCGGCCCGGCGTGGATCCCGGGACCGTGGGACATTTGCAAAGCGAATATATGTTGCCGCGATCCCGGGCGATTGAGGCGATCCGGTTGTTGCGCGTGATGGGCCCGCGCATCGATCCGTTTCTGCTGACCACGGAAATCCGGAGCATGGCCCAGGATAGTTTGTGGTTGAGCCCGGCACACGGCCGGGACACGATCGGCATTCATTTTTCCTGGGCTCGTGACCTCGAGGCGGTGCCGAGGATTTCCGCGGAGGTTGAGCCGATGTTGTCGCCGTTGGGCGCACGGCCGCATTGGGGAAAAATCATCCATGCGCGAGCCCGGGAACTGGCGCCATTGTATCCCCGGCTGGAGGATTTTCGAGCCCTGGCGCGGCGGTTCGATCCGGGTGGCAAGTTCCGGAATGCTTTCTTGGACGCGCATGTGTTTGGGGAGGCGCCGGACTGATGGGGAGCGCATGCGAGAGGTCAGCCTCAGGTCCGGAAGGCCCAACCGCTTCCGCGACAACGGGTCGCGGCGCATTCATCTCTGGTCATTGACCGCGAGGGGTTCGATGATCGCTCGACCATGCACCTGCTCACTCTGCCCGTGCTGCGCGCCGCCTTGACCAAAGACCAACGCCTGATCGGGATCGATCCGGGCAGCAAAACGATCGGCCTCGCGCTGACGGATGTGCGCCTGATGCTGGCGTCCCCGTTCGGAAGCCTGAAGCGGCGGAAACTGAAGGCGAATGCGGCGGAGATCCTGGCCATTGCCCACAAGGAAAGCGCCGGCGGGCTCGTTGTTGGGCTACCGCTGTCGATGGATGGCACCACCGGTCCCGCCGCCCAGGCCGCGCGAGATTGGGCATTGGCGCTGTCGGAGGCGACGAGGTTGCCCACGGCGATGTTCGACGAACGCCTGTCCAGCGCGGCGGCGAACCGGTTCCTGATCCAGGAGGCCGACCTCAGCCACCGCAAGCGGGCCGGGTCGGTCGACCGGCTGGCCGCGAGCTGGATGTTGCAAGCTGCGTTGGACGCGAGTCATCCCAGGTGACGACTTGATTGTACTACGCAAACGTCCTACATATCCGATGCAAGCTTCCAAGGGATCCGGCCATGACGGCACCTATCTCCATCCGGCTCGACCCCGATGTTCGCATCACGCTGGAAGCCGAAGCGGCCACACAAGGCATCGGGCTGGCCAGCTACCTCCGCCAACTCGCGGCGCGGGCGGCCCGCGACGTGCGCCGGGCCCACATTCGGGCCGGAAGTGCCGCCGTGGCACGCCACGTCGCGACGAACGAGCGCGCGCGGGAATTCATGGACGACTGGGGAACACCGGGGGCCGAGGGGCACTAGGTGGCGCGCATCAAAGCCGGCACCATTGTCATTGTCGACTGGCGAGGCTCCGCCTTGCCGAACGAACCCAACAAGCTGAGACCGGCCGTGGTTGTCGAAGACGACGAGTTGTTTGAACCAGACTACCCCAATGTCGTCGTCGTGCCTCTCACCAGCGATGCCGGCCTCGCCATTCCCGGGTTGTCCGTGATCCTCGAACCCACGCCGGAGAACGGCTGCGAGCGGCGGTGCTTCGCCCTCGCGCCGTCGGTGACAACCGTGTCGGTCAGACGGGTCCGAGCGACGGAATCCCGCATCCAGCCGGAGCAACTGATTGAACTCCGCCGGCGCATCGCCGAGACGATCGGTTTCAGCTGATCGTTGGGCTCAACTTCGGGCGGCCCCGGTCATCCCGAGGCCCCCCAACCGACGGCCAACACGGTTGGCAAGCCCGTTCGATCAGGCCCGCTGCACCAGTTCAATCGCGTATCCATCCGGGTCCTTCACGAACGCAATGATCGTCGTGCCGAATTTCACCGGGCCTGGTGGCCGGGTGACGGTGCCACCGGCCGCCACCGCGACCTCGCACGCTGCCGCCACGTCGGGCACGCCGACCGCGAGGTGCCCGAAGGCCCCGCCCATCTCGTACTTCTCAACGCCATAGTTATAGGTCATCTCGATAAGGGTATTATCGGTATCCTCGCCATAGCCGACAAACACGTTCGTGTACTTGCCTTCCGGCACATCGCGGCGGCGCATCTCTTTCATGCCGAACGCGTTGCAGTAAAAATCGATGCTTTTTTGCAGGTTGCCGACGCGCAGCATGGTGTGGAGGAAACTGCCCATGATCTTAACTCCCCTTTTCCGTGGTCTCAGGATCGAACCCCAACAAGAATAGCCCAAGTTCGTCGGCCAAAGCGATACAGGTCGCCCGCTCGGCCAGAATGGTCCCGCCGGACTCATAGGCGATGCCCGCGAGGCCGGCGGCGGCAGCGTGACGCAGCGTGTCCGGCCCGATCGTCGGCAGGTCGGCGCGCCGGTCCTGGCCAGGTTTGACCGCCTTCACCAGGACGCCGCCCGGCCTCGGCAAGCCCAGTGACAGCAACAGCGGAGCGCAGCGGGACAGCATGGCATCGGTGCCCTCGACGGCCTCGACCGCGATCACGACACCGGCGCACACCACACAGCCCTGCCCCACATCGGCCGCGCCAAGCGCGCGCGCGACCGCGATGCCTCGCGCGATATCGGCCATCGTGCCCGCGCTCGGATGGGCATGCGACAGCAACCCTGCCGGGCCCAACGCCGCGTCGAGAATTTCGTGTGCGCCGAGGACCTGAAATCCTTCCTCGTTCAGGATGCGGATGATCGCCGAGAGCAGACCATCGTCGCCCGCGAAGGCGGCTCGCCCGATCCGGGCGACGATCTTCGCGCCCTCGACGTCCGGGCGGAGTTCGAACAGGGACGGCCGGCGCACCGGGCCGATCAACACCAAATCCTGACACGCGTGCGCTTTCAACGCGGCCACCATGCGGCCCGCCGCGCCCAGGCGGATGACCTCGTGCGGCCAGGGAGCGATGACGGCAGGGTCGGCGAAACCCGCCAGGCCGATAATGAACACGGGACGGCCCGCGGCGGCGGCCGACGCGGCGACCCGGCCAGGCAACGGTCCGCCACCAGCCAGAATGCCCAAACGGCGCGGCGAATTTTGCGAATCATTCATGGTCGCCAGCGCATAAACGGGATCGCGCCCGGGGGACAGAGGCGGCTGTGCCGCTAAATCCGTCCCGCCGGCCGCGCGAGGCGATAATGCGCGCGCAACGTTTCGCCCGCGTAGGCGTCGCGAAACAGCCCGCGCTTCCGCAACAACGGCACGACCTCGGCGATGAACACGTCCAGCATCCACGGCAACACCGGAGGCATCAGGTTGAACCCGTCGGCGGCGCCATCGCGGAACCAGTCCTCCATCAGATCGGCGATCTGTTCCGGCGTCCCTGCCGTCACGAAATGCCCGCGCGCGCCCGCCATGTAGCCCAGGAGTTCTCGGAGGGTGGGCTTCTCGCGACGGACGAGGCCGATGATGACCTCGGTCCGGCTGCGCGCCGCCTGAACGGTGGCGGGATCGGGGAAATCCTCCGGCGATAGCGGCTTGTCCAGCGGCAGGTGAGAGAAGTCGTGGCCGCCGAAACGGCCGGACAGGCGTTTCCGTCCGACCTCGGGGTCGGTCAGGTCGTTCAACTCGCGGGCAATGCGAAGGGCCTCGGCCTCGGTGCCGCCGATCACCGGGCTTAGGCCGGGCAGGATCAGTATCTGGTCCGTCGCGCGGCCCTCGGCGGCGGCGAGGCGTTTCAGATCGGCATGAAAGTCCTTCGCAGTGGCTTTTTCCATCTGAGCGGTGAACACCGCCTCGGCATGGCGGGCGGCGAAGCGGCGGCCGGTGTCGGAGGACCCCGCCTGCACGAAGACCGGCCGTCCCTGCGGTCCGCGCGGCATGTTCAGCGGCCCCGTGACCTGGTAATGCGGCCCCTTGTGGTTCACGGCGCGAATGGCGCCCGCGCGCGCATAACGGCCGGACGCCCGGTCATCCACCACCGCGTCGTCGGCCCAACTGTCCCAAAGACCGTTGACCACGCTCATGTATTCCTCGGCGCGTTCGTAACGCTCGGCATGGGTCAACTGCCCCTGCCCGCCGAAATTGCCGGCCGCCGCGACCAGCCAACTGGTCACGATGTTCCAGCCCACTCGCCCGCCGGACATGTGGTCCAACGAGGCGAATTGCCGCGCCAGGTTGAACGGCTCGGTATAGGTGCTGGAGCAGGTCGCGATCAGCCCGATCCGGCTCGTCGCGCCCGCCAGAGCCGCCAGCGTCGTGATCGGCTCCAGCCAGGTGCGCGGCGCGCTGGCGATGTCGTCGCCCGCCGCGAGTTGATCCGCCAGAAAGACGGAGTCGAAGCACCCCGCCTCGGCCTTGCGGGCCAGATCGATGTAGTAATGGATATCGGTCAGCGGCAGCTTGGAAGCCGACGGGTGGCGCCATGCCGCCTCATGATGGCCGCGGCCATGGATGAACAAATTGAGGTGCAAATGGCGGGTCATGGCGCGTGTCCGATGGATGGTTGGATGATTGTTCCGGCGCGCCGAACCAGGAACCGGTCAGGCCGCGATAATGTCAGCATGGCGGCCGGAGGAAGGGTTCGGTTTCGATCAACCGCAAACCCTCCTTCAACGACACGCGTTCGAACACACACCGCCACTCGCCCGTGTGCCGGTGCCAGGACAAATCAAAGAGGTCGTGGCTGACGTATTCCAGGCGAGCAAAGGGCAAATTGAATTCCGTTTTGGTGTATTCCGGATTATCGCACCGGAAATGCGTCAGGAAACGATACTTGTTGCCAAGCCACTTGCCATAAAGCTCGACCGGGTAATTCCATTTCGTGGGAATGACCTTCGGGAGATATTTCGGTGTCAGCACGCCCGCGATAAAGTCCTCGCAGGCCACGGCGATCGCGGCTTTCTCCGCCGCCGGCGGTTTATTCCCGGCACGCCCGCCAACATACACCCAACCGCCTCTCGCCATGGCCGCTCTCCGGGCAAAGTTCCCGCGCGACTGTAGCCCTCCGCTCCGGCAAGCCGCAACGGCTTACAGCCCCACACTGGCCAGGTCAGCGGAGACCGGCCGTTTGAGGTCACTGTGAGGCTCAGTCGATTCGCCCGGGGAGGATGGACGGGGTGCGTTCGATTTGAGACAGTCGTCCGGAATGGTCACCGGGAGCCGCGCGATGCTTGAAACAAGAGAAGGTGGCTGCCATTGCGGCCGGGTCAGATTCCGCGCTCAGGTCGATCTGGACCTTTTGTCGCAGTGCAGTTGCACGGTTTGCACGAAGAAGGGAATTCTGCACCTACCGGTGTTCCCCGCCGATTTTGAGTTGCTGCGTGGCAAGACGGCTTTGACGGTCTACACGTTTGAGACAGGCGTGGCGCAACACCCATTCTGCGCGCATTGCGGCATGCATGCTTTTTATGTGCCGCGCTCGCAACCGGACAAGGTCACCGTGAACGCGAGATGTCTCGATGGCATCGACGGGCCGGGGCTTAAGCCGGCGCGGTTCTTCGATGGCCGGCATTGGGAGGATGCCCAGAAGAACCGTATCTCCCACGGCGGCCACGTCTCGCCCGCGGGATGGCTGGGAGCCACGACGCTGAAGGGCATTCTGGACCGGGCCGTGGAATGAATTTCGAGAACTCAGGTGGGCCTGCCTGCCCGCGCCAGAGGTCAGAGCGCAATCTGTCCGAAGCAGGAGACATCTCATGGACCTCAAAGGCGCGGCCGCACTTGTAACAGGCGGCAAGGGCGGACCTGGGCAGCGCATTTGTCACGCGTTGGCGCGGGAGGGAGCGAACATCGCCGTCATGTAGGCACAAAGCCGCGACCAGGCGGATGGCGTCGCGCGCGAGCTGACATCGAGCTACCAGATCAACGCCGCCGCGTCCGGCTGCGACATCATTGATGACACGGCGGTCGCCAGGCTCATCGGCGACGTCACCAAGCGGTTCGGCCGCCTCGACATGGTCGTCACGATGTGCCGCACCGAAACCGTGACCGGTCAAACGATCGTCATCGACGCGGGCCGCGTGTTTCATTCAGAAACCAAGGCGCCCACGGGTCAGAACTCCATGAGGTTGTCCCGAAAGTGCCGGTGCGGATAACCGGTCCGTGTCAGCCCCCGGCGCTGTAGCTCCGGCACGAGCCCGTCGCACACTTCCATGACGTAACGCCGGTCGAACGATCCATTGAAGAACAGGAACCCATCGCCGCCAACCTCTTCCATGATCTCCTGCATCATGCCCGCCACGTGGTCGTTCGTGCCGGTGAAATCGATGCCCGCCTTGGTCGCGTTGCTCAACGCGACCTCCCGAGGTGTTTTACCGATCCATTTGGCAAGGGACGACTGATGACCATTGGTGGTCAGCTCGGTCAGAGGCTCATCCAGATCGAACCTGCCGAAGTCGATGTTGGTAAGACGCGACATCGACGAGAGCTGCATGTCCAGATTCTGGGCCGCGTCCGCGCGCTGCAACCGCCGGCGCTCACGCGCGGAATCCATGGTGGTATCGACAATGGGATAGGCGAGAAAGAGGACCTTGACGCTATCGGGGTCGCGCCCAAACGCGGCCGCGCGGGCGCGCACGTCCGCCCGGTATTCCTTCATCGTCCCGACACTGCCCGAATCGGTGATGATGGTATCAGCCCAACGCGCGGCGAATTGTTGCCCACGCGGTGAGCCGCCCGCCTGGCAGATCACCGGGCGTCCTTGCGGGGAGCGGGGTGCGTTCAGCGGACCGCGGCATTTGAAATACCGGCCGTCGTGGAAGACCGGATGCACTTTGTGACCGTCCGCCCACATCGGCGTCTCGCGATCCAGCACGACGGCGTCGGGCTCCCACGCATCCCATAGCTTTGTCACGAGATCGGTAAATTCGTCAGCGAGTTCATAGCGTTCATCGTGTGGCAGTTGCCCATCATGGCCATAATTCTGCGCGGCGCCATCGTTGCTGCTCGTGACGCAGTTCCAGCCGATGCGGCCTTCCGTCACATGGTCCAGCGAATTGACCAACCGAGCCAGCAGGAATGGTGGATATTCGGTGACCGACAATGTCGGCACCAACCCAAGATGCTTCGTCGCCTGTGCGAGCCACGGCACGAGTACGGCGGGATCGAGCTTCGGCGTGCTCGCGGCGTAGCGAAGGTACGTATCATGAGACCCGCGGAACGTATAAGGCAGCATCGACGAGTCTTCGATGATGAGATAGTCGAAGCAGGCCCGTTCCATGGCCCGCGCCAGATCGACGAACAGGTCCGGCATCATCCAGCGCGCGACGTCGCTGCCGGGCCAGTCGCCGCGCCAACCCTTCGGACCATAACCCTGAGACAGAAACCATGCGAGGTGGAATTGCCGTTTGGACATCGTCTCAAACCTCGCGGATGCGTTCATTATCGAAAGCGATGGAAAACGTAACCAGGCAGAGCCTATTGTTTGACCCGCAAACTCATGATCTCAGTCGTTTCATCGGCGCGGGGAACATATTCCAGCCCCTTGCGCGAAGCCCAGACGCTGAGCTGGAAATACAACGGCACAACCGCCGCATCCGTGCCGATGGCGAGGTCGATCGCCCGTCCCAGTAACTCGGCGCGACGTTTGTCGTCGATGGTCCGCAGCGCTTCGTCCATGAGCGCGTCGAACGCGGGATTCGAATAACGCATGCGATTCGACGCGCCAAAGCCGCGCGCGGGATCGTATGTCCCCAAAAGCGAGCGAAGGCCCGCGGAACTCTCGCCCGTGCCAGAATTGATGCCATTCAGGATGAAGCTGAATTTCGGCGTTTTGTTCGGTCCACCGGAGGTCGCGGCGGCGAAAAAGATGCTGGCCGGCAACGCCTCAACCGCCACGCGAATACCGACGCGGGTCAACATCTGCGCGACGGCCTGCGCGACCTGAACGTCGTTGACGTAGCGCTCCCTCGGGCCATGCAGCACGACGTCGAAGCCGTTCGGATAACCCGCCTCCGCGAGCAGTTTGCGCGCTCCCTCCGGGTCGAACACGTCGGGCTGCATGCGGGGGCTGGTCCCGAAGTAGAAGCCCGGCAGTAACTGACCGGCGGGTTGCCCAGAGCCTTCCAGCACTCGCTCCGCCAGAGCTTCTCGATTGATGGCCTTGGAAACGGCGTGCCGCACCCGGGAATCCAGAAATGGATTCTTACCACCAGCATTGGAAACATCAGGTGTCTCGGTGCGAAATTGATCGGTTCCCAGAAAGATCAGGCGGTTGGTTACCCCGGATACGACGCTGATCTGTTGATTGGCTTTCAGGCGCGCGATGTCGGGCGGCGGAACGGCGTCGATGAAGTCGACATCGCCGGACAGCAGCGCCGCGACACGGGACGCTCCGGCTTTGATAAAGCGGACCTCCACATTGTCGAAAGCCGGCTTGCCGCCCCAATGGTCCGGGTTCGGCGCCATCGTCATCTTGGAGCCCGGAACGAATGCGACAAAACGGTATGGCCCGGTACCGACCGTCGCCGTCCCGTTGTTGAATTCCGCGTTGCTGGCGGTCTCGGCCAGCTTACGCCGAACCACCATGACGTTGGCGAGGTTGTTAGGCACGATCGGGTTGGGCGACGCCGTCTTCACCTGAAACACCGTGTCCGACACCTGAACAAAGGTCATTCCGGTCGAGAACATTCCAAAACCCGATGGGCTGGCCGGAATATTGCCTGAACGATGCACCGAAAACGCGATATCATCAAACGTAACCAATGACCCATCATGAAACCGCAATCCTGGGCGTAGTTCAAACTCCCAGGTAGTATCATCGACCGTGCGCCAGGACCGCGCGAGGCCCGGGACCGGTTGATGCCGTTCATTGAAATTGACGATGCCGTCGAAGAAATGTTGCGAGACCGCGTTGTTCGGAGTGAAGTTATGATAATGCGGATCGATCGATGTCGGTTCCAACCCCAATCCAACCTTCAGATCGATCGCACCCGCCACGTGCGAGCCAAGAACGATCGCGGCCGCCGCGGTAAGAGCCAGTCGCGCGCGCGTCATTCCGGCGCCGCCATCCGAGGCACATCGCCTTCAATTGTCGTGCGATGCATGTGCCGGACGTACCGCTCCTCGTCGTAGCCCATCGCGCGATGCAACATGCAACGATTGTCCCACAAAACGGCGTCGTTCTGGCGCCAGCGGTGACGATACGTGAACGCCTCATTCTGGGCGAACGCGAAGAGTTCCTCCATCAGCACGCGCCCTTCCTCACTGGGCTTGCCCTCGACATCCCGGGCCCAACGCCCAACAAACAACGAAGACCGGCCGGTACGGGGATGCTGTCGCACCAGTGGATGAAACACGTCCGGCCGATCACGCTTCTGCGCCTCCGTCAGCGCCGGCAGATCCGGATAATGCACATGATGCATGTCGATTCGGCTGAACCGCGCGCGCCTTCCCTGAATGGCGCGTTTCAACCGTTGCGGAAGCGCCGCGTAAGCGGCATACATGTCCGCGAACATCGTATCGCCCCCTTCGGGTGGGATCGTCAGGCCATAAAGCAACGACCCGGCGTTCGGAATTCGTTTGTCCTCGCCATCCGAGTGCCAGCCCAGACCAACGCGGCGGGAGCCGTATGGTTTGCCGTCGCGCTCCTCCTTGGCGATCACCATCACCTCGGGGTGATCGGGCAAATTGAATTCCCGCTCCATGATATGCAGCGGGCCCAAACGGCGAGTGAAGGCGATGTGCTGCTCGGGGTTCATGCCCAGGTCGCGAAACACCAGAAAACTGTGATCGTACCAAGCCTGGCGGATGCGGGCGAAATCGGATTCGGGCAGCGGGGCCGACAGATCGAGGCCGATAACCTCACAGCCAAACCCCTGCCCGATCGGCTTCAGTTCGATCCCTGTTGCAAAATTCGGTGAATTCACCCACGCCCCCTGTCAGCCGCTGTATAACCATGGATGATATGAGGAATTGCGGCGGCACGGCAAGTCGCGCCTGGGCGATGCCTGAAATTGCGTCGAAGCCAAAACTTCAATTCATCGCGCCGCGTCCACTGAAAAGAATCCGCGCCGGGGATGCACGCCAAATCCTCCGGCGGCGTTCGCCAGCGCGCGCACATCGACCAGCCGCGGCGTCAGATCGGCCGAACGGCTGCAGTCGTTGGCGCCAAAATCGGTGCGCGCCCCCGGCCAGTGACCACGAAACGACGGTGGCCGGGATGTTTCCTTGGCCCCAATCACGAGGCTGCCGCCATGACCGGCGGCATGAGAATGCAAACCGGCCGCGGCCAGGAGGCGGAAAGATCGTCAACCGGCATACGAACAGCGCGAATCCCGGGCTGCTCCCAGTAATATGGTCCGTTACGCGGGTTGAAGACGATGATCTCGCCGACACGCGGCCCGATTTGCGCGTAAGCGGCCAGAGACATCAACCCGGTAGACAGGGACGACCCGGTGACAACAACCAACACGAGCAAGATCGCCAACTCGGACTTATCAGGCATATGGCCGCCGGAATAATCGAACTCATCCATGGCTGACCGATCCTCTTGACTTATGTGCGGTCATCGAAACCAGGCCTCAGACAAGCCGGACGTTCCAGAACACGAACTGACCCTGGAGGATTCCCGTGATGTCGCTCCGGCAGGCGGTGCGGGAGAAATATTGCCCGGTGGGAAAATAGGCTCCTCGCTGTTTGGAGTGGGTGGTAACGAACCTGGATTCGGTCGGATCGCCCACCCTGATCGAGGGTGGCTCCGCGCGAAAACGCCGTCAACGACGCTTCGCGCCGCTATGCGGTGGCCTCCGGCCATCCTTGACCGCGTCTTCGCGGGGAGCCCGGGGGATAGTCAGGCCACGGCGAAGAAACGGCCCCCAGCCAAACAAAGAAACTGACAATTGAGGCAGTCGTCGCAGGTCTCTTGGAAGCTATTCCCGCCAGTGGTCTGAAAACGGTGGGTTCGTTACCACCCACTCCAAACAGCGAGGAGGCATCTTTACGTCGTTACCGAGTTCATCGATGGGATCACTCTGACTCAATGGATGATCGACAATCCCAAACCCGGCCTGGAGACCGTCAGAGGGATCGTCGAGCAAATCGCGAGGGGACTGCAAGCTTTCCATCGGATGGAAATGCCGCACCAGGACCTGAGGCCTGAAAATATCATGATCGACAAAACCGGAACGTTGAAGATCATCGATTTCGGCTCCACGAACGTCACCGGCGTCATGGAAGCCACCCCCTCTGCCGAGGGCGAACACATTCTGGGAACTGTCCAATACACCGCGCCGGAATATTTCCTTGGCGAGAGCGGTTCGTCGCGTTCGGACATCTTCTCTCTCGGAGTGATCACGTATCAGATGCTGACGGGACGGTTGCCCTACGGCGCTCAAATGGCCCGGGCGCGAACACGATCGCAGCAGCGTAAATCAGGCTACCGCTCCGTGCTCGACAACAATCGGGAGATCCCCGCGTGGATCGACGGCGTACTTAAAAAATCCGTGCATCCCGATCCATACAAGCGGTATGAAGAATTGTCAGAATATGTGTTCGATCTCCGGCATCCCAATGAGGATTTTCTGAATGGCTCCCACGTGCCGCTGATAGAACGCAGCCCGTTATTATTCTGGAAAGGCCTCTCCCTCGTTCTGGTATGCGCGATCTTCTTGTTGCTTTTTGCACAGAGCGGCATCGGCCGTTAGGCAAAGCACAGAAATTAACGTATCGGCCAACACGTTCTTCTTTTCCCCGTCACGGCTCGGCTCGTCCGGGCCATGACGGGGAAATTGGCGACTGTGTCGAAGGGGGAATATTTCCGTACCGCCTTGGATCGCTCCAATTCCCGAGAGTTCCGTCTCAAACAACCCTCGCTTCCCGCAACGCAAACTGCTCGTCCTCCGAAAATCCCAGTTCCGCCAGGACTTCACCGGAATGCTGACCCAGATCGGGCGCGGGCCGGCGGACAGTGCAGGCGGCATCGGCGAACTTCATGGGAAAACCCAGCATGCGAACCAGACCGTGGCCGGGATGTTCGACGTCCATGACCATGTTCTGCGCAAGAATTTGCGGGTCTTCGAACACATCGGCCACCCCATGCACCGGGCCACTGGGTACACCCGCGGCGTTCAGCGTCTCCACCCAATAATGCGTGGTGTTGACGGCGAGTTTCCCGCCCACGATGGCATTGATCCGCTCCCGGTTGGCGACCCGCGCGGTCTGCGTGCGATACAGCGGATCGTCTTTCAGTTCGGGGCAGCCCAGGACGTCCATGAGACGGGCGAAGAAAGTGTCGTCGGGCGGGGCCAAGGCGATGCGGCCGTCTCGCGTGGGGAACAAGCCATAAGGCGCGGCGATCGGATGGTCGTTGCCACTGCGCGGCGGCACGATGCCTGTCGCGAAGTAGTTTGTCGCGATATAGGACAGCATGCTGACCATGCCGTTGGTCAGACTGACCTCGGCGGTCTCGCCCTTGCCGGTTTCGCGTGCGCGCATGACCGAGGCCACGATCGCCAGCGCCGCGTAAAGCCCGGCGACCAGATCGCTGATCGGCAGGCCGGACCGCAACGGCTCCCCGTCCGCCGTCCCATTCACGCTCATGAACCCACTCATCCCCTGCGCGATAAAATCGAACGCTGGGCGGTCTTTGTAGGGACCCTCGCTCCCGAACCCGTTGATCGCGCAGACCACCAGAGAGGGCCGCAATTCGCGCAACCGATCCGGCGGAAACCCCATCCGGGCCAGCACGCCGGGCCGGAAATTCTCCACCAGCACGTCCGATTGGCGGATCAGGCGGGCCAGGATGTCGCGGCCCTCGGGCTTTCGAAGATCCAGGCGCAACGAGCGTTTGTTGCGATTGAACTGCGCGAAATACCAGGACAATCCGTCCTTGATCGCGCCCTGGCCGCGAACGGAATCGCCTTCCGGTGCCTCGACCTTCAGCACGTCGGCGCCGAGATCGCCCAGAAGCGCGGTGCAGAAGGGCCCCGACAGGACGCGGGTAAGGTCGAGAACCCGGACGCCGGATAGATGCATGTTGGGTTCCTTTGCTCCGCCAAGGCCATCCGCCGCTCGGAGCGAGAGTCCGCGTCAGGACCGGACGTTACGAATGTTTCATCTGATTTCGATGGCGTGCCAAAGTTCGGCCACGCCTCCGGCATGCGGCCGCCGCGATGTTGGGGTGATATCGCTTTCAGCCGGGTGCAACAACCTATCCCCCGGCGGAAAGGAACTTTCCATGAAACGCGTTCTGACCTTCGCCTCCCTTGGCCTGTTCGCGGCGGGCCTCGCTTTGGTGCCACTGAGTGCGCGCGCCGATCAGACTGTCAGTAGCGGTAAGGACGGCAAGCCGGTCGCGGCTTCGACGACCGCGCCCGCGCCCGTTGGCGGCACGGTGACGGCCCCGGTGACAAAGGCGGACGGCCACAAGGTGACCGCGGCCCCGCCCGCGAGTGGCGGCATGACCGTTGCCCCGCCGGCTGGCGCTTCCGGCGCCTCGACCGTGAAGCCCCCGGTTAAGTCGGGGTCGTAGCCCTCTCGGCTCACGCCAGGGCGCCGATCGCCCGCCCCAGGCAGGACGGCCTGGCGGAACCCGCGTGCTTCGGCGCGCGGGTTTCGCTGTGCAGGCGAGCCATTATTCGGCCGCGTTGAGGTTCTTTTCGGCCAGATCCTCCATCGGCACCTCGAACCCGCCGGCCGTGCCAATGCGGTAGGTGGGTTTGTCCGTCGCATCCTTCGCCGCGACGACGCTTTTGCCATACGCCGCCACGACCGGAACCCGATCCGGTGTCAACGGCCGCATCCATTGCTTCCGCTGCAACGCCGCCTCGATAAAGGGCGCGAGTTCTTCCTGCTTGCGGCGGTCGCGTTCCGTCTGGTCCTGCTTCATGAACGGCATGACCTCGGCGGCGAAGAGTTTCAAAGAATCGATGATGTGCTCGTGTTTGTTGCGGCCAGCCTGTTGCACGAAAATAACCTGGTCGACGCCCGCGTCCTGATACTGCCGCAGCCGGTCCCGTAACTGTTCGGGCGTGCCAATGCCGTTGCCTTTCGCGACATCCGGCAGATCGGGCCGCGCGGCCTGAAAACGCTCCCAGAGATTCGTGACGCCCGGCTTGTGCTGGCCGTAGACGTAAAAATGACCAAGCGCGAAGCCGAAGTATTGGAACCCTTCGATGCCGCGGGCTTTCGCCTCGGCCTCATCGTGATGGACCGAGAAGCCTGTCGCCATCGCGACGTTTGCGTTCACGGTGTGGCCAATTGGAACGCACTCGTCCGACCTGATGATGTCGTAATACTCGCCGGCCCATTTTCCGGCCTCCGCCGGGTCGATGAAGGCGAAGGCCAGCGCGCCGATCCCCGCCCGCGCGGCGGCATGGATGGTTTCCTTGTTGGAGCATGCGACCCAGATCGGCGGATGCGGTTTCTGAAACGGCTTCGGCACGACGTTCCGTACCGGCATCGAGAAGAATTTGCCCTCGAATCCCGGATAGGGTGTCATCGCCATCATGTTGGCGGTCTGTTCGGTCGCCTCCGCCCATTGTTCGCGCTTGCTCGCCTGATCGACGTTGAAGCCTTCCAGTTCGCTGCGCGACGCCGATTGCCCGGTGCCCCATTCGACCCGGCCGCTGGAGATCAAATCCAGCGTGGCGATCCGCTCCGCCACCCGCGCGGGCGGGTTATAACCGGGCGGAGACAACACAACGGCATGACCGATATGAATTTGTTTGGTGCGCGCCGCGGCGGCGGCGAGAAACACCTCGGGCGCGGAACTGTGGGAGTATTCCTCCAGAAAATGATGTTCGTTGGCCCAGAGGTAGTCGAACCCCAACTGGTCGGCGGCCTCGACCTCGGCCAGGGCCTCGTGGATCAACCGGTGCTCGGACCGGTCGTCCCAGGGGCGAGGCAATTGAAGCTCATACAAAAGACCGAACCGCATATCGCATTCCCTCCCGAATTCCTCCTCGTCAGTTGGACAGGACCGGCCGCGGAGTCAACACCGGCGGACCTGGGGTTGGCGTGAAGCCACGGGCGTGCTTTGACTGATGCCCGGAAAACAATCACCGAGAGAAACGCGACCATGCCGGATGCGATTGAACGTGAAGCCCCCATTGCCGGCAGCGAGCGATTCCTGGACCTCGATGCCATCGTGGTGGGTGGCGGTTTGGGCGGTCTCTATGCCTTGCACCGGTTGCGGAAACTCGGCCTGAAAGCGCGGGCGTTCGAAGCCGGGTCCGGCGTTGGCGGCACATGGTTCTGGAACCGCTATCCCGGCGCGCGCTGCGATGTGGAGAGCCTGGAATATTCCTATGCCTTCGATGACGATCTGCAACAGGAATGGCATTGGCCGGAACGCTACGGCACCCAACCGGAGATTTTACGCTATATCGACCATGTCGCGGACCGGTTCGATCTGCGCCGCGACGTGATCCTGAACACGCGTGTGACCGCGGCCGAATTCGATCCGGCGAGCAATGTTTGGACCGTGCGGACCGGCGGGGGTCATGTGGCGCGCGCGCCGTTTTGCATCATGGCGACCGGCAATCTGTCGACGCCGCGCGTACCGGATTTCAAGGGGCTCAACAGTTTCAACGGCAAGTGGTATCATTCCGGCCTCTATCCCCGGGACGGCGTGGATTTTTCCGGGTTGCGCGCCGGCGTGATCGGGACCGGGTCGTCCGGCGTGCAGATGATCCCGTTGATCGCGCGTCAGGCAAAACATTTGCACGTGTTCCAGCGCACCGCGAATTTCAGCCTGCCCGCGCGTAACGGGCCGATGGACGCGGAGATCGAGGCTACTCATAAAGCCGAATATACCGCTCGGCGCGCCGCGGCCTATGAAACCCCATTCGGTATCGCCGGGTTCCCGCCGCCTGTGAAATCCGCGCTGGAGGCGACGCCGGACGAACGCGATGCCGCGTACGAAGCCAAATGGAACGAAGGCGGCAGCATCAGCTTCCTTTATGCCTACAATGACCTGCTGGTGAACAAGGCGGCCAACGACACGGCATCCGAGTTCGTACGCAACAAAATCCGCTCCATTGTGCGCGACCAGAACGTTGCGGAACTGCTGGCGCCGAAGGATCATCCGATCGGGACGAAACGTCTGTGCCTCGATACGAATTATTACGAGACCTATAACCGCGATAATGTGACCCTGGTCGATGTGCGAAGCGCGCCGATCCAGGAGATCACCCCGGCCGGCGTGAAGACGGCGGACGCTGACTACGAACTCGACGCGATCGTTTTCGCCACTGGCTTCGACGCGATGACGGGCGCGCTGCGGGAGATCGACATCCGGGTCGGCAATGGTCCCACCCTGGCGGAGAAATGGGAGGGCGGGCCGCTGACCTATCTGGGATTGATGGTCTCAGGCTTCCCCAACATGTTCATCATCACCGGGCCGGGCAGCCCCTCGGTAAAGACACAAATGATCGTGGCGATCGAACAGCACATGGACTGGATCGGCGATTGCCTCACGGCGATGAAGGCGCGCGGGATGAAGCGGATCGAGCCAGGCGCGGAGGCCGAGCGCGACTGGGTTCAGCACGTGAACGATGTCGCCGATGGCACGCTCTATCCGCTGGCGAATTCCTGGTACATGGGCGCGAACATTCCGGGCAAGCCGCGGGTGTTCATGCCGTACGTCGGTGGGTTCGCGGGGTATAAGCGGAAATGCGACGCAGTGGCGGCGAACAATTATGAGGGGTTCGCGATGTCGCGGTGAGAGGTCCGCTCCCGCGGCCGGTCATCGCGGGCCCGGCCGGGGAACATGCCGGACGGAAGCAATCGCCTCATCCCCGTTGGTTCATCAAATCCAACGGATAAATCGGCCGCCGCACATGTTCGAAGTTCAGAATTCCATAATCCGAGGTGCAGACCCCCAGCCCGTCGCACTCCACCACATGTTTCGCCAGAGGGCCGAGATCGGCGCGCCAGTGCACTCGGCTTTTGATCGCGACATAGCGTTTTTTCGCCGGGTCGATCCCCACCACCTTGAACAGTCCGAGGTCGCTTGGCTCGGCGTGGCGGCCGATCAGCACGATCTCCACTTTGCCGGTATCGAGCACCGCCATCGGCCCCATGGTCACGGCGACCCCGGCGCGCATCGGGCTGTCGCTGATGAAATACCCCGCGGACAGGGTTTTGACCCGGCCGCGCACCAGAAGCGGTTCGTTCGTTCCGGGGATCGAGGGCATTGCCGTCTTGCCGCCGATCTTCATCTCCACAATCGCGCCCACGCCGGCTCGCATCGCCGCCTTGACCGCTTCGGGATCGTAAATCGCGAAAAACACGACATCTTCCAGACCCTGCCGAAGGATTTCCGCCAGCACCGCGGTCGTGTCCATCGTGCCGCCGGAGGACGAGTTGTCGCAGTGATCCAGCATCACCACCGGCCCTTCCAGGTCTTTCGCGCGGGCGACGGACACTTCCAGCGGCTCGGTCTTGAACAGGAACGATTCGCGAGCAGACCAGGCGGCGTCGAGCAAACGCGTGACCAACCGTTGCGCGGCCGGTTTATCGCCGTTCGTCACCACGACGGCGCTCAATCCGGCCTGGGACACATCGGCGTGCGGAAAGCCGGTGAATACGCTGGCCAGCAGCGCCTCGCCGTCGCGCTCCATCGCCTCCGCCATCGCCTGGAGTTCTTTGTTGGGGGAGCGGTAGCTGCCTTGCGCCATCACGTGCGGCAGCATGGGCGCGTTGCCCCAGGCCATGGTAGGCGTCACCTCGCCTCGCATGGCGCGAACCAGCGCGCGGCCCGCGCGTTCGGCGGTCGGCAGATGATCGACGTGCGGATAGGTGCGGTAGCCGGCGATCACGTCCGCGCGCGAAACGATTCCGTCGTACATGTTCGCGTGCATGTCCAACGAGACCGAAAGTTTCGTGTCCGGGGCAACCTCGCGCACGCGGCGCAGCAACTCCCCTTCCCCGTCCTCGTGACTTTCGGTGACCATGGCGCCGTGCAGGTCCAGCATGATCGCGTCAAATACCTGTCCACGCAGCGCATCGACGATCAGCCCGCAGAACAGATCGAAAGCCGCGTCCTGCACCTTGCCGCTTGGGGGAGCGGCGGCGGCGACAGGAAGCACGATGTCTGACCCCAGTTCCTCGGCGATCGAGATGTAGCGGCCGAGACAACTGGTGGTGCCGCGGTAGAAATCGATCGCGGCCTGACCGGTCAGCAGGGTCTCGCCATCGGGACAGAACCGCGCGGCCGGCGTCGGCACCGGGGAGAAGGTGTTGGTTTCATGAGAAACCTTGGCGATCAGAATGCGCATGACGGTTCCTCAGTATCCCATTAACGTGGCGTAACGGTCCCGGCAAAACGCGGTTTCGCCGAACGTGGCGCGAGCCACGCGGGCGCGTTTCATGAAGAAGCCGATCTCATGCTCGTCCGTCATGCCGATGCCGCCGTGCATTTGCACGCCTTCGTTACCGCAGAGGTCCAGCGTGTCGTTGGCCTTTTCCTTCGCCAGTACCGCCAGTACCGCCGCATCGTTGCTGTGTTCATCCAAGGCCGAGCAAGCGGCGGCGACGGCGGAGCGGGTAATCTCCACTTCGCAGAACATTTGCGCGGCGCGATGCTTCAATACCTGGAACGTTCCAATCGCGACGCCGAATTGCTTGCGGTCTTTCAGGTATTGCACGGTGCGCTCGAACGCCTCCGCCGCCGAGCCCAGCATCTCGGCGGCGAGACAGGCGCGGGCGCGATCGAGGACGCGGTCGAGTGTGTCCGCCCCGCCATCGATCCGGCCAAGCACGGCGTCGGCGGACACCTGGACGTTGTCCAAGGTAATACGCGCGGCGTTGCGGCTGTCGATCATGATGGTGCGCAGACGGGTGACGCCAGGCGCATCCCTGGGCACCAGAAACAGCGTGATCCCGTCACGATCGCCTGGTCCGCCGGAGGTGCGGGCCACGACGATCAGCACGTCCGCGACATGGCCGTCCAGGACGAACGTCTTTTGCCCATTGAGCCGGTAGCCACCGCCGCGCTTTTCCGCTTTGCTGGCGATGTGGTGGGGTTGATGCCGCGACCCTTCCTCCAACGCCAGCGCGAGGATGCGTTCGCCCGAGACCAGCGCGGGAAGATGGTCAGCCTTCTGATCCTCCGATCCCGCGAGCGCGATCGCCGAGGCCCCCACCAGGGCTGTCGACACCAACGGCGACGCGGCCAGCGTTCGTCCAGCCGCCTCCATCACCTGGGCCAGCCCCACCAGACCAAAATCGGTGCCGCCATGGTCCTCCGGCACCAGAAAACCGGTCCAGCCGAGGTCAGCCATTTCGCGCCACAGGCCGCGCGAGAATCCATCGGGATCGTTGCTGTCCCGGAGTTTTCGCAGCGCCGTGATCGGCGCGCGTTCTTTGAAAAAATCCAGCGCGGTATCGCGCACCATCTGGGCTTCGGAGGAGAGAATCAGCGGCATTTTCGAAATTCCCTTAATCCGGCAGCGCCAGAACGCGCTTCGCGATGATGTTGAGCTGGATTTCCGACGTTCCGCCCTCGATCGTATTGGCTTTCGAACGCAGCCATTCCCGCGTCAGCCGGATTTCGTCATCGGTGTACGGCTCGCCCTCCCAACCGAGCGCGTTGAAGCCCTCGGCGGCGATCAGCATTTCGTAGCGCGTCTTGTTCAGTTCGGTGGCGTAGTATTTGAACATCGCCGACATCGGACCGGGAGGCGAGCCCGCTTCGGCTTCCTCGGCGGCGCGGCGGCGGGTGAGTTGGAAGGCGTGTGCATTCATCGAATATGTCGCGATCTTATGCCGCAGCTCGGGGTCTGCGATGCGCCCGTTGGTCTCGCCCACGTATTGTTTCGCCAAACCTTCGGGCGTGACCTCGAATTTCGCGGCATTGCGCGCGCCGATGCCGCCGATGCCCTTGCGTTCGTGTTCCAGCAGACGCTTGGCGATGGTCCAGCCTTTGTTCAACTGGCCCACGAGATGGCTTGCCGGGACCTGGACATTTTCGAAAAAGGTTTCGCAGAAGACGGATTTTCCTGAGATCAGGCGGATCGGGTTCGGGCGAACGCCGGGATCGTCCATGTCGATGAGCAGGAAGCTGATGCCGTCATGCTTTTTCACCGTGGGATCGGTGCGCACGAGGCAGAAAATCCAGTCTGACAAATGCGCGTTCGACGTCCAGATCTTATGACCGTTGACCAGAAAATGCTCGCCTTGCAGCACCGCGCGGGTGGACAGGCTGGCGAGATCGGAGCCTGACCCGGGTTCGGAATATCCCTGGCACCAGCGGATTATACCCGTGACGATATTGGGGATGTGTTCCTGGCGTTGTTCCTCGGTGCCGTATTCCAGCAGCACCGGACCGAGCATGGACAGGCCCATGCCGCGCAAGGGGATCCGGCAACCGAGGTCCTGCATTTCCTCTTCCAGGATCAGCGCTTCGTCGCCGGACAATCCGCCGCCACCGTATTGTTTCGGCCAGGTGGGGGCGGTCCAACCCTTCGCCGCCATGCGGTCGAGCCAGATTTTTTGCTCCGGCCGCACATAGTCCGTGCGTTTGCCACCCGCGACCTGCTCTTCCTCCGGCATGCGGGTGCGCATGACGGGCGGACAGTTGGCCTCGAGCCAGGCTCGGGTTTCCTGGCGGAAGATGGTCATGTCGGTCATGGGTGGTTTCCTCCGGCGACTGGCGGGAGTGTGGCGGAGGCTCGCGTGGGGTCAAGTACCGGTGGAGGTGCGTGGGCGGGATTCATGGTTTGTCAACTTTGCTCCGGTAAGAAGCGCGTGGCCCGGATACCGGGGGATCACGCGAGGGGAGAGACCGGATTGGGTCGAATGCCGATTCCGAAGCCGGGATTCCTGGACCAATGCGACCCGTTGGGTATATCCACGGCGAACGCCGCTGGCGTGGCGTGGACGGCCGGATTTACACCTGGGACGCGCCGCACGGCGAAATCGAGGTTTTCGACAGGCGCGGCCGCCATATCGCCGTATTTCATGGGGTCACGGGCGAGCCGATCAAACCGTACCGCAAAGGAAGGAGACCGCGTGTCTGACGTTTTGCAAAAGGCACCAACGTTTTTCTCCCTCTACAGCCTGGGCCTCGCGACCGCAGACCAGGCGGACGATTTTGTCGAAGCCTGGCATGAGTCCGGCGATGAGGAAACGCGATCGTTAGCGGAATACCTCGGGTTGACCGGCGAGGAATATGGCGTGTGGGTCATCACGACACGCGCTTTGCCTTCGATCCGGGCCGCCCGCCAGCCTCGGGTCAACCACGCTACTGGTTAACAACCGGTGAAGACGGCTCCACCCGTGGCCCCCTCCTCCGCGGCAGCGACAGGCAGTTGCTGCCGCGGTCAATCTCGCCAGGGAGCGTATGCGGGCAGGTGGGACGCGATGTCCGTGAGCCGACGCGCCCCTCCCCCAACGTTTCCCTTCGTAACCCCCCAAACCTTGTGCCCCCGGACCCGTTCCGCCATAAGCCGCCCTCGTTCTTTCCTCCGAGGTTTCGATGACGCGCCACCCGGGCATCCCCCGCCGGACCACCGCCCGCTTTCTAACCGTTGGCTTGCTGGCTGTTGGGCTCGTCGGCTCGCCAGCCCAGGCGCAGGACAAGCCAGATCCGATCGTCGCCAGAATCGGCACCGATACGATCCACCTGAGCGAGGTGATCGCCGCGGCGGACACTCTGCCACCGCAGGCCCGCCAGACGCCCCGGGACCAGTTGCTGCCCAGGGTGCTGGATCAGATCGTGGATACGCGGGTGCTGGCGATAGAGGCTCGGAAGATCGGCCTCGACAAGGATCCGGTCGTGCAACGCGTTCTGCGCGACGTGCAGGAACGGGCGCTGGTCTCCGCGATGCTGGAAAAGGAGGTTTCGCCTCGGGTTACCGATGCCGTTCTGAAGGAACGTTTCGATAAAGAGATTGGCGCCCAACCGCCGGTCGTGGAACTCCACGCCCGCCACATTCTGGTGGAGGACGAGGCAGCGGCAAAGAAGATCATCGCCGAATTGAAAAAAGGTGGCGATTTCGCGGCGCTGTCGAAACAATACAGCAAGGACGCGGCGGCGGTCGAGCAGGGCGGCGACCTGGGTTACTTCAAGACGGCGGACATGGTGCCGGAGTTTTCCGCCGCCGCCTTCGCGTTGAAGGACAAAGAGATCGGCGCCACCCCGGTTCACACGCAATTCGGTTGGCACGTGATTCAGGCTCTGGATCGCCGTACCGCGACACCGCCGCCGTTCGAGCAGGTGAAGGATCAACTGCGCCAGGGCCTGATCAACGATGAAGTCCGCAAGGTGTTGGCTCGCGCGCGGACCGGCCTGACGGTGGAGCGGTTCAATATGGACGGCACTCCGATCCGGGCGGCCGACCAGGCCGTGCTGCCGCCCGCGAAATAAACAACAGGACAGGAAGGAACCTCATGACCAGTCCGCTCGCCGTGTCCTTGCCGGACCTGCCGCCGCTCGCCGGCGTGCGCCTCAACGCGGCCGCCGCGGGGATCCGATATCAGGGGCGAACGGATCTGGTGATGATCGAGGTGCCCGCGGGCAGCACGGTTGCCGGGGTCTTTACATCGAACAAATGTCCGGGCGCGCCGGTGGACTGGTGCCGCGACGCGTTGAAGGGCGGCAAGGCCCGGATGGTCGTGGTGAACGCCGGCAACGCCAACGTCTTCACCGGAAAAGCGGGCCGCGAGGCAACCGCCGCGACCGCCACCGCCGCCGCGAAACTCGTGGGTTGTGCGGCGAGCGAGGTATTCGTCGGCTCCACCGGCGTGATCGGCGAGGTGTTGCCGCATGAGAAACTGATCGCCGCCCTGCCCGCACTGCATGCGGGTTTGGCGTCCGATGGATGGGAAGCGGCGGCCCGCGGGATCATGACCACGGACACGTTCCCAAAAGCCTCGACACGGGTCGCGAAGATCGGCGGCACGGCGGTGCGGATCACTGGCATCGCGAAGGGCAGCGGCATGATCGCGCCGGACATGGCGACCATGCTGTGCTTCATTTTCACCGACGCGGCGATTCCCGCGATCGAGCTACAAAAGATGTTGAAGAAAGGCGTCGAGCCCAGTTTCAACTGCACAACTGTGGATTCGGATACCTCAACGTCCGACACGGTGTTGCTGATCGCCACTGGGCAGGCCGGAAATCCGGCCGGACCCATGGGCGATTTTTCGAAACAACTGAACGCGGTGCTGATGGACCTGGCGTTGCAGGTGGTCCGCGATGGCGAGGGCGCTCAGAAGCTGGTGAAGATCGACGTTACCGGCGCGGTGTCCGCGAAGTCCGCGAAGAAGATCGGCATGTGTGTCGCCAACTCGCCGTTGGTAAAGACCGCGATCGCCGGGGAGGACGCGAACTGGGGCCGCATCGTGATGGCCGTGGGCAAGGCCGGTGAGCCCGCCGACCGCGATAAATTGTCGATCAGCGTTGGCGGCGTCTGGATGGCGCGGGATGGCGGGGTGGTGCCCGGCTACGACGAAACGCCGGTCGTCGCTCACATGAAGGGCCGCGAAATCGAGATGACCATCGATATCGGTCTGGGCGCGGGCAAGGCCACGGTGTGGACCTGCGATCTGACACATGGTTATATCGACATCAACGGATCGTACCGATCGTAACGAAAAAAGGAATGCCACCATGGCCTTTTATGAATTGCGCCAGTATCACGTCCTGCCTGGCAAGATGGACGAATGGGTAAAAATCATGGAGGAGGAAATCATCCCCTTCCAGGTCTCCAAGGGAATGGTCATCACCGCGTCGTATCGCGGCGAGACCGATGCGTCCGCTTATGTCTGGGTTCGCCGGTTCGAGAATGAGGAACAGCGGGTTCAGCTCTACAAGGACGTGTATGAGACCGACCACTGGAAAACCAAGATCGCGCCGAAGGTGCCCGCCTGTCTGGATCGCTCCAAGATGGTCGTGACCCGGCTGGTGTCGACCCCACGCTCCCCCGCGCAGTAAGCCCGCGCGCCGGTGCCCGATCCGGCGACGCGGCATGGAACGGCGTTGCCGGATCAGACGATCGACCATCAGGCGCGGATCTGCGCTTTCGAGAATGATTTTCGGTTGATGAGCGCTGTAGTGGTGGTGGAGAAAACCTAGGCCGACCGGCTGGCTGTCCGGCATGGACGGCGGTCCGTCTGGACTCCTCGATCCGAAACGATGATGATCCAAACCTGCTCTACTACGCCTCACCTTCGCTCTCGCGGGGATCAGCAAGTGACCAGTTTATGGCGTTACATCCAGGTCAAGAAAAATCGAGAGATTCTCGCGTTCGTTTTTGGCGGGCTCGCGGCGGTGATCGCGGGCGGTTGGGCGGTGATCGCGTTTCTCGCCGAACCGAAGAAACCCCTGGCGCCGCAAACAACAATCAGCGCGCCGGGCGGGGTGGCGGTGGGGGTCAACAATAACAGCCCCATCACGAGCAGTCCGACTACGCCACCACGCACGCCCGCGAAATGATCGGGTTTCGTCTCATGGGACTGATACTGGCCGCCGCGCTGACCAGCGCGCCGATGCCCCTGATCGCGCAGCAGACAGGGATCGAGGCGCCCGGTGGTCTGGCCATCGGCACCAACAACAACAGCCCTATCAGCCTGACCATCAACAAGATCGATTTGACGAACCTGGCGGAGTTCGTTGCGATCTTCAGCGAACGTGAAAAAGCCACCCAGGCCCAGAGGGACGAAGCCCTGCGAAAGCGGGATGAAATCGCGACCAATCTGAAACTGGCCCATGAGGCCGTCGAGGGATTCCTTCGCACCCTCGGCGAGAAGAAGGTTCCGCCGGAACAACTGACCGCAAAACTCATCGAAATCGCATCGCAATTCGAGGCGACACGCCAACGCCTGTCCGCGTTCGACCCCGGCGACACCGCGACGAAAGCGCTGGTGGATGAGGCGCGCGCCGCGTTGGACCGCGGCGACCGGGACGCCTCCGACGCCTTGCTGCAGCGCGCTGAAACAGCCGAACTGAACGCCGCGGCACAAGCCCAGGCCGCGGCCGGCGCAAGGCAACTCCGCGCGGCGAAGGCGCGGGAGGGCCGTGGCGATATTGCCCTGACCCGCCTGCGTTACAGGGAGGCAGCGGACCATTTTGGGGCGGCGATATCGATACTTCCCGGGAACGCGTTGGAAGAAAAACGACGCTTGGCATGGCGCCAGGCCAAGACGCTTTATGACCAGGGCGATCAATACGGTGACAATGCCGCCCTGATCGCGTCGATTGAAGTTCGGAAACGGCTCCTCACCGAATATCCTCGCGACCGCGCGCCGTTCGATTGGGCCGCGACCCAGCACAACCTTGGCAGTACGCTGTCGAAGCTTGGCACGCGAGAGAGCGGGACGGCGCGGCTGGAGGACGCCGTCGCCGCCTTCCACCTCGCGCTGACGGAGTGGACCCGCGACCGCGTGCCGCTGCAGTGGGCCACGACCCAGAACAACCTTGGCAACGCGCTGTGGAAGCTCGGCGAACGCGAGAGCGGGATGGCGCGGCTGGAGGACGCCGTCGCCGCGTACCGCCTCGCGCTGACGGAGTGGACTCGCGACCGCGTGCCGCTCGACTGGGCAATGGCCGAGAATAACCTCGGCAACGCGCTGGTAACGCTCGGCGAACGCGGGCGCGGGACGGCGCGGTTGGAGGAGGCCGCCGCCGCCTTCCGCCTCGCACTGACGGAGTGGACCCGCGACCGCGTGCCGCTGCAGTGGGCTACGACCCAGAACAACCTCGGCAACGCACTGTTGCGGCTTGGCGAGCGTGAGAGCGGGACGGCGCGGCTGGAGGACGCCGTCGCCGCCTACCGCCTCGCCCTGACGGAGTTGACCCGCGACCGCGTGCCGCTGCAGTGGGCAAATGCCGAGAATAACCTCGGCAACGCGCTGGTAGCGCTCGGCGAACGCGAGGGCGGGACGGCGCGGCTGGAGGACGCCGCCGCCGCCTACCGCCTCGCCCTGACGGAGCGGACCCGCGACCGCGTGCCGCTCGACTGGGCCATGGCCCAGAACAACCTCGGCAACGCGCTGCGGACGCTCGGCCAACGCGAGAGCGGGACGGCGCGGCTGGAGGAAGCCGCCGCCGCCTTCCGCCTCGCCCTGACGGAGTGGACCCGCGATCGTGTGCCCCTCAACTGGGCCACAGCCCAGACCAACCTCGGCAGCGCGCTGTTGACGCTTGGCCAACGCGAGAGCGGGACGGCGCGGCTGGAGGAAGCCGCCGCCGCCTTCCGCCTCGCCCTGACGGAGCGGACCCGAGATCGCGTGCCGCTCGACTGGGCCACAGCCCAGACCAACCTCGGCAGCGCGCTGTTGACGCTCGGCCAACGCGAGAACGGGACGGCGCGGCTGGAGGAAGCCGCCGCCACCTACCGCCTCGCCCTGACGGAGCGGACCCGAGATCGCGTGCCGCTCGACTGGGCCGGAACCCAGAACAACCTCGGCGTCGCGCTGCGAGCGCTCGGCGAACGCGAGAACGGGACGGCGCGGCTGGAGGAAGCCGCCGCCGCCTACCGCCTCGCCCTGACGGAGTGGACCCGCGATCGTGTGCCCCTCAACTGGGCCGCAGCCCAGACCAACCTCGGCAGCGCGCTGTTGACACTTGGCCAACGCGAGAACGGGACGGCGCGACTGGACGCCGCCGTCGCCGCCCACCGCCTCGCGCTGACGGAGCGGACCCGAGATCGCGTGCCGCTCGACTGGGCCGGAACCCAGAACAACCTCGGCGTCGCGCAGCGAGCGCTCGGCGAACGCGAGAACGGGACGGCGCGGCTGGAGGACGCCATCGCTGCCCACCGCCTCGCGCTGACGGAGCGGACCCGCGACCGCGTACCGCTGAGCTGGGCCGCGACCCAGACCAACCTCGGCGACGCGCTGCGAACCCTCGGCGAACGCGAGAACGGGACGGCGCGGCTGGAGGAGGCGGTCGCTGCCCACCGCCTCGCGCTGACGGAGATGACCCGCGACCGAGTGCCGCTCGATTGGGCCGAGACCCAGAACAACCTCGGCAACACACTGCGACCACTCGGCGAACGCGAGAGCGGGACGGCGCGGCTGGAGGAGGCGGTCGCCGTCTACCGCCTCGCGTTGACGGAGCGGACCCGCGACCGCGTGCCGCTCGACTGGGCTTTATCCCGGCACGACCTGGGCAACGCCCTGGCGGTCATCGCCGAACGCACGGGGAATCCGGCGCGGATGCGGGAGGCGATCGTCAGCCTGCGCGACGCGGCCCGGGTGTATCGGGAGGGCGGGAACAGTTACTGGCTGCCGATCGCGGAGGCGCGGATCGTGGAACTGGAAGCCAGATTGGCCGGGATGGAGAAGTAGGCCGGTGGCACCTCTGCTCTCGACATGCCGAATGGAAAGACCTTGAGTTGACGATGCTCAGGTAAATCCAAACGCCGGATGCGAACGCCGATCTCGACATTCAGGCCATAAATGTCTTGCATACGTATATACGAATATCATATAAACCACCATGAAACCGACGATCACCGGTTTCGATTGGGCCGACGGCAACTGACCGAAATATGCGAAACACAGTGTCTCCAAAGCGGAAATCGAGGACTTGTTCCATCGAGACCCCATGGTCCGGTCAGGCGGTGGCGAGCGGCGCTTCAACGCGATCGGCCGCAATGCGGCGGGCCGCTCCCTGTTCATCGCTTCGCGATCCAGGGTCGCACATTGATCCGCCCCATATCCGCCCGATACATGCACCCCAAGGAAGTCGCGCATTATGAGCAAAGCCAAAGCCCTTAAAACAATCCCCACCTTCGGCACGGACGCGGCCGCCGAGCATTTCGTCGATACCGCGGACCTCACCGAATACGACCTGACCGAATTTCGCCCCATGCGGTTCGAGTTCGCGAAGAAGGACGCGCAACTCAATATGCGCATCCCGGAAACCCTGTTGGATGCCGTGAAGACGAAAGCCAAACAACTCGGCATCCCCTTCACGCGCTACATCCGCATGCTCATGGAACAAGATGTCGCGCGGCGCTGATTGGGTGCAGCATGACCGCGCCGTGAGAGAAGAAACCCCTTGCGATTCCGCGTTACCTTAGGCGACGCCCAAAGACTACCGAGTCGCGCCGCCTTCCTCCCCTCGTCATGGTTCGGCTCGACCGGACCATCCGAAGCGGCACTGTACCGCGACCGATGGTCCGGTCGAGCCGAACCATGACGAGGGGAGGCTGGAGCCCGATCGA
>SHWL01000043.1 GCA_009693865.1 Acetobacteraceae bacterium | reverse complement strand
CCAGGCCTGAAAGGCCGGCTCACGCACTTTGCGCAAAAGTGTGGCCGATCAGACTCGGTCAGGCCTGAAACGACAGAGGACCAAATCGCGGGAACTGGCTCGGGACGGCCGGTTCAGAGACCGATTTTCCATAATGAGAACTGCTGGGATCGGCCGCCAGACGTACGAACGTGAACCCGGCGGCCCGTAGGCCGATCATGGCGGCGTCGCTGAGCCATGCGCGCAAAACCGCGGGATCGCGGCTCGCGGGAAAGCGGAACCACCCGGTGATGTTGATTCCGCGGCGCAAAGCCGCGACTCGGTCAGGGGGCGGAACCGCGAGCGCCGCCGCGGGCAGCAGCAGAAGCGCCAGGACCGCGACGGCCAGCCGTGTCACTCCGGCGCCTCAACCCGAACGCGACTGGGCTGAAACCGCTCCATCAGGTAAAGCGGCCGCCGTTTGGTTTCGTTGAAAATGCGTCCGAGATACTCTCCGATGACACCCAGAGTCATGAGCTGGATGCCGCCGAGAAAGAGAATGACGGTCATGAGGCTGGGGTAACCCGCGACCGCGTTGCCGAACAGCAACGTTTTCACGATCACCTGCGCGCCATAGATGGCCGAGAGTACCGCCACCGCCAACCCGAGATAAGTCGCGACTTTCAATGGCATGACGGTGAAGCTGGTGATGCCTTCCAGCGCGAAATTCCACAATTGCCAGTAGTTCCATTTGGTGCCGCCAGCCACGCGCGGGGCCCGGTCGTAGAGCACGGTGGTCATCGGAAATCCAACCCAGGCGAACAGGCCTTTCATGAAACGATGCTGTTCCCGCAACTTGCAGACCGCGTCCACCGCGCGCCGGCTCATGAGGCGGAAATCGCCGGTATCCTCGGGCAGCCGGACGCTGCCGGTATGGCGCATCAGCCGGTAAAACACGTGCGCGGTCAGCCGTTTGAACGCGGTTTCGCCTGCCCGCGCGCGGCGGCGGGCACAGACCATGTCGAAGCCCAACCGCCAGGCGGCCGCGAGTTGAGGGATCACCTCGGGCGGATCCTGCAAATCCGCGTCGATCACGATCACCGCCTCTCCCTGGGCGTGATCGAGGCCGGCGGTGGTGGCGATTTCCTTGCCGAAATTACGCGACAGGGAGATCAAAGCGATTCGAGGGTCGTCACGGCGCAGGAACTCGACCGTGTCCCGCGTGGAGTCGAGGCTGCCGTCGTCGACGTAAATCACCTCCCAGGTACCCAGCGGGTCCATCGCGGTGACCAGGCGTTGATGGAAGTTGGTCAACCCTTCCGCTTCGTTGAAAGCAGGGACGACGACGGAGAACGTCGGGCGGTCTTCGCGATGAAAATGCGGCGTCAGGACGTCGAGCATTACACGGTCCGTTAACGTTTGGCTGTCAGTCTGGAGACTCTGCCGCCAGGGGAGTAAATATTTGGTTAACGAGTCCCTGAATCCGCGCTGCTTCCTTTCGACGCTGGTGTTTTCCGCGATTGTCCTGAGCCTCGCCGCCTGGCTGCGCGGCGCGGAATACGATGAGCAATACTCGCTGTTTCTGACCGCGGGCGTGCCGCGCCCGATATGGCCCGACGGCGTCTTCCCCGCCGGTCTGGCCGTCCAAATTCAGGCGGGTCACGCGGATCTGGCCACCATTGGACGCGATTTGCGAACTACCGACGTGCATCCCCCGTTGTATTTCTGGCTCCTCTCGGTCTGGCGCGCGTCATTCGGCCAAAGCCTGTTCGTGGCGCGGATGTTCTCGGTCGCCACCGCGCTTGGCGCACTGGCCTTGACCGGGCTCATCGCAAGGCAAGCCCGCGTGCCGGTGACGCGGGCGATGCTACTGACGCTGGGATGTTACGCCTTCACCTACACGAGCGGCGTCGCGCGAGGCTTCGCATTGGCGCAACTGCTGCTTTTGGGCGGCGTGCTGTGCCTGCTTCTGGGCGGGTCCGTCTGGCGATTCGCTCTGGCGGGAGCGTTGCTGGGGGCAGCCAGCTTCACCAATTACCTCGCGGCGTTCGTGGCGGCGGCGTGCCTGGCGGCGTTGGCGTCAGAGGCATTTACCCGGCGCATTGGCATCGGGATAAAGCCCGAGGGGTGGGAGCTTATCTCCAAAAACCGCCATGGCCCGGCTTGTCCGGGCCACCGGTCGCGGCACGGTACTGGAATGGGTGGCCCGGACGAGCCGGGCCATGACGATAAAAAAGGGAGTGTCCATCTCCCACTCAGCGTTATCCCGATGCTTATGTGGACGGTCCTCCGATCGCGTTGGGGGAAGGCCGCGACGGCGAAAAGAGAACGTGCGTCTCCGCTCCTTCCTTATCGTAACGCGCATGCAGCTGGTCCGGGCCACGACAATTTGACGGGCGGCCCCATTGAAGCGGAGATATTTGGGCGTCGCCTCAACGGCGGAATCGGACACCGCGCGGTCGCGGCCTTTCTCGGTTTTCTGGCGTTTCTCCCGGCCGATCTGTGGTGGTTCCTCGCACAGAGCGGCAGCCGGGGCGGTCAGTTCCCGCCGTTCTCGCTGATCCAAAGCCTTGGCCGGCTCGCTTCCCGCCTGGCTGGGGCGATACTCGGCGGGCTGCCGCTTTACCTCGATGGCATCGCCTCGCTGTTGCTGAGTGCCATTCTGGGCCTGCTTCTCCTGACCATGGCCTGGCACGTGGCCTGGCGATGGCATCGTATCGACCCGTTTCGCGCTCGCGTGCTGTTCGCGCTGGCGGTCCTCGCGCCGCCCGCGGGTCTCCTTCTCCTGGGCGTCCTGTTCAACAACACGCCGATCGAGGTCCGGTATCTGACCTTCGCCACCCCCTTCGCCGCGCTGCTGATAGCGGGAACGGCGGGCCCTCGCCTGGTCGCCATCGTCATTGCAGTGCAGGCCGCCTCCCTCACGGGCCTGATGCTGGCGCCGCAGCCCGCGCGGGCCACGGCACACGCGGCGGCCGCACTGGTGGAGAATGGGATCGTGCTCCTGCCGCGTGGCAATGACGGGGTCGGCGTTGTGGGCGCCTTCGCGATCGAGGCTCCCCCCGCCCTGCCCTTGCTGCTGATCCGAGGCGACGACCCGCCCGCCAGCATTCATGCCCGGATCGGCACCCATCGCCGGGTCGTGCTCGCCCTGATCGAACAGGACGCCGCCAGCCGCGCCGCCTGCGAGACCCTCCGGCGAGCCTTCATCGAGCCCAGGTGGCGGGAGGTCGCGCGACGGCCCAGCCTCGCGGTATACGAGCGGATTGGCGGCGGAGAGTGACGCATTCCGCAGGCTTCCCGCGACAGGAGACGTCATGAATACGATCGACGATGCCATCCAGGCTTTCGCGGAAGCCTCCGACGCGCCGCCCAATGAGGCGTTGCAGTGGGCGCTGGATCATTGGGACGAAGCAGTGCCGCGTTTCCTGGCGATGCTGGAGGGCTACACCGACGGGTCCGACGACACCGAACCCACGCTCGACGCCATGTTCTTCATCGTCCATCTGCTTGGCGACCGGGGCGACCAGCGCGCTTACCAAACCCTGTGCCGGCTGATGCTGGACGAAGAGAAACTGGTGAGCGCGCTTGGCGACGAGGCCTGCGTCAGCACGCTGAAAGGCGTGCTTATAAAATGTTTCGATGGCGATCCGGCACCGTTGCGCGCGGTTGTTGAATCGACCGAGGCGGAGTCGATCACCCGCGGCGAGGCGCTGCTCGCGCTGGCCTGGCTGGCGCGCGACGGACGCATCCCGGAGGCGGAATTTCGAACCTATGTCGGCGAGTTGTTCCAGACCATGCAACCGCGCGAGCCGGACTACATCTGGTACACGCTGATCGTCACCGCCGCCATGCTCGGTTATCAGGAATTCGCCGGCATGGGCGCCACGATGATCCGCGACGGACTGGTTCCCGAGGAATGGCTGACATTGGCCGAATATCCGGATCTGATGGCAACGGGCGACCCGGAAGGTAAGAACGGTTTGCAGGCCGAGGAAGTCGAACCGTTCGGTAATATCATCGAATCGCTCGCGGAATGGCCGTGGGACGAACCGTTCGATGAGGAAGAAGAAGCGGCCCGGACACCAGTGATCAATCCCTTGCGCCATATCGGGCGAAACGATCCGTGCCCGTGCGGAAGCGGCAAGAAATTCAAGAACTGTCATCTGGTGGCGGAATGAAACAGCCCAACATCGTCTTCATCATGGCCGACGACCTGGGGTTCGCCGACCTGTCCTGCAATGGCCGCCGCGACTACGACACACCCAATATCGATCGCATCGCCGAACGAGGTGTACGTTTCACGCAGGGCTATGCCAATTCGGCGGTCTGCTCGGCGACGCGGACCGCGTTGATCACCGGACGATATCAATACCGGCTGCCCATTGGCCTTGAGGAACCTTTGGCGGGCAAAACCGATGTCGGTCTGCCGCCGGACCACCCGTGTTTGCCTTCGTTGCTGCGCGCCGCCGGTTACGGCACGACGCTGATCGGCAAGTGGCATCTGGGCATGCTTCCGAAATTCGGACCGGTACAGAGTGGCTACGATCGTTTCTGGGGCATTCGCACCGGGGCGATCGATTATTACTCGCACAAGAACCCGCGCGGCGAGGACGATCTGTGGGACGGCGAGGCCACCATCCAGCAAACGGGATACCTGACCGATCTTCTGGGCGACCGGGCCGTGGCCGCGGTTGAGGGTTACGCCCGGCAGGATCGTCCGTTCCTGCTGAGCCTGCACTTCAACGCGCCGCATTGGCCGTGGGAGGCGCCGGGCGATCAGGCGGAATCCGAGCGTCTGATTGGCTCTCGGTTGCGCCATTTCGATGGTGGCACGCAACGGACCTATGCGCGGATGGTGCAGGCGATGGATCGGCAGATCGGCCGCGTTCTGCAAGCGCTGGACGCGAACGGACTGGCGGACGACTCGATCGTGATCTTCACCAGCGATAACGGCGGCGAACGGTTCTCCGACACATGGCCGTTCACCGGGATCAAGACCGAGTTGCTGGAAGGCGGACTACGGGTTCCGGCGCTGTTGTGCTGGCCCGCGAGGATCGCCGCCGGTCAGGTGAGCGCCCAGGTAACGATCACCATGGACTGGTTTGCGACGTTGCTTGCCGCCGCGGGCACGGCGCCGCATCCGGATTATCCACCGGATGGGATCGATCTGCTGCCGATACTGACCGGCAAGCCGGTGCCGAGGACGTTGTTCTGGCGGTACAAGACCAACGCGCAACGGGCGATGCGCGAGGGGGATTTGAAATATCTGAAGATTCAGGGGAACACGTATCTGTTCGATGTCGTGGCCGACCCGCGCGAGCGGGGAAATCTGAAGGAACGCCGGAAGGCCGAGTTCGATCGGATGGAAGCGGCCTGGCACGCGTGGAATGCCTCAATGCTGCCGGAGATCGACGATAGTTTCGGGGAAACTTATAAGGCCGCCGAACTCGCGGATCATATTGGGGCGCGGTAGAGCGGGTTGGTTGGATGGCACGTCATACCAGCGCGCTTAAAGATTGACTCTCGGCTCGCCCACTCTCCCGTCATGGCCCGGCTTGTCCGGGCCACCGGTCGTGGCACTGTGCTCGAACGGGTGGCCCGGACAAGCCGGGCCATGACGGGAGAGTGGGCGGTACGTCAATCGTTAAGCGCGGTGGTATCAGACCTAAAATCGAGGGAACATTTACCTTGCGATTCCATACCAGGAAGGTTCGAATGCCAATGATTTTGTCGCAACCGCGGTCGGGATAACAGCCATTGAGCGAAGCGACACGCGACCCTGATATCAGCCTTCCGTTTCCGATCGAGTTTCTGATCCGGGACACGCCACGCTCGCATCAGTCAACTAATTCCAAGGCGAAAGCGCATTGGAAGCAGAAGGTTGGTGAACTTGCCCGGTCCCACGTGAACACAATGAGAGAATTGTATTTCCTCGATGATCGGGTTTTGGCGGCGACCATCTTCTATTTTCCTACCGCCGCCATGGACGGAGACGTGGACAACATCGTAAAGCTGATTGTAGACGGAATGATCACGATATTCTACCCTGACGACCAGCTTTTGGAGCGTGTCATGGTCCAAAAGTTCGAACCGGGCGTGGAGGTGGTGTTTTACTCTTTGACCCCCACGCTTGAGCAAGCCACTGAAACCGAACCGCCCGTAATCTATATACGGATCGACGACGACCGAAGCTGGAGGGAGTTGCCATGACGTCTGACGCTGAGCTTTTGGAAAGCAACGCACTGAGGAACCTCCGCCTCGCCTCCGAGGAACGCGGTTTTAAATTCCACATTCACCCGTCGCTCGATCTCATTCCCTCGTTCCTGGCGGGATACAGGCCGGACGCAATCGCCATTGGCCCGGATGGCCGCGGCATTGTCATCGAGGTCAAGCGTCATAGGAACCGGGAAACCGATAGAAATCTGGCGGCGCTCGCGAAGAGAGTAGCAACCCAGAAAGGGTGGGAATTCAGGGCCATCTACACGAACCCGGCAACCGAGGCGCCGGCGTACATCGCGAAACCGACTTCTGAGCAAGTCGATGCAACATTGAAAGAAATCGAGGCTTTGGTGGAAGCTGCCCATTATGCTCCCGCGCTAATCGCGGGTTGGGCGGTGTTGGAATCCCTCGCCCGACTGGCGAGCGCCGATCATGAAAGTGGGCACTCCGGAAGTTTCTCGCCTGTTCAGGCCATCCAGACGTTGGCCGGAGAGGGCTATCTTGAAAATGAGGCAGCACAAGCCCTCCGCGAAATGGCGAAGTTGCGCAACGCCGTCGTCCACGGCGATTTGTCCGTTCAAGTGTCAGCGGAACAGGTAACGATTCTGCTTAAGCAGCTACGGGCACTGGCGTCTGACATTAATAGCGTAATGTCTGAGCAAAATACTGAGTGATTTAAGCACCCGATTGATTGTCGCACAACTTTCGGGTTTGCACGCCATGGCACAGCGACTGACAATCATTGCCCGTGTCAACGTTGGAAAGCCGTGATTCCCGGAAGGTTGGCAGTCCATTATCACGCGTAATCCGCTCCGCGATTTCCGTCCATGATGGACCGCCAGATCTACCCCTACCCCACCGCGGCCAATCCATAAAACCCAGCCGCCGTCCCGTGAAACAACGCCGCCTTCTCCTCCGCGGAACACCCACTCGCAATCCGCTTGAACGCATTCCACAACACGGGATATGAGCACATCCCCTTATCCACCGGAAAATTGCTCTCGAACATGCACCGTGATGCCCCGAACGCCTCGATCGCGGTTTCCATGTAAGGCCGCCACGCCGCCGCCATCTCCCCCGAGCCAGGCGGCAACACCTCGTGATGATACCCAAACCCGTTCACGTTCATTGCCAGGCCGCCAAGTTTGACGAACAGGTTCGGGTACTTCGAAAGCTCCCTCATACTCGCGGCCCACACTGAAAAAACCTCGGCCCGGCGGCTCTCGTACGGCCCCACGCCGAGAGGTCCGCCAAGGTGGTTCAACACGATCTTCCCGCCGGGACAAGCCCGCAGCAGCGCGGCAAGATCAGAAAGTTGCGGATGATAACACCACGCTTCGAACGTCAACCCCAGCGCACCGGTTCGCGCGACGCCCGCCTGGAACCCCGCGTCCAGAAACAATCCGGGCGGCGCACCGGGTGGGGCCGTGGGGGCGATGCCGGGATCGTACGTGGCACCATGCCTGATCCCCTTGAACCGCCCTCCCCCGGCGGCGACGTGCGCCAGCAGCACCGGCTCGATCTTGTCGCCCAACCGGCAATCCGCATGGCCGACAATCCCGGCGGCGGCGCGGCTCGGTCCATGCGACCCGGTCTCGCTTTCGGCCGACATCGCCGCCACGAACTCGGTTTCTCCGATGGGCCGCATTTCCTCCGGCCCGTCCTGGCGATAGGCGGAGCCACACTGGATGAACACCGTCGCACGGATGTCATGACCGGTGCCGACATCCGCCACCAGGTCCTCCAGCAAGTACGGGTCGGGCCGCGCGCGCCACAAATGGTGATGCGGATCGATGATCGGCTGACCAGGATCGAGGATGTCTTCGCTCAGCCGGACCAGCCAGTCAGGCCGGACGCGCGGATGATGAAACGGAAGCCTGGTGCCGCTCATGGTCGTCGATCCCCTTCAATTGAGGCGGATCAGGCCATGGCCATGGTCTCGGCGCAAGCCACGGCGGGCGGCAACAGCGGTTCCGCCTCGATGTCCAACGCCCGCAGCAAGGAGCGTGTCTGGACCGGCACACTGAACCGCGCGCGCGCATAAGCCACCTGCGCCGCGCTCCGCCGCCGCCACAGCCCGTCGTCCCCCAACAGCGAGCACACCGCCGCGGAAAACGCATCCGGCTTTGTTTCGATTGGTACCACGCCGCCAAGGCCCGGCAATCCCTGCGCGCCCACCGGAGTCACCACTGCCGGCACGCCATGCCACAACGCCTCCACGGTTTTCAGCTTCACGCCCGCGCCGGTCAGCAGCGGCACGACCGCGACCCGGGCACGCCGGTACCACGCGGCCAGTTCGGCGTCGGACACATTGGCGAAAAGGCTGACATATGGGCCGCGCAACCCCTGCACGGCGGCCGAGGGGTGAGATCCGACGATGGCCAACCGCGCTTCCGGCACGCGCGCGACGATCGACGGCAGCACCTCTCGCACGAACCAGGCCGCGCCCTCCGCGTTCGGCGGATGCCCGAACCCGGCGACGAAGACGATCCAATGCGCGTCGGGCGGATCGCGGCATTCCGGCTCCCCCGCGAACGCATAGGGCACCACGGCGCGAACCGTCACGGCGGGAGCAAATTTCCGGACGATACCAGATTCTTCCTCCGAGGGATAAAGCACGAGATCCGCGGCCCGCCAAATGGCGGATTCCCGGACGCGCATTGCCTCCGCCGCCCGCCGCTGTCCGAAATCTCCGGCCGGGCCCGACTGAGCCTGCATCCGGCGGAAATGCAGATCGTGACCGTAATAAACGACGCGGGCGGTGGAGTGCGCGCGCACCGGGTCCAGACATAATTCCGCGATGTCCGGGCGGCAAAGCATCACCAGGTCCAGATCGCCGCCATGGACCTTCAGCCAGACCGGAAACAATGCATGCCCAGGACCGTGGAAGACCTCGACGCCGATGTCCTGGAGGGCTTCGGTATAGCCTGGTGTCCGGCAAAGATTGAATGGCCAGAACTTCACCACCGCGCCGGAGGACAGCAGCGCGCGGACGAACGCGATCATCGTCCGCGATCCGGCGTCACGGTCCGGTTCCGGCACATAATGATCGACGATCAACACAACCTGGCGATCATGGGCGCGGTCACGAGCCCGCGGGACATGGGTGCCGTTCGGAAAATGTTCCCGGGTCAGCACCTCGCGCCAAACGTCGAAAAACTTCGCCTGATTGGTGACCTGGAACGCCTTGATTCCTTGGCCAGGATCGCGCCCGTGCGACATTCCCTCATAATGCACGATTTCAGAACGCGGCTGATAATACGTCTTCAGACCCAAACGCCGCAGACGGAACGACAGATCGGAGTCCTCGCAATAAGCCGGCGCATAGATTTCATCGAACCCGCCCACATCCAGGAACACGTCGCGCCGCACCAGCAACGACGCGGCGGAGCAATAATCCACCTCCCGCGTGTAATTGAATTCCGGCGCCGCCGGATCGCGGCCTCGCCCGTAATTCCAGGCGGAGCCGTCGTTCCACAGAATGCCGCCGGCTTCCTGCAACGTCCCGTCCAGCGCGAGCAGTTTCGACCCGGCGATCCCCGCGTCCGGCCGCGCCGCGAACAGCGCGACCAGATGGTCCAGCCAGCCCGGACGCACCTGCGTATCGTTGTTGAGAAACAGCAAGAACCGCCCATGCGCGGCCCGCGCGGCACCGTTGCAGGTACGGATGAACCCCAGGTTCGTCTCGTGACGGATCAGTCGTATGCCCTTGACCCGCGCCAGAGCGGCCGTTTCCACGCCTGGAAACGCGTCGTCGACGACAATTACCTCGATCGGCACCGCGGGAAGATGGGCCTGGATCGACGCGAGACAGCGCAGCGTGAACCCGGTCTGGCCATAAGTTGGCACGATGACCGAAACCTCGGGCGCGTCAGACGTTGACAGATCGATCTGTTCCGGCGCGATGTCCGGCCATGAGTCCTGGTCCGGTTCGCTGTCTCGCCGCCTGAATCCGAACTTGATCTGGACATGCCAGACCAAAAACAGGACCAGCCGGTTGAGCCATCCCCCCAGCTTCGGCCAACGCGACTCAAGCGCCCCCGACAGGCGCGGGATATGGATCAACGCCGCGCGCGCCAGCATTCGAATGGGCCGCGGAAGGGCCCGATACCAGCCGATCTCCATGATGTCTCACCGCATGTCTGCTCACAGGCATGGAGGTATGGCGGGAAATCATGAGGATCGGGTTAACGGACCGATGAAAAAGAGACCAGACCTTCAATGCCCTTAAAGGCGACGCACTGCCCGCCCGCGGCTGTCACGGCCCGGTGGCCCGGACGAGCCGGGCCATGACGGCCGCGGGCGGGACCGAACCTTACTTCGCCTGGAAGTTCGGCGCCCGCCGTTCCCCCATCGCCTTGGTCCCTTCCTTGAAGTCCGCGGTCGAGCGCATCCAGTCCTGTTCTTCGAACTCCCGTTCGGTCGCGCGCGCCACGGCTTCGGCGAGGCCCCTGCGCATGGTCTCCCGCGTGGCGACGATCGACAGCGGCGCGGAGCTGGCGATTTCCGCCGCCAGCTCCACCGCCCGCGCGCGCACCTGATCCTGAGCCACGCAATAGTCCGCGAGGCCGATCCGCAATGCTTCCTCGCCGGTCAGGCGGCGGCCGGTATACATCAGCAGAGTGGCCTGCTGCATACCGATCAGACGGGGCAAACTGGCGGTCAGGCCGAAGCCGGGGTGGTAGCCCAGACGGGTGAAGTTGACCGAGAAGCGCGCTTCAGGGCAGGTCACCCGGAAATCGGCCATCACCGCCAGACCCACGCCCGCGCCGACGGCGGCGCCCTGGACGGCGGCGACGATCGGCTTCCCGGTCCGCCACAGCCTCTGCGCCTCCTTATACAAATGCCGGCCGCGCTTCGTCGCCCGCGCCACGCCATCGGCGCCGCGGCTGCCGAAATCCGCACCCGCGCAGAAATGCTTGCCGTCCGAGCACAGCACAATCGCGCGCACATCGGTCACGCGGTCATAGACCTCCAGCGCGTCGGCGATCTCGCCCACCATATCGGTGTCGATGAAATTGTTCGGCGCGCGCCGCACCTCGATCGTGGCGACGAAACCCGATTCCGAGACGGCGATATGTTCGTATGACCCATGGCCCATGACTGTTCCCTTGCCCGCTCTTTCAACGTGTTACGCCTCGTGCGAGTTTACCGGTGGTTGCGCGCGCGGACAATGTCTGGGCTGTTATCCCGCCGACAATCGTGATTTTGCAAGGACCGGTGGGGAAATTGGCGAGACTGCCACGACACGGCATCGGCCTCCACGTGGAGGCGCACGGGCGCGGCCCAGGGCTGCTGCTGACGCATGGATTTGGCGCGATCAGCCGGATGTGGGACGAGCAGATCGAGGAATTCACCGACCGCCACCAACTGATCCTCTGGGATCTGCCTGGGCACGGTGGCAGCGAGGCGCCTGGCGAGGCCACGACCCAAAAGAACCTGGTGGCGGACATGCGGGCCGTTCTCGGGACGGCCAAGGTGAGCCGGGCGGTCCTGGTCGGGCTTGGGATCGGCGGGGTGTTGTCGTTGCGGTTCTGGCGGGCGTATCCGGCCAATGTCCGGGGTCTTGTGCTGATCGGCACGACGCCTGGCCTGCGGAGCGCGCCCGCGCGCGCTTTGTCGAACGCACACGCGGAACTGCAGGCGGCCGCGCTGGAACGCGACGGGCTGGCGGCGCTGGAGGGCGGCGCCGAGGCGGACCCTCGCCTGCATACCGATCCCGCCGGACTCGCAGCGGCGGCTCGCATCCTTCTGACGCAGGACGACGAAGGGGCCCTGCCCTTTTTGGCAGACATCGGCGTCCCCGCGCTGATCCTTGTGGGTGGCGCGGACAAGCCCAATCTGACCGCCGCCGCGTACATGGAGCGGATCATGCCGAATGCTCGCGCGGTTGTCATTCCTCGCGCCAACCATGCCGTGAACATCCATAAGCCCGACGTTGCGAACGCCGCCATCCGTGATTTTCTGGGGAGGTTGCCGGAATGAATTTCGATTGTTCGGATCGGCCGTGCGACGAAGCGCGACGGTGCCACTTCTTCTTCAAAGGCCGTTCGTCATGAGCACGCATCCGCTGCACAGTTTCTTCTGGCCAGAGTCGATCGCGGTTCTTGGTGCATCGCCCGACCTGCACCGCATCCGCGGCCGGTTGTTGCATCAGTTACGGGAGAACGGTTTTCCCGGCAGAATCTTGCCGATCAACCCAAGCTACCAGGACATCGCGGGCCTGCGGTGTTTCCCCTCGATCGGGGCTGTCGGTGGACCGGTCGATCTGGCGTTGATCGCCATCCCGGCAGCCGCCGTCGCCGCCGCGGTCGAGGAATGCGCCAAGGCCGGTGTGAAGAACACGTTGATCATTTCGTCGGGTTTCGCCGAGGAAGGCGGCGCCGCGGGCGGCATGCAGGCCGATTTGGTCGCGGTGACGGAGAAGTACGGCATCCGCGCCTGCGGTCCGAATTGCGAGGGCTATTTCAACGCGCTTGGCCGGGTCGCGACCACGTTCAGTCCGACGGTGGAAACCCAGGAAGACCCCGACGCGGTTTATGTGTCGCCGAAACGAATCGGCGTCATCGCGCAATCCGGCGGCATCGGGTTCGCGCTGTTCAACCGCGGCAAGGCGGCGGGCCTGGCGTTCAGTTACGTGATCAGCACCGGCAACGAAGCCGATCTCGGGATGGCGGATTTCCTCGATTACATGATTGAGGACGAGCATACCGGGGCCGTGATGCTGTTCTGCGAGGCGGTACGCAAAGGTCCCGCTTTCATCGCCGCTTTGGCGAAGGCGCGCCGTTTGGGCAAGCCGGTGATCGCGATCAAGGTTGGCCGTTCCGACGCGGGTACGCGCGCGACGGCCTCCCACACCGCGTCGCTGTCGGGTTCATACACCGCGTATCGCGCCATATTCGAACGTTACGGTGTAATCGAAGCCGAGGACCCCGATGAAGCCGTCGCCATCGCGGGCGTCGTGCTGAGTTGCCCGCTGCCGAAAGGCCGCCGGGTCGGCATCGTAACGGTTTCCGGTGGCGGCGGCGCGTGGACGGCGGATACGATGTCGGCGCATGGGCTGATCGTGCCCCAACTCTCCCCCGCCGGGCAGGCGCGGCTGCGGCCGTTGATGCCGTCTTACGGCGCGGCGGGCAATCCGGTCGATGTGACCGCGCAAGGAACCAACACCGGGCCCGCGATGATGACGGCGATGGAACATCTGGCCGAGAGCGATGAGATCGACATGCTGCTGCTGGTCAGTTCGCTTGCCAGCCAGACGCGGGCGTCGCTGGATTCGGAACGGATCAAGGCGGTGGCGGCGAAGTGCGGCAAGCCGATGACGGTGTGGACGTATACGCTACCGTCGGAGTTCGGACGGAACGCTGCCTCCGGTTGCGGGTTGTTTCTGCACAGCGATCTGCGCGCCTGTGGTCTGGCGTTCGGGAAGTTGGCCGATTACGCCGAGGCCATGGCGCGGCCGTTGCCGGACGCGTTCGATCCGGTCCCGGCACGATTGGAACCGGGATTGCCTCACATTGTCCCGGAGTTCCAGGCGAAACAGGCGTTGGCCGCCTGGCTGCCTCCGGCCGCCGAGCGGCTCGCGCGGTCCTCGGAGGCAGCCGCGGATGCCGCCGCGTCGTTGGGGTTTCCGGTCGTTCTGAAGGTGCAATCGGCCGATCTCCCGCACAAGACTGAGGCCGGCGGCGTGCGGTTGAATCTTGGCGATCGGGCGGCGGTCTCGGCGGCTTTTACCGAGATGCTGGCCGACGTGGCGCGGCATGAGCCGGGCGCGGCAATCGACGGTGTCCTGGTGCAGAAGATGGCGCCAAAAGGGCATGAACTCGTCATCGGGATGGTGAACGATCCAACCTTCGGGCCGATCATGATGGTTGGCTACGGCGGCACCACGGTCGAATTGTTCGGCGACGTCATCCACGCGCCCGCGCCGGTCGACGAGACTGAAGCAACGAGGATGATCCTCGCGTTGAAATCCGCGCGGCTCCTGACCGGGTTCCGCGGTTCCGCCCCGATCGATCTCGCGCCGGTGGCGAAACTCGTGGCCGCGTTGTCGCGGGCGGCGTTGACGTTGCGCGACCAGATCGCGGAGTTTGAACTGAACCCTGTCATTCTGCACGCCGATGGATCGGGACTGACGGTGGCGGATGCGCTACTGACGATGAAGGAGTGACATTCGCCTGAGACGCCAACGCTCCCCGTGAGGGACGCATCCATGAACCAGGCGCCTTTCGCATCCAGCATGACAGTCCGGATGAGATCGGCGTCCCCGCCGAAGCCTGTTTGGTGGCGCAAACCGCACGCGCGGTCATCAACTTTCCAATTTCAGGAATTCCGATTTCGCATCGCACGCAACTGCCGGGCGCTGGCGGTGGTGACGCGGGCGGCGGCGTGTTGACATTCGCCGCGAGCGGTTTCCATTGATATCCGGAGCGTCAGGTGTCAAATTCGACGCGACATATGGCAGGTGCGCCGCATGGCTTCTCAGAATGCCTTCCCGCCGACGGCGGAAGATGAATGCGAATGTCAACTCGCCGCGGCCCTTCTGGGTGGCGAAGCTGTCCTTCTTCATTCACTCAGGAACCCGCTCGACGTCCATGAGATGATTCTCAAAGGTTTTCCGGGACGTGGATTAAAGTCCCTTATCGAAGGTCTCGTCTCCTTGGACAGGACGGCGTCTCTGGAGAAGGCGGTCGGGATCAGCCTCCGTACGTTTCAACGGGTCAAGGAGGCGCCCGAACGGCGGCTCAGCCCGGAGCAAAGCGGCCGGACCTGGAAATTCGCTGAGATCCTGGCCCGGGCCACGACGGTCCTTGGATCGCGGGAAGAAGCAGAGCGGTGGCTGGAACGCCCGGCGACTGGTTTGAACCAGCAACGTCCCATCGATCTGCTGTCGACCCCCGCGGGCGTGCGGTTAGTGGAGGAGTTTCTGTCGCGCGTTGAATTCGGCGTTTACGCCTGACGCCCCTGCCGGCAATTTTGGGCGGCGCGGACCTTGTGGCGTGGCGGCTTGACGACGCGCGGTTCAGCGCGGCCTGGGACAGTGGCGAAGGCGCCTGGCGCACGGGCGGGCGGTGGAACAGCCGGGGCGTGCGGACAGTCCATTGCTCGATCGATCCGGCGGCGGCGATCCTGGAGGTCGCGGTCCATAAGGGGTTCCGGGCGCTCGATACGGTGCCACATATGCTCACGTCGCTAACGGTGATCGATCCCTCGCGCGTTCACGTCGTGCGGCCAGAGGACGTGCCGAATCCCAACTGGTTGCGGCCGGGCATTCCGGGGGGCGGCCAGCAAGAATTTGGGGACGCGTTGCTGGCGAAGCACGGGTTCGTGCTGATCCCAGGCGCGGTTTCGATTTATAGCTGGAACCTGATATTCGCAGGTGGGACGCCGGGGAGCGGTTACGTTCTGAGGTCGCAAGAAAGGTTCTCGCTGGATACGAGGTTGCATCCGCCTACCCGGTCTCGTTGACTGGCGAAACAGGCCCAGGGTAAGGCGGCGGACTCTGAGCCGCCGACGGGATTGGTAACGGAGAAACGAGGTCCCGAGGCAAAATTCACTTTGCCACGGCGCCGCGGAAGTCAGCATGTCCGCCCAATCCGTCACGGCCCAGAGGGTTGGTAGCCGTTGGCCACCGTCAGCCGGAGGCTGATTTGCCTTTGACATCGCGCGCGACGCTGACGATCCGGCGACCATCGGCGGCGAACCCGTCCGAACGATGCGCCTGAGGCGACGCGGCCAAAACCGGCCGTTTCGTGCCCGAAAGCCGGCGATCGAACGGGCTTCCCTGGATGGAGGCCGCGGCCAGATAGGCTTCGTTTGGCACGTCAATGCCCAGGGCTCGCGCGAACCGCGCGGAATCACCGGCGTCGAGAGCGGCCATCGCCTCGGGGTTCGCGCGGCAGGCGGCGATCGCGTCCGGCGACGGGGTGAAAATCGCCGAGGTTTCGGCGACGCGCGGCGGCAAAACCTCCCGCTGAGGTTCGACAGCGGCTTCCGGCGTTTGCACAGGCCGCGTCGGGGCCGAGGCGGTTGGCTTCACCTCCGCCCGTTCAACGCTCTCCTCACCCTGGGCTTTTATCGAGACTTCATCCGCAACCGGCGCGTCACGGCGGCCTTCCGATGGGCGTTTCTGAAAGCGTTCCAACCGGGCGAGGTTGTTGCCGAAGCGCTTGTCCATGGCGACAATGCTGCTTCTCGTGGCGCGCCGCATCGTATCCATCTCGCCGCGTAACGTATCGCGCACGCTATCGACCATCATTTCGTGAAACATCACGCAATGACCGGCAAGCATCGCCTCGATCGCGTCGCGCGGCAGGAAACCCATGATCGTGTGAGCCGCGGCCTGGGAGCGAGAGAATTCCTGCTGTTTCGTCTCCCCGTTACGCTCGCACATCGCTTTGGCCATGTCGCCGACAATGTGGGTGAGAAGCTCTTTGAAGCCGAATGCCGGTTGGGTATCCATGAAAGGGCCGCCTCGCCTGGGTTCTAACAATGAGTTAATATTACTAACTATAATGGCGCGTCAAGGTTTTGTGGCGCGGCCCGGGTGCCGGCGGTTCCCATGAGACCTGTGGCCTCGGCGAGACCCCGGCTGCCGCCCTTTCGAGGCCACCAGCGCCCGGGCGAAATACCCTGCGAAATTGGCCGACGCGATCAGTCCGGAAACCGCTTTGCTCAAGCCGAGATCGGCCAGCATCGGCGGCCGGATCGGCGTGTAAACGAAGCGGCCGGCGCCGATCCCCACGGCCATGGCGATCAGTCCGCCCAGGGCAATAAGGACGGGGGAACGGTCGGCGGATGCGGACATGCGGGGTGCCTTAACCGCTTGCCCATGTGGGATCAAACGATTGCTTATGCTAAAAGCCATCGCCAGAAACGATAACTCATCCGAGGCCTCGCATGGATTCCGCCGAACTCCGCGTGTTCGAAGCCGTCGCCCGCACCGGCGGCATGAACCGCGCCGCCGCCGAGTTGCACACCGTCCAATCCAACGTCTCCGCCCGCGTTCGGGCCTTGGAGACAGAACTGGGCTGCGCGCTGTTCGAACGTCACAGCCGCGGCGTCGCGTTGACTCCCTCGGGCGAGCGGCTGTTGCCCTATGCTCGCCGTGTTGCCTGGCTGCTGGCCGACGCCACCCGAGCGGCCCGCGACGACGGTCAGCCGGGCGGGCCACTGACCATCGGCTCGCTGGAAACCACCGCCGCGCTGCGCCTGTCGCCATTGTTCGCCCGCTACGCCGCCGCCTGCCCGGAGGTCGATCTCGCGATCCGCCCCGGCACCACGGCGGAACTGATCGAGGCGGTGCTGGAACGGCGGTTGGAGGGCGCCTTCGTCTGCGGCCCGGTCGCCCACCCCTCGTTGATCGAGTTGAAAATGTTCGAGGAAGAGTTGGCGATCCTGGCGGCTCCAGGCCTTGCCTCGATTGAGGCGGCGACCCGGGGCGGGATCGCCCGAATCATCGTGCTCCGCGCCGGCTGTTCCTATCGCCAGCGGCTGGAGGCGTTGCTGGCCCGGCGCGGAGTCGCGGTGCCCCGGCTGATGGAATTCGGCACATTGGAGGCGATATTCGGCTGCGTGTCCGCTGGCCTCGGGATCACGTTGCTGCCGCGCGCGTTGATCGGTCCGGTGTGGCGCGCGGGCCGTGTCAGCCTGCATCCTTTGCCGCCGGAGGAAGCGATGGTGACGACCGTCTTCATCCATCGGCGCGAGGCGCATCTGTCCAGCGCGCTGCGCGCGTTTCTCGACCACGCGCGGGCCTCGGAGACGGCCGGAGAGGGTATCGTTTCCAGCGATACCAGCGATCTGGTCAAACCGTTACCCGATGGCGCGCCACTCGCCTTAAACGAGGCCAACAGGAGGAACGGACCATGACGGCACAACGCCCTGAACTCGCGCGGGCCGAGGCCTTTTGCGAAGCCCATGGCCTGCGGGTGCCGATCCTGCTGGCGCCCATGGCCGGGGCCTGCCCGCCGTCGCTGTCGATCGCGGTCGCGAATGCCGGGGGGCTTGGCGCGTGCGGCGCCCTGCTCATACAACCCGCGGCAATCGCCGCCTGGGCCGCCGAAGCGCGGGCGGGAGGGAATGGGGCCTTCCAGCTCAATCTGTGGATCCCCGACCCGCCCCCGGTCCGCGATCCCCTGGCCGAGGGCAAAACCCGCGCCTTTCTGTCCGCCTGGGGACCTGATGTGCCGCCCGAAGCCGGCGACGTGACACCGCCCGATTTCAAAGCCCAGTGCGAGGCGATGCTGGACGCGGGTCCGCCGATCATTTCCTCGATCATGGGCCTGTATCCGCCGGACTTCGTGGCGCGGATGAAAGCACGGGGAATCAAATGGTTCGCCACTGTGACGACGGTGGCGGAGGCGCGAGCCGCCGAGGCAGCGGGCGCCGACGCGGTGGTCGCGCAGGGCATGGAAGCCGGCGGACACCCGGGCGCCTTCGACGCGGCAAAGGCCGAGGCGGGAATGATCGGCTTGTTCTCTCTGCTGCCCGCCGTGGCGGACGCGGTCCGGGTTCCGGTGATCGCGACCGGCGGCATCGCCGACGCCCGTGGCATCGCGGCGGCCTTGATCCTGGGCGCCTCGGCGGTCCAGATCGGCACCGGCTTCCTGCGCTGCCCCGAGGCGAAGCTTCCGCGGCCGTGGGCCGATGCCATTGGCCAGAGCCAGCCGGAGCAAACCTTGGTCACGCGCGCGTTCTCCGGCCGCCCGGGGCGGGGAATCGCGACCTCCTATGCGCGCGCCGCGACCGCGCCGGACGCGCCCGCCCCGGCGCCGTACCCGGTCCAGCGTGGCCTCACCCAGGTCATGCGCGACGCCGCGGTCAAAGCCGGGGATATCGACCGCATGCAGGCCTGGGCTGGACAATCCGCGAGACTCGCGCGGGCGGAACCAGCGGGAGACGTCACCACCGGGCTGTGGAATGAAGCTCAGACGTTGCCAGGGTAGGGCCGGTTCTCACGCGCGGACACCGCGTCGATCGCCCGGACGCGATCCGGAGCGTCCAATTTCTCTCTTGCCTGTCGCGTCACCCGCGGGGATGGTACAAAGACCTTCCAACCCCACGCGACGGACCCGCAAATGTACTTGCGCCGCTTTCAGATCAAGAATGTTCGCTCCATTGACAGTTTAGAGATGGACTTTCCACGCGGTCAGGAGGCTGGCTGGCACGTCATCCTCGGTCAGAACGGTTCTGGCAAATCATCGGTCGTCCGCTCGTTCGCGTTGCTGATGATGGGCCAAAAGGAAGCCTATGCCTCGCGACAGGATTTCACCCGCTGGATCAGGAACCCTGGTGACGAAGCCGTGATCGACGGAATAATATTGAGAGATATAGAGTCCGCATGGGACGCGTTATCGGGCAGCGGGCCACCGCCGAAGAACCCAATCTTACCACGCGTTAGTCTTTCGTGGTTGGGAGAGGGGCACGCGCGCCGGGTAGAGCCGATTTATTCTGGCCAATTGGTTGACCGCACTCTTTGGGGGACTGGGACAGGATGGTTTTCAGCGTCGTTTGGCCCATTTCGGCGCTTCACCGGTGGAGACCGTATCTATGACAAACTGTTTATTTCCAATCGCAGATTGGCTCCGCACCTTAGTGCGCTTGGAGAGGACGTCGCGTTGACTGAGGCGTTGAGTTGGTTAACGTCACTCCACGTTCAACAATTGCAGGATTTACGAAACAGCGAATCGTCTTATTCCGGACACGTCCTGGACAAGATAATAGAATTTCTGAATAAGAGCGACTTTTTGCCACACGATTCCTATATCCATTCGGTTACCAACGAACAGGTCTTGGTCCAGGACGGCAATGGAGCAGTCGTCTCCCTCGACCAACTGAGCGATGGATACCGCTCCGCACTGAGTTTGACCCTTGAACTCATGCGACAGATGTTCGAACTTTACGGCCACGAGATCATGGGCGATGCGTTCCAAAGTCACTTGGGTCGAGTTGTGGCCCCAGGCGTCGTAGCTATTGACGAGATCGACGCGCATCTCCATCCAAGCTGGCAACGAAATATTGGCCGGTGGTTAACTCGCTGTTTTCCATATGTGCAGTTTATCGTTACGACGCACTCACCCATTGTATGCCGGGCCATTATAGACGATGATGACAACCTGCGAGGGACCATCTGGAGGCTACCGGCACCGGGTAGCGGTGATCGGTTTCAGCAGGTCGTGGGTGACGATCTCAACAGTCTTGCCTATGGCGACGTCCTCGATGCATTTGGCACCGAATTATTTGGGCGCGACGTCATGCGCTCACCTGCCGGGCACCATAAGCTTGCGCGCCTTGCCGCGCTTAATCGTGCCGCCTTGGAGCGCGCCTTGACCGAACGGGAAAAAGGCGAACGCCGGGATCTGAGAAGCATCTTTCCAGCTGGCGCGGGAACTCTCGACGCGGCAACTGTACCGAGGTGAGGAAGTACCTGTCCGGGCCGCTGTCCGTGGCAACCGAGCGTTGGCTCTCCAGGCGTCAGGCTCGGGTCAACGCACAGCCGGACCCAGCGACCAAGTATTTAACTGCAAGAGATCTTTTTTCGAGCAAAGCGGGCAATTCGTTCGACGAAATTCGTTCAACCTTATCCGACATGTCGCCACCGGGAAAGGCGTGTTTCTACTGCGAACGCGATCGGTACCGGGATATCGATCACATCCGGCCAATTCGGTTTTTTCCGGAAACATGCTTCTCTTGGCAGAACTTTGTTTACGCCTGTACCAGATGCAATCAGGACGCCAAACGTGACCAGGTCTGGATCATCAACGAAAGTGGAGAACTTCTGAAGTACGATCGATCCACGCCATTGGGGACCGCACTACCGCGGGGCCTTCATGCACTCATCGACATTCGCCATGAGGATCCTCTGGAGTTCCTCGCTTTGGAGCTCGAAACCGGATTGTTCGTCGCCATTGGGCAGGACGCGGTAACCCGGCTCCGAGGGTGCTTCACACGAGATTTGTTTGGCCTTAATTCCGACGATCTAAGCAAGATACGGCGCCAGATGCGGGAGACGTTCATCCTTTACCTGACGCGATATTCCGACGCGACGCGAGCCGGTGATCCGGACGCAGCGGAACGGGCGCTGGATGAAATCAAAGAATTGCCGCATCCGACCGTGCTTGACGAGATAAGGCGACAGGCACCCTCCGATTCCCGGACCGCGCCTCTATTGGACGGCCTACCCGCCTGGCCAAATCCACTGCGATGACCGCTCGGTGCCTGCCAAATGGCGCGCGGAAAATCACCAGCACCGTTGGAATATAGCTCGCCGATCGAGGAAATTTTCGGTTTCTCGTCGGAATCGGGGGATAATGTCTTGGAATTGCCATGAATATCGGGAATGCTCTGCTCGAACGAGGTTCCCGCCGGCCATGAAACCACTCATCGGAATAAGCTGCTGCACCAAACAATTCGGTGTCTTCGGCATGCCCAACCACGCTGCTTCAGACACTTATGTCCAGGCGACCGATCTCGTCGTGGGCGGCGTGCCGGTCCTGTTGCCCGCCAACGGGCCCACCGCCGACATCGAAACCCTGCTGGATCGCCTGGATGGGATCATCCTGACCGGCAGCCGCTCCAACGTTCATCCGACGCTGTACGACGGCCCGCCGCACGCGGAAGGCACCCATGAGGACCCGAATCGGGACGGCATCACGCTGCCGTTGATCCGCGCGGCGGTCGGGCGAGGCGTTCCGGTGCTCGCCATCTGCCGGGGGTTTCAGGAACTCAATGTCGCCATGGGCGGCTCCTTGCATCAGCGGCTACAGGACCTGCCGGACCATCTCGATCACTCCACGCCCATGCAGCCCAACCAGAAAGTGCGCCAGGGCAAGTCGCACGCCATCCACATCACGCCGGGGGGCTGGCTGCACAAACTCTCCGGGTGCCGCGAAATCGCGGTGAATTCGTTGCACAATCAGGGGATCGACCGGCTCGCGCCTGGTCTGGAGGTCGAGGGAACGGCGGCCGACGGATTGATCGAAGCGGTGCGGGTCCGGGGCTTTCCGTCCGGTCCGGCGCGCGGCTTCGCGGTCGGGGTTCAGTGGCATCCGGAATACGACTGGCGCACCGATTCGCTGTCGCGGCGCATCTTTACCCAGTTTGGCGAGCAGGTTCGCGCCTATGTCGCCAACCTGCGCCAACCGATGGTCCTCGCGGCCGCGGGGTGAACCGCGCCCTGTTTCCCGCCCCTCACGCCTGCTCTATGACTTATACCAGCGGCCCTACGGTTCGACTCTTCCCCCTCAACGTCATCCACGGGCTCGTCCCGTGGACCGGTCGCGGTACCGTGCCGCTACCGGTCCACGGAACAAGTCCGGGGATGACGTAGTTTGGGGGTGGCGCGACCGTCGATTGTCCGGGCCGTTGGTATCAGAGGACCGCGCAGGAGGAAGTTGCATGACGGATAAACCGAACATTCTCGTTGAAACGCATGGCCGCGTCGGGCTGATCCGGCTCAACCGGCCGGAGGCGCTGAACGCCCTCTGCGACGCGCTGATGCGGGAGTTGAAAGCGCAATTGACCGCGTTCGACTCCGACCCGTCGATCGGCGCCATCGTCATCACCGGCAACGAACGCGCCTTCGCGGCGGGCGCCGATATCAAGGAAATGCGCGACCGCACCAACCCCGAGGCGATGGTCGAAGACTTCATCGGCGCCAACTGGGAAGCCGTGCTGTCAGTCAAGAAGCCCGTCATCGCCGCCGTCGCCGGTTTCGCTCTGGGTGGCGGGTGCGAGCTGGCGATGATGTGCGACATGATCCTCGCCGCCGACACCGCCAAATTCGGCCAGCCCGAGATCAACCTGGGCGTCATGCCCGGCGCGGGCGGCACCCAGCGCCTGACCCGCGCGGTTGGCAAGTCCAAGGCGATGGACATGGTTCTCACCGCGAGGATGATGGACGCGGCGGAGGCCGAGCGCGCGAACCTCGTTTCCCGGGTGTTTCCCGCCGATCAGCTACTGCCCGAGACCCTGAAAATCGCGGCGCGAATCGCCGATTTGTCCCCGGTTGCAGTCCAGTTCGCCAAAGCAGCGGTAAATCGGGCCTATGAGACAACCTTGGTCGAAGGCGTGCGTTACGAGCGGGCGCTGTTTCTGTCTCTTTTTGGGACACCGCATCAGAAAGAAGGCATGGCTGCGTTCGTTGAGAAGAGAAAGCCGGTTTTCCACAAGGATTAACGCCACGCAGTCACGCGAGTGACGGAAAATTCTCTAAATCTCATCATCTAAAAACCGGGATTCCCCTCGCATATTCAATCGACCCGGCCTATGGTCTTTATCAATGCGTCGCCCTTCCATTCAGTCCAACGCCACCGCGGCAGTCCCGAATCGCGCCCATACTGATATGGGCCGGGCACTTCATGTCTTGTTGGTCAGTGAGGATCCCCGCTGGATCGTCCCGGTACGGGAGGCGGTCGCCGCCGAGGGCGGAGTGGTCGAAACCATGTCCGCCCGGGCCGCGATCGCCCGGCTGGCCGGTGCTTGCGAGGATCTGTCCCATGTCCTGGTTGATCGGCGCGGCGCCGGCGAGATGCTGGACATCTTCGCCGACCTTACAACCGACATCGCCAGCGCCGAGACGATATTGCTGGTACTCGGCGCGCGGAAGCCGGAGCTGACCGGCCCGCGCGCGATTCTCACCGCCAGCCGCCGGTCCGTCACGGCGGCGCTCGCGGTGCCGCATGTCCGTCCGCGCGACAACGAACCCATCCTGCCGGCGTCCGAATTGTGGCAGGTGGTTAAGGACGAGATGATCCGGACGCGGTATCAGCCCATCGTGCGCATGGCGGACCGGACCGTCACGACGGTCGAGGTGCTGGCGCGTCTCAACCACCCCGTGTATGGCGCCCTGACGCCGAACTGGTTCGTCCCGAGGTTCGAGGATTCCGGATTGTCGTTCACGTTGACCGACCTCGTTTCCACGCATGCGTTCGCTGACCAGACCGGTCCGCATTTCCGCGGCCGGGGCCTGGCGATGGCGGTCAACTATCCGTTGAACGTCCTGGCGCACCCCTTGGCGGCGGCCAGCCTCGACAAGAAGCGCGCGGCCCTCGGCCTGACGCCGGATCAGGTCGTGCTTGAACTGACCGAGAGCCGGCCGGTCGAGGATTTCGCCACCCTGGGCCGCTCGCTGGAGGCGCTACGGAAACTCAGTTACCGGATTTCGATCGACGATGTCGGGCCGGCGGTGAAGAACCTCGAAAAACTGATGACGTTGCCGTTCACGGGGCTCAAGTTGGATAAGGGGATCGTGCGGATGCTGGGGTCAGCCGGGCCGGGCGCCGCGGTGGCGCCCAGGGTGATCGAACAGGCGCGGTCGAGGGGTCTGAACGTGGTGGCGGAGGGCGTCGAGACGCAGGAGACCTGGGACCGGCTGAGCGCGCTTGGGGTACAGGAAGCGCAGGGGTTCTTTATCGCCCGCCCGCTGCCCGCCGCGGCCGTGCCGGTTTGGCTGGATGCCTGGCGAGGCGCTTCGGTGTGACGGAGCCGGCAATATGCCGGTTCAGTCCGGGCCCGCGGCCTCAATGAGACGTTGCTCCAGCGCCATCCGTTTGTCGTTCAGCAGTTGGTCCAACGTGAATGGGCAGGCCTCGGGCCAGGGTCGCGGCGCGATTTCGTCATAATCGATGCCAGAGAGCTGCTCCAACGCTTCGTCGTAAAGTTCCGCGAGGTCGATCCGTTGACGCATCGATGGTGCGAAACGCCGTTTCATGTTTTGCTGGAACGACGCGATCTCCACCCGCCAGTGGACACGCGCCACATTGTCCGGCCAGCCATGGACCTTAAGTAAATGAACGAGCATCAGACTGAGATAGCTCTGGACTGAATGAAGTTCGGACAGGCCCACGTCCGCGATCTCCTCAACGACATGAGCCCAGTCGACGCCGTTCACGCCCTCGCCTCGCGCGAGGCGGCGCAGCAGGTCGGCCTGGTGTTCCGACCAGGTCAGGATGTCACGGTCGTAGAGGTCGTCTGGCATGGGGCGGACGTTGCACCAGCCTCGGACGAAACGCCAGGAAACTGTTCGTGGGGAGGGCCCGCCGCGGGTCAATGACGCATCACAATCCGGTGGCGGCGGTTTACGGAACCGGTGCAGAACCCGGAACACGGTCCAACCTTCGTGCATTCGTGCCGAAGGCGGGCATCCGTGATCGTGGCGATGGAGCGCATGGCGGACCGGACCGTCACGATGGTTGAGGTCCTGGCGCGTTGCTGACGCTGCCGTTCACGGGGCTGAAGTTGGACAAGGGGATCGTACGGATGCTGGGGCCGGTCGGGCCGGGCGCGGCGGTGGCGCCCAGGGTTGATCGATCAGGTGCGGTCGCGAGGGTTGAACGTGGTGGCGGCGGGTGTCGAGACGCAGGAAACCCGGGACCGGTTGAGCGCGCTTGGGGCGCGGGAAGCGCAGGGGTTCTTCATCGCCCGTCTGCTGCCCGCCGCCGCTGTGCCGGTGTGGTTGAACGCCTGGCGCGGCGCTTCCGCGTGAACGGTTGCCGATTGGGTTGCACTTGCCTTGCGGGTTGTCGTTGCGAGAAGCGTGGCGATCTCTGGGCTTCAGAACGGATGCCTCGTCCGCGGAGCCATCACCATTCATGGGATATGTGGCGCGCGCTGAAGAAATGCAGGTTCAGCCCGGGCCCACCGCATCATCGAGACATTGCTCCAGAGCGGCCCGCTTGTCGTTCAGCAGTTGGTCCAATGTGAATGGGCAGGCCGCGGGCCAAGGTCGCGGCGCATTGCCGTCATATTCTTCGCATTCGAGTTCCTCCAACGCGTCGCCATAAAGACGCGCGAGGTCGATTCTCTGCCGCATCGACGGCACGAACCGGCGTGCCGCGTTTTTCTGGAACGCGACAATTTCCGCGCGCCAATGGTTGCCGGCGGCACTGCCCGGCCAGCCATGGACTTTAAGCAGGTGGACAATCGTCAGACTGAGAAAACTCTCAACCGAATGGAGTTCAGAGAGTCCGACGTCCTCGATCTCCTCAACGACATGAGCCCAGTCGACGCCGTTCACGCCCTCGCCTCGCGCGAGGCGGCGCAGCAGGTCGGCCTGGTGTTCCGACCAGGTCAGGATGTCACGGTCGTAGAGGTCGTCTGACATGGGGCGGATGTTGCTCCAGCTACGGACGAAACGCCAGGAAACTGTTCGTGGGGGAGCCCCACCGGCCTCTCACCGCAACGCGATCGCCTCGGCCGGACAGCGCCGGGGGTCGCCCGTCCCATCCCACAGCCAATACACATTGGCGGCGGAGCCGTTGACCGCGACCACCTTATGGTTACCGCCGGTATCAATGGCATGGATGGTGACGCGGTTGATCAGGCCGGTTTTCAGTGCGCGCATGTCGTCCACCGCTTCAAGCACGGCATCCGCGACCGAGGCGCCCTTTTTCATGTAAAGAACGATCGACCGCGCGGTACAGCAACGAATGGTCATCTCGCCCGCCCCGGTGCAGGCGGCGGCACCGTATCGCGTATCCGCGTACGACCCCGCGCCAACGATGGGGCTGTCGCCGAGCCGCCCAGGATATTTCCAGCCCCAACCGGAGGTGGAGGTGCCGGAGCAGATGTTTTCGCTGTTATCGTGTGCCAGGAACACGGTTGTGTCCCGTCCGGTTTCGGGATCGATCGCGTGACGGCACAATTCCGCCAAAGGAATGTTCGGCCAGGCCTGCTTCTGCGCCGGCGTCAGGGTCCGGTCGAACCATTCCCGCCAAACCCGGCGAGAGTCCTCGATCAGGTTTTCCGCCGGGGTGGCGCCGATTTCATGGGCGAACCGCGCGGCGCCCTCCCCCACCAGGAATTCGTGCGGCAGGCGGCGCATGATCTCGCGCGCCACACTGACCAGGTGGAGGTAGCCCTTCAGCGCGCCGACCGCGCCGGAGCGCAACGTCGTGCCATCCATCACGCAGGCGTCGAGTTCCAGTTCGCACAGCAGATTGGGCCAGCCGCCGCGGCCGACGGTGCGGACCGAGGGATCGGCCTCGATCAACCGGATGCCGGCCTCGATCGCGTCGAGCGCCGGGTGACCGGCGGCGAGCATCCGGGCGGTGGTGGGCACGCCGAGCGTGCCTTCGTTGTTGGTCACGAGGATCATGGGTTCAGCGAAATTCTCGGGTTCCTCACGGAGCCTCCACCAGATCGAGGCGCCGCTCGACCCGCTCCAGCCGAAGCTCCATGCGGTCCATGCGGACCGACTGTCCCGCGAAGTCGCCGTGCGGCACTGCGATCGGCCCCTCGGGCGACGTCGCCCGGCGCGACGCGTCCTCCATGGTCTCGGTCAGCCGATCCATCTTCGCGTCAAGGCGGCGAAGATAGACAAGGGTGATGTTCTCAGGCTGGTCGCTCACGATGATCGTTCCTCGCGGGTGGTCAAACATATCAGCCACCCCGGCCATTTCGCCAAACAAAAAACCCCTCTACGCTCCCCACCATGTGCGGACGTTACGCGGCCATCCTCCCCGCCGAGTCGATCGCCGCCCTGTTCCGGACGGACGGCCCCCTCCCCAACTGGGCCGGCACCTGGAACATGGCGCCGACGAAAGACGCCCCGGTCATCCGCCGGCACCCGGAGACCGGCGAGCGCCATCTGGGCCTGCTGCGCTGGGGCCTCGTGCCGCACTGGGTCAAGGACCTGAAAGCCACGCGCCAACCCATCAACGCCCGGGGCGAAACCATCGCCGTCACGCCCATGTTCCGCGACGCCTACGCCCGCCGCCGCTGCCTGGTGCCCGTCGACGCCTTCTACGAGTGGCAAACAACCCCGGACGGCAAACTTCCCTGGGCCATCGCCCGAGCCGACGCCGCCTGCCTCGTCTTCGCGGGCCTGTGGGAGGGTTGGCGAGGCCCTGACGGCACCATCATCCGCAGCTTCACGATCGTGACGACCTCGGCCAATTCTGAGCTCAGTCCGTTGCACGAGCGCATGCCCGTGGTGCTGGAGGAACCCGACTGGCCGCTTTGGCTCGGGGAAACGGAGGGCGGCCCGGCCAGCCTCATCCACCCCTCCGGCGCGGGTTTTCGGACCTGGAGAATTGGCACGGCGGTCAACAACGTCCGGCATGACGCGGCGTCGTTGCTCGATCCTGTCTGACACAAGCGATATCGTTGGCCGGAGGACAAACAGGGTGATCGCGCGGCCTCTTATCCCGAAGAATCCAGCGGCACATCGATCTCTGGGGCTCGGGGGCTCTGGGCCTCTCAGATGAATTCTTACGGAGTTCCCACACGTGCCTGCCCATCCATGGGTGCCACGGGTTCATGCGCATGAACCCGTGGCAGGCACCGCAAGGATTCATCTGAGAGACCCAGAGGCCCAGAGCCCCAGAGACGCAAGAACAACGTGAGCGCGTGACGTGGAACAAATGCGGCGGTTCGGCGCGGAAGCAACGACCCGAATGTATTATACCAGCCGCCCTAAACATTGACACACGCCCAGTCGCGGTGCCCGATTGACTGGATGCGGGCGGGGTCATCGACCAGGAACGTCCATGCGTCCCGGCACGCCTGAACGATGGCGTCATAGGTGTCCCAGACCAGCGCGCACAGTTT
>SHWL01000208.1 GCA_009693865.1 Acetobacteraceae bacterium | reverse complement strand
CGCTTCGATCGGGCACCAGCCTCCCCTCGTCATGGTTCGGCTCGACCGGACCATCGGTCGCGGTACAGTGCCGCTTCGGATGGTCCGGTCGAGCCGAACCATGACGTGGAGAGGAAGGCGGCGCGATTCGTTTATCTTTGGGCGTCGCCATAATGCAGCAGCGCGATCCGCTCCGGGCTCAGCACGCGGAAAAAAATATCCCGGTTCTGGAAACTCACATGGGCTTCCGGCTCAAAGGGCTCTCCGGCCGCCCGACACCATCGCCTGGGTCCAGCAGTTCAACTGGCTGTACGGCGTGTTGGAGACACTCTCGCGGAGTACACCCGGGGTGCGGGTCTGCGCCCGGGCGGCGGAGATCCCGATCGAGGCGGTCATTCCGGCGATGGCCGCGATGGTCGTGGCCCGCGGCATTGTCTCACCCTCAGTGGTATCATGAATTTCGTCCGCGTTATTCTTGTCCAATCCCGCTTGCGGGAGCGTTTCAAGGCGGTTCGCCGCCTGATCGAGGCCGGGGAACGCATTGAACCGCGCGTCCATGTATGGTCAGGCTTCGTCCCTCCCATCCCGAGTCGCGCAAGTCAGCATGATCGCCCAACTCACCGGCCGCGTCGAAACCCTGGAAGACGGCCGCTGCGTCATCGACGTGGCGGGGGTGGGATATCTCGTGCATGCCTCCTCCCGCACGCTCGCCGCCCTGCCGCAGCCGCCCGCGATGGCGAAGCTGCTGGTGGAAACCCATGTGCGCGAGGACGCGATCCAGCTTTTCGGGTTTTTCGAGACGGCCGAGCGGGATTGGTTCCGGCTGCTGACGACGGTGCAGGGCGTCGGACCGCGCCTCGCGCTGTCGATCCTGTCGGCGCTGTCGCCGCGCGATCTGATTGGCGCGATCGCCGGCCGCGATCAGGCCAGCCTGACGCGCGCGGCCGGCGTTGGCGCGCGGCTCGCGGCCCGGCTGTTGACCGAGTTGAAGGATAAGGTGGGTGCGATGCCGTCCTCCTCCGGCATCAACATTCCCGCGCCCTCATCGGTTCGTCCCCTGGGTCCCGCTGAGGACGCGCTGTCGGCGTTGGTCAATCTTGGGTATCGGCGCCCGGAGGCCCAGGCCGTCGTTGTCCGCGTGGTGGATCGGCTGGGGGACGGCGCGGTGCTGGACGCGATCATTCGTGATTCGTTGCGGGAACTCGCCGGTAGGACGGGCGCGTGAGACATGCCCTGACATGGTGCGATCCGCGTGGGTCGCGGCAGGTGACCGTGCCATCGCGCGCGGTCAACGAATGCAATTATCACCACAGAGCCACAGAGCCACAGAGGCCGCGGCGGCGTCCAGCCCCTGTGGCTCTGTGGCTCTGTGGTGATACTTTCGCGTCCCCACACCCGTTACGACAGCCAGGCGTGGGACGCACGCGATGAGACGCCCCCGCCCCTCGCCCGAGCCCGAAGCGGAGGATCGCGCCGTTTCCCCGGAACGCGGGGATGAGGACGCGGCGGAGGCCTCGCTGCGGCCGCAAACGCTGGCCGATTTCACCGGGCAGAAAGCGTCGCGGGAGAACCTCGCCGTGTTCATCCAGGCGGCCAAGGCTCGCGGCGAGGCGTTGGACCACGTACTCCTCCATGGCCCGCCTGGCCTGGGCAAAACCACGCTGGCGCAGATCGTCGCGCGGGAAATGGGGGTGGGGTTTCGCGCGACCTCCGGGCCGGTGATCCAGCGGGCGGGCGACCTGGCGGCGATCCTGACGAACCTGCAGCCACGCGACGTGCTGTTCATCGACGAAATCCACCGCCTGCAACCGGCGATCGAGGAAATCCTCTATCCGGCGATGGAGGACTTCCAACTCGACCTGATCATCGGCGAGGGGCCCGCGGCGCGTAGTGTCCGTATCGATTTGCAGCCGTTCACCCTGGTTGGCGCCACGACGCGGTCAGGCTTGCTGGCGACGCCGTTGCGCGACCGGTTCGGCATTCCGCTGCGGCTGATCTTCTATACGCCCGAGGAACTGCGCCGAATCGTCACCCGCGGCGCCGCGCTACTGGGCTTGGTGCTGACCGACGATGGCGCGACCGAGATCGCTCGCCGTTCGCGTGGGACGCCGCGGATCGCTGGCCGGCTGCTGCGGCGGGTTCGGGATATCGCCACCGTGGACGGGAACTCGCCGGTCAACAAGGCCATCGCCGATGCGGCGTTGACGCGGCTGGAGGTCGATCAGCGCGGGTTGGACGAGATGGATCGCCGTTACCTCCGCCGTATGGCCGAGCATCATGGCGGGGGTCCCGTGGGGGTCGAAACACTGGCCGCGGCGCTGGCCGAGGCGCGGGATACGCTGGAAGACGTGGTCGAGCCGTATCTTATCCAGGAGGGGCTGATCCTGCGCACCAGCCGCGGGCGGATGCTTGGTCTGCCGGGGTGGCGGCATTTGGGGTTGGCGCCACCTCGGGCGGTGGCGCAGGGGAGTTTGTTGCCGGAGCAGGATGTGGAGGGGTAGTGGCAATGAAAAACCCCTACCGGTCGGCCTCCCCGATGCCTATGCAACTGGAAGCCCGCCCACGAACCTGCTACTCCACACCCATGGACACAATCATCGGCGTTCACGCTCCCAGGATAGACTGGTCGCCCGTCGCGGATACGATGATGGAGCAAATGCCCGATGCCGACCAGGCGTTGATCCGCGCGGCGATCGACCGGATATCGCGTCAGTTCGATTCGCGCCACCTGACCTTGATCGAGGCCAAGAGGGACGACGATCGTCCGTTCTGGGTTCTTCCCGTCGCGAATCGTCTTCTCGTCTTCTTCGAGCACGGTACCGAGGACCACTTCCGGATTCTCGACGTGCTTCGTGCTGAACAACTCGACGCATGGCGTGACAAGCCGGTTCACCGCGCCAGGGACGGAAAACAGCGAGATGCGCGCGCGTAGACGTGTTCGAAGCTTTTGTTCGCGACCTCGTTGACGCGCGGCGGGATGAACAGCGGCTGACCGCGCTCCTGAGTACCGGCGATCCTCTGGGTGAGGCCGCTGACATCCTGCCGTTCATGCGGACCGCCCGCCATCTCGCCGCCTGGCTCGGCCGCGCCAATTCCAGCCTGGGCGACGTCGATCTGCTCGCCATGGAAAAACCTCTGTTGGGCGGCTTCCGATGCGACATCGCGATAGGCGACTCTGAAACCGGCCAGTTCACCCTGGTCGAACTTGAAGACGCGAAGGCGAACAGCGTCTTCGAACCCGTGAGGGGGCGTGACTACCCGAGATGGTCGCGCCGTTTCGAACGAGGCTTTTCCCAATTGGTCGACTGGGCCTGGCGTATCGATCACGAGCGCCAGCCCAGTGCGACGCTGGCGGCCGCGTTTGGGACCGCGGACCCAAAATTCCATTACGTGTTGGTCATTGGCCGCGATCGGTGGATCGGCGATGCGGGCCGCGCGAGGTTGAACTGGCGCAGGCTACACAACGGAATCTCCGGTCAGCGGACGACGTTGTGGACCTATGACGACCTCCTGACCTTCGTCCGCGTAAGGCTCCGCGCCGCCGAACGCGACGCGTCAGCGTTGATCCGGACGAGCCGCGAGACAGGCCTGGGTCCAGATTGAACCATGATAGAATGGCGCGCCGTGCCAGTTCGTACCCTCAGCCAGCCGATCCGGCTTGTCACGATTCAAGAACCCGCACACCATGCCTTGGATGGGCGGCCGATGAAGGCGCCGTATTGGAAATCTGGCACAGTTGACAGGATATTTGGCGGAACGAGGTCCAGGCGAGAGGAAGATCATGTTTCAGTACGAACCGTTCAGGGATTCGACCGGACACCTGGACGACGGGGAAGTCCTGCGGGCCCGGCTGGCTGAGGACGGTTATCTGTTCCTGCACGGCCTGTTGCCTCGAGAGGCGATCCTCAATGTGCGTGCCCGGCTTCTGAACAAGGCGATGGAGGCTGGTTGGCTGGCCCGGGACTCGGCAGTTGCCGATGGTGTCGCCAATCAGGCCGCGGCCTGCAAGGACCCTGAGCCGTGCTACATGTCCGTGTTCCGCGGCCTCTGGGCGGACGAGGCGTTGCATCGTCTGCGGATCGATCCGCGGGTGATCGCACTGTTCGGCCGGATTTTCTGTGAGCGCGCCCTGGCACATCCGATGTTTGTTCAACGCAACATTTTTCCGCGGTCGGATGTTTTCGACTTCACCACCGGCGTTCATCAGGATCGCGTCCATATCGGCGGTGCGACAAGTCATGCGATGTGGATGCCTCTTGGGGACTGCCCGCGCGAGATGGGCACTCTGGCGGTCGCGGCGGGGTCCCACATCGCGGGAATTCTGCCGACGAAGGTTGGCTCGGGCGCGGGAGGCATGGATATCGCCGTGCCGATCCCGGGCACCTGGGTCACCGGCGACTTTGAGGCTGGCGATGCTCTGATCTTCCGGGACGTGACGGTGCACAGGGCGCTGCCGAACCTGACGCCGTCGCTCCGGATGTCGTTCGACGCGCGGTATCAAAAGCTCAGCGAGCCGATGGCGGATGTGAACCTCGTGCCGTATGCCGGTTGTGGCACCTGGGACGAGGTCTACGCCGGTTGGTCGGGCCGTGTGGGCCAATATTACTGGAAGGATCTGCCGATCACGACCGTTCCGCTGGATCGGTCGTATTACGACCAACGTGACGCGATGGCATTTGAGATGGCCGAAGCCGGGGATCGCTCGGCCAGGGATGCGATTCTGCGAATCGTCCAGCGCGATCCGCTACCCGAGAAGCGGGAACGCGCGGAGAGGCTGTTGGTTCGGTTGGACGCGGGGTGATGGGGAAGCCCGGAGTAGGGCCTCAGGCCAGTGATTCCACAACATCGCCGGTTGAACCCAAACCGACGCCAGAGAGCCGGGCGCGGACCAATCTGGTCCATGGTGGCCGTGACCGATGGATGCCGACAGGCGGGCCGAAGTGTCGGCTTTCCTCCCTTGTCTGGCGGCTGAGTGATCCGCGGCAAACGGCTCGCTCTGGCGCCATCGGGGACCGAGCCGGCCGCGACGCCGGCGCGCCACACCGGAGTGGGTGAAAGGAGCGGCTTCAGATGTTGGGCTGTTAACAGCACCGATAGATGTCCGGTTTAGGTAGCAAGTTAATTGACCGCTTTTCCGGTTTCGTTCCCACAACCCCGACGGCGGCAATACGTGGCAGGCCAGGTGCGGTTGGAGCCAGGCGCCAGGTCCGAAAGCGGCTTACGGA
>SHWL01000042.1 GCA_009693865.1 Acetobacteraceae bacterium | reverse complement strand
AATCGCGCCGCCTTCCTCTCCACGTCATGGTTCGGCTCGACCGGACCATCCGAAGCGGCACTGTACCGCGACCGATGGTCCGGTCGAGCCGAACCATGACGAGGGGAGGCTGGTGCCCGATCGAAGCGTTTATCTTTGGGCGTCGCCTTTGACGGAAAACACATCCACGGCAACGGTCCTCACGCGATCCCAGACACTTGTACCATGCCTGTTTGCGAATCCCCGCCATGCGAAGAATTAAGATGGGCTAAACCCGCCGCACCGCGTGAAACACCGGCCAGCCTGACTGGATATCGGCCAGGTTCTTGTTGAACGCCGCGGGTTGAAAGAACTGCCTCATCGGCACGTCGCGCCTGGTCCAGCGCCGCGGGCTGGCGACGCAATCGCGCGCCAGCACCTTCTCCCCATCGTGGAACTTCAGGCCGTCCCGCGGCGTGAGTTCCCAGGTCAGGCCGTCAGCGCTGGTCGTGAAACCCGCGAGCATCCGCGGGTGCGGGGTAAATCGGGTGTCCAGCCCGAACAATTGGTCATAGACCATGTTGCCGTGGTCGCGGGTGATATCGGCGGTGGTCCAAACGGGATCGAGCGACGTGACATCGGCATGCGGAATGAAGCGCAGCTCCCGCTTCCCCTCGGCGCTGACGATGCCGGGCGTTGCCAAGGCAACGGAAGCCGCCCCGGCCGAGGCCAGCGGAGTACGACGGCTGACACACATGATATTCTCCCTGCTCAGCTTACCGCCGGGAGCCTTGCAACAAATCATGTCGCGGCAAGGTGCGAGGTTTCAGGCGTGGGTTGGGTTGTGGGGGCGGGGGCGTGACCTGGATCTTCGGGGTTCCGCTCGTGGTTCCGCCGGTAGTGGAAGGGAGGCCGTGGATCTCCTCAAACGTCATCCACAAGCTCGTCCCGTGGACCGGCCGCGGTACGGAACCGCGGTTCGAGCGGCTCACGCTTTGATGCGACTTTCGTATCGTGGCCAGCAACCTTCAATCTTAATGGTCCGGCCACGGTGTGTTTGGCAAAGCAAGATTTTTAACACGAAGAACAGGAAGAACCACGAAGGTTCACGAAGACTCCGAGCGCGCGCCGGCTTGTCCATTCATTGGCGGGTGCGCCAGGGGGAGCGGCTCGTCACAGACGCGAACCTTCGTGGTTCTTCGTGGCACTTCGTCTTCTTCGTGTTAAAGGCTTTCTGTTCGTTGCGAGGACTCCAACCGATCCGATTTGCCGCCTTCCGCGGCCCAACCAGGCGAACGGCGATATCTTTGAGCCAGAGCGTTTTCTGATCGGGCCGGACCGAATTGTAACGCCTCTTCCCGTCATGGTTCGGCTCGACCGGACCATCCGTGGCGGCTCGGTGCCTGGCCGGATGGCCCGGTCGATCCCCCGATCAAGTTGGGGAAGAACCATGACGGGAGGGGTAGGCGATACAATGCAACCTGCTCGAGAAACCCGCGGTCAATGCCGCCCACCGAACAAAGCGGCCAACGCGTGGGCCAGATCGACGGTCCAGGCCCAGCGGTGCGCCCATTTCGATACGATGGCGCCGAGGAGCCAAAGCGTGGGGATGAGAGGGATTTCTCCGGCCAGTGTCTTGAACAAGACCCATTGCAGTGCGAGATCCACGGGGGACAACAGTGGGGGGACGTCCATGGCGCGATTCCTTTTCCATTAAAACCGCAATCCAATTAGACGGAACCCAGCCGCCCGTCGTCACGATCCTTCGCGACCTTTGGCGACTTATCGCGGAGTAATGTCATGGCACCTCGATCGCGACCCGAATTGCTGAAGCACAAACGGTTTCTCGCCGGCCTGATTGTTGCGGCGTGGGAGAATGGGCAGCGTGCCGAGGCCATGAATCCGAAGCAGGGTATCCGGCGGTGGACCGCGGATACTCTTGCCAACGCGGTCAGCTCGAACATCAGCACGGTGCAGGGATGGCGTGACGAGAAGCGTCCTCACAGGCCGCCGTTGATCATGCCATTGCTACGAGTCTTTTATGGTGATCGGCCGGAGTTCCAGACGGCACGGCAGACGATGCTCGAAGCATGGCGCCGCGCGGGCGGCGTTCCGGATATCGATTCAACCCCACCCCCGCCGCGCACGATCGAACCAACGCCATTCACCAAGTACGCGGAAATCGTCGATCTCGAGGTCAGCCAGCCCACCCCCGACAACCACAGCAACCTGATTGTTCCGGTCACGCTGCGTCTCCATCCCGACACGAACTGCGAGTTCGAGGGCAAGAAAGTCGAGATCGGCGTGACCGAACCCTACGTCATGATCGAGTCCGCGCATTGGCGGCCCAGCCCGGACTCGGTCTTCCGCGGCAAGAAACATCCGAAGCTCAAAGGCGTCGGCCGGTCCGGCACGATCCGCATTGTCGGCGACAAAGACAGCAAAGGCCGTATCGACGACACGCCGCTGGAGGACGAGCCGCGCGTCACGATGGAGCCGCTGCATGACGGCGCCGACGGCCCGATCACGTTCTCGGTTCGCGTGCCTCGGGATGGGTTTCTGGTGACGCCCAGGGACGCCGCGCCGCCGACGGACGCGCAGAACACCGTGCTCGACGCGATTTTCAACGATGGCGCGTTTCCTCAGGACGACAAGAAACGCCTGACCATCGCCAGCGAAACGGTGCGCCCGAGGGCCACCAGGGACTCTCAATGACGCGTTCGCCAACCGTGAAGCCGCCCGGCCTGACCCGCGACCACCTGCGCCGCATCGTTGAGGTCGCGCATGCCGGTAAGCTCGGCTTCGTGGATCTGGTGGGGCTGGCGGAGCTCGACCCGGCGACCGCGTTCCGGGGCGCGGCGATCCGCGGCTCCGCGCTGCGCGGGCAGGATCTGGCCGGGTTCGACTTCACCGGCGCTACGTTCAAGGGTTGCGACCTGACCGGGGCCGATTTCTCCCGCGCGACGGGCGTCACCGAGGCGATGCTGGCCGAGGCCGCGACCGATGCCTCAACAACTCTGCCGCCCACCCTCCGTCGCCGCCGCCCCCCCGCCTGGGCCGCCGCCACCGGCGTGGATGAATTCGGCACCTGGGCCGACATCGCAGTCCCCTCCGGGCGAGGCGCGCCGGTGATCCAACGGATGCGCCTGATCCCGGCCGGTACGTTCTGGATGGGCTCGCCAAAACGGGAACCCGGCCGCTACGACGATGAAGGCCCCCGTCGCAACGTGACGTTGGCCAAGGCGTTCTGGCTGTTCGACACGCCCTGCACGCAGGCGCTGTGGGAGGCGGTGATGGGCGGCAACCCCAGCGAGTTCAAATCGCCCACCCGTCCGGTGGAAACTGTTTCGTTCGAAGAGGTCCAACGTTTTCTGACCCGGGTGAATGAACGTGTGCCCGGTCTGGATCTGACCCTGCCGTCGGAGGCGCAGTGGGAATACGCCTGCCGCGCCGGAACAAAAACCGCGACTTATGCCGGTCCGATTGAAATCCTGGGTGACGCAAATGCGCCAGTTCTGGACAAGATCGCCTGGTATGGCGGCAACAGTGGCCGGGATTTCGAACTCGATAACGGTTTCGACACTGCTGTCTGGCTTAACGAGAGGCAATACAACGATCCGAAAGCTGGCACTCATCCGGTGAAGGGCAAAGCCCCGAACCAATGGGGCCTGTTCGATATGCTCGGCAATGTCTGGGAATGGTGCGAGGACGTCTGGCACGACGACCATACCAACGCTCCCGCGGACGGGTCCGCCCGGGCCGGCAACAGCAGGGCGGCGAACCGTGTCATCCGTGGCGGGGCCTGGGACGGGTCGGCGCGGGACGTGCGCGCCGCGTCCCGGCGCGGTCGCGACCCGTCGTTCCGGAATGGCAATCTGGGGTTTCGCTGCGCCCGAGGTCACTTCCAGTGACAAGCGGAGCGGCGGGCCGGTCCAGCTTGCGAGGCGGGGGGAGGAAGGCGCGGGAGCGCCGCCCCCCGCCAGAGCAAGATGGCGCCGGCCCGCGGCGGAGCGCAGCCGGAGGCTGAAAAATTTTTTGTACACCGGGGGGGCGAGAGGCCTGATCCACCGCCGCGGGCCGCGCCCTCGCCCGCCCTGCTTCGAGGCGACCTCCTCCGCGCGGCTCGCCGATGACACTCCGGACAACACTCGGCAAACTGGACCGATGTCACCGTCGAGCCCGCGGCGCGCCAAAGGAACATGCACAAAGCCGCCGGTTGGCGCGCCCACGCCTGGCGGGATCAGGCCTTGGGGCGCGACGAGGCCCGGGACAGTTGGCCGGGGATCGGATATAAGCCGCCCGCCTCAAACCACCTGGCGCGCCACTGCTTCGCGCGCCGCGGTAGGTCAACCCGATTAAGGCGATGCCATGCCCCCGTTCATCAACCTCCACGACGCGAAAATCCAACTGTCTTCGCTCGTGGATCGCACCGCGGCGGGCGAGGAACTCGTGATCGCGAAAAATGGCGTCCCCTGGGCCCGACTGGTCCCCATCGTATCCCGAGGCCAGCGCCGCGTGCCCGCGAATGCCATGCAAATCGAATATTCCGCCTCCGATTTTGACACGACCGATCCCGAAACAGAACGATTGTTCTCGGGCGGATGCGCGTGAACCTACCCTGGAGCGTTTTCCGATCAGGTTGGATCGGGGCACCCGTTCCAGCACAGTGCCGCGGCCGGTGGCCCGGACAAGCCGCCTAAGCATCAGGATAACCGAGGACCGGAGAGGGATATTCTCTTTTCACCGTCATGGCCCGGCTCGTCCGGGCCACCCGTTGTGGCACTGTGCTGAAATGGGTGGCCCGGACGAGCCGGGCCATGACGGTTTTGGGAGAAAACCTCCCACCCATCAGCCCTATCCTGATCCATATGCGGACAAGCCGTGCCATGACGATGGGGGGCGGGCGCGGCCAGGCCGGAAAACGTTCTGGCACCGTCTAAAGCATCAGCACCATCGTGACCTCATCCTCCCGAGCCTCCTCCGCGACAAACCCCAGTTCCCGCACCAGCCGCGGCATCCGTCCATTGTCTCGCAATACCGACCCGACCAGGCGGGACAAGCCTCGCCAGCGCGCCACTTCGATGATCCGGTACGTCAAAGCCGTTCCCAGACCATGCCCATGCAGATCGGACCGCACCAGGATCGCGAACTCGCCACTGACCCGGTCCGGATCGGCGTAAATCCGCACGACACCCAAGGGGAGTTCATTGGTTGGGAGTTGGGAGAGGGCCTGCTCACATGTTTCAACATCCGCGTAGGCCCTCTCCCAACTCCCAACCAAAAAGTCATGGTTCCAAGGGCGAGCCCTTGGCGGAGTTCCAAGCATGCCCCTGCGAAGGCGGGGGAGGCAGAGCCTCTTGGTGGGGTTCGGGGCAAAGCCCCGATGCTTTCCCGCTCAAGCAATTGGCCTGGTGACGCTCAGGCCGGCTCAGTGTCCAGCGCGTAGCCGGCGGCGCGGACGGTACGGACGACATCCAATTCGCCGTCGTCATTCATTGACTTCCGCAAGCGTCTTATATGCACGTCGACCGTTCTTGGTTCGACATGGATATCGTGACCCCAGACCGCGTCAAGCAATTCCTCACGCGAGAAGACACGGCGCGGGTGCCGCATGAAAAACTCCAGCAGCCGGAACTCGGTCGGGCCCAGGTGAACCCGGCGGGTGTCACGGGTGACGCGGTGGGTCGAGAGGTCCATTTCGATATCGTGGAAATTGAGTTGGCCTTTTTCCGGCACCGCGTTGGACCGCCGCAGCAGCGCGCGCATGCGGGCCAGCAGCGCGTCGATGTTGAACGGTTTGGCGATGTAATCGTCGGCGCCGGTGTTCAGGCCGCGCACCGCGTCCTGGTCGCCGGTCCGGGCGGTGACCATGATCACGGGCAGATCGCGCGTCGCCGGTTTCCGCCTGATCTGGCGGCAGACCTCGATTCCCGACAATGACGGCAACATCCAGTCCAGCAGCACGATGTCCGGCTGTTGTTCCTGAATTTGGTTCAGCGCGTCCTGGCCATCGGACGCCTCGGCGACGCGGTACCCTTGTTTCTCAAGGTTATAGCGCAGCATGGTCACGAGCGCCGCTTCATCCTCGACCACGAGGACGAGCGGTTTTGGCAGGCTGGAAAGTCCATCGGACACGACGCTTTGTCCCCTCATTCTTTCGGGCGTATCACGGCATAAGCGGAATTGGCGCCTTTCGGACGCGCGTCCGACAGCGGCTCGCCCTTCACGGTGTAATAGATCGTTTCGGCGATATTGGTCGTGTGATCGCCGATCCGTTCCAGATTCTTCGCGATGAACAGCAGATGCGTGCACGGCGTGATGTTCCGCGGATCTTCCATCATGTATGTAATCAGCTCGCGGAAGATCGTGTTGTAGATGTCGTCGACGGCGCGGTCGGAGCGCCAGACCTCGACCGCCTTTTCGGCATCGTTGGTGCCAAGCGCGTCCATGATCGTGCGGAGTTGTTCCTGCACCAGGTTGATCATGTGGCTGAGGCCACCCAGCGAATAGGGCACCTGGAATTGCGCCAGGACAACGCTGCGTTTGGCGACATTCGCCGCGTAGTCGCCGATCCGCTCCAGATCGCCGGTGACTTTCAGCGCCGCGACGACCTGACGCAGGTCGGCGGCCATGGGTTGACGCAAAGCCAGCATGCGAATGACGAATTGCTCGATTTCGCGTTCCAGCGCATCGACTTTCACGTCTTCTTCAACCGTGCGGCTGGCGGCTTCGGCGTTGTGCTCGATGACCGCCTCAGCCGCGAGCGCGACCTGGGTTTCGACGATCCCGCCCATGCGAACCAGCAGGTCCGTCAGCTTCTTCAGATCGTTGTCGTAGCTTCTTACAAGATGCCCGGACTTTTCCGGCATGGGTGGGTGTCCTTTCTGGATCAGCCGAACCGGCCCGTGACATAATCTTGCGTCCGTTTTTCCCTGGGCGCGGTGAACAACTGTGCCGCGGGCGCGACCTCGACCATCTCGCCGAGATAGAAAAACGCGACCTGATCGGCGCAGCGCGCGGCCTGCTGCATGTTGTGGGTCACAATCGCGATGGTGAAATCGTTTTTCAACTCGTCGATCAGTTCCTCAATCTTCAGCGTGCTGATGGGGTCGAGCGCGCTGGTTGGTTCATCGAGCAGGATCACCTCCGGCCGGACGGCGATGGTGCGCGCGATGCACAAACGTTGCTGCTGGCCGCCAGACAAACCCATCGCCGACGTGTGCAGGCGATCCTTGACCTCGCCCCATAGCGCGCCGCGGTTGAGCGACCATTCCACTCGCTCATCCATTCGCGGCTTCGAGAGTTTTTCGTGCAGCTTCACGCCGAACGCGATGTTTTCGTAAATCGTCATCGGGAATGGGGTGGGCTTTTGAAACACCATGCCGATGCGCGCGCGCAGGCTGTTCAGATCGACATCCGGGGAGATGATGTTCTCACCTTCCATCATGACCCGGCCGGTCGCCCGCTGACCGGGATAGAGATCGTACATCCGGTTCAGCACCCGCAGCAGTGTCGATTTGCCGCAGCCGGACGGGCCGATGATGCCGGTCACCTGGCGGTCGGGCAGCAGCAGGCCGACGTTTTTCAGCGCGCGCCGATCGTTGTAAAAGAAATCCAGATTTTCGATTGAAATTTTCGTGGTGTCCGTCGCGATGGGGGCGCGCGCCTGGACGCCGCCGAAGCTGTGACCCTGGTCCATGGTGGCACTCATTCGGTCCTCACTTCCCACCCCGAAGCAGGGCGCGGACGGCGATGTTGACGGCAAGCACGGCGGCGGTGATCAGGAGCGCGCCAGTCCAGGCGAGCTGGACCCAGTCCTGAAAGGCGGAGCCGGCATATTGGTAGATGGTCACCGGCAGACTTGCCATGGGTTTGCTCAGGTTCAGCGACCAGTTCAGGTTTCCAAGGCTGGTGAACAGCAAGGGCGCGGTTTCGCCGGAGATACGGGCGACCGCCAGCAGGATACCGGTAAGGATGCCCTGCCTGGCGACGCGGTAGCAGACCAGGACAATCATTTTCCATTTCGGCGCGCCCAGACCGATCACCGCTTCCCGCAACGTGGATGGGATCAGGGTCAGCATGTCCTCGGTGGTGCGGACGACGATGGGGATGACGATCAGTGCCAGCGCGAGGCAGCCGGCGATGCCGCTGAAGCCGCCGAAGGGCGACACGACCAACTGGTAGACGAACAGGCCGATCAGGATCGAGGGCGCCGACAACAGAATATCGGACACGAAGCGCACCGTGTTGCCCAGGGCGGAATCCCGGGCGTATTCGGCGAGGTAGGTGCCCACCATCAGCCCGATCGGGGTGCCGATCGCGGCGCCCAGGACTGTCTGGATCAGCGTGCCGACGATCGCATTGAGCAATCCGCCATTCGAGCCAGGCGGCAGGGTCGAGGTCGTGAACACCGTCAGGCTCAGCCCGCCAACGCCGCGCACCAGCAACGTGAACAGGATCGACGCCAGAAGGATCAGGCCGATGGCCGTCGCGGTGACGCAGCACACCTTGACGATCGTGTTCACCCGCATGCGCCGGCGGCCCAGGGCCACCGCCGCTGTCATGTCCTTGGCTGGGCCGGGAACGGTCGCGCTCATGCTTTCAGTCCGGGCTTCAGCAGCGTGCGGGAAATCGCCAGCACGATGAAGGCGATCATGAACAGCACAAGGCCCAGGGCCAGCAGCGAGGAAAGCTTCAGGCTGCCGGTTTCGCTTTCCGGAAACTCCAGCGCCACGATCGAGGCGATGGTATTCCCGGGCCCGAACAGCGACGAGGCGATGCGGTTGGTGTTTCCGATGACGAAGGTAACCGCCATCGTCTCACCCAGCGCGCGGCCAAGGCCCAGCATGATGCCACCGACAACCGAGGCGCGGGTATAGGGAATGACGATCGAGCGCATCACTTCCCACGTCGTGCAACCGACCCCATAGGCGGATTCTTTGTAAACCGCGGGAACAGTCTCAAACACGTCGCGCATCGTCGCGGCGATAAACGGGATGACCATGACCGCCAGGATCAGGGCCGCGGTCAGGATTCCGGTGCCGAAGGGCGGCCCCTGAAAGAACGGGCCGATCAACGGCCATTCGCCAATCGTGTCGATGACGAAAGGCTGCACGTATTGCGACATGATGGGGACGATCACGAAAAATCCCCACATGCCGTAAATGATCGACGGCACGGCGGCCAGTAACTCGATCGCCGTGCTGACCGGGCGGCGCAACCATTTCGGCGCCAGTTCGGTCAGATAGAACGCGATCCCGAATGCCAAAGGCACTGCCAGCGCCAGCGCCAGGATCGCGGTCACGATCGTGCCAAAGATCGGCACCAATGCCCCAAAACTCTCATGCACCGGATCCCAGTCGTCCGACGTCAGGAACCCTGGTCCGAACGCGATGATGGCCTTCGACCCGCCAATGACCAACGCCGCGATGATGGCGCCCAGTACGGCGAGGACAAATATGCCGGACAATTTGGCGACGGTGGCGAAAATCGTGTCACCAAGGCTCGATGAACGGCGGCTGGCTGTTGCTGTTGTCGCGCTCACTTGATTTCCGCGGCCCAGGCTTTGCGGACGGCTGCTTTAACCGGGGCGGGGAGGGCGATGTATTCCAGTCCTTTCGCGATCGCATCGCCGCTGTTGAAAGCCCAGTCGAAGAACTTCAGAACATTGGCGCTACGGGCGGGCTCCTTGGGATCTTTCGGAAGCAGGATGAAGCTGACCGACACGATCGGCCAGCTCAGAGCGCCCGGCTGATCGATCAGGTTGACCGCGAAGTTCTTCGCGGCACCCCAGTCGCCATTCGACGCGGCGGCAGAAAAGGAGGCCTCGGTCGGGGACACGAATTCCCCGGCATTGTTCCGCATTTGCACGGTCGTCAGCTTGTTCTGGCTGGCATAGGCGTTTTCGACATAGCCGATGGCGCCTTTGAGGTTCGCCACCGTGGCGGCGATGCCGTCATTGCCCTTCGCGCCGGTGCCCGCCGGCCATTTGACGCTGGTGGCGGCCCCAACTTTGGCCTTCCACTCGGGGCTGACAGCGGACAGGTAGGACGCGAACACGAAGGTCGTGCCCGATCCATCGGCGCGATAAACCGGCGCGATGGTGAGGTTGGGCAGCGTGACGCCCTTGTTCAGCTCAACCAGCTTCGGATCGTTCCATTTGGTGATCTTGCCCGCGTAGATGCCGGTCAGCAACTCGCCGGTCAGTTTGATCTGGTTGGTGGCGATGCCTGGCAGGTTCACGATCGCGACGACCGCGCCCATCACGGTGGGGAATTGCAACAGCTTGCCGGTTTCCAATTTGGCCGGGTCCATCGGTGCGTCGGAGGCGCCGAAATCGACCGTGCGATTCAGTATTTGGTTCTGCCCGCCGCCGGAGCCGATCGCCTGATAGTTCAGCTCGATCCCCAGGGCCGCTTTCGCCGCCTCGCCCCATTTTGTGTAGACGGGTGCCGGAAAGGTCGCCCCGGCGCCGGTAATCTGTTGTGCCTGCGAGGCAAGAGTAAAAACGCCCAGGCCGAGGGCCAGAGCGGTCGCGGCGAGTCTCATGAGGTCCCTCTTGATCCGTTGGCCGGGGATGTACGATCGAAGCATGAACAGAAGATTGCAGTTTCATGACAGTTCGATGACATACGCCCGGTTGCGCTGAGCGACATCGGGGTCATAGGCTCAGGGGACGCCGCATTGCACCGCGAACGAGGATCCCCGCCATGCCCCAGATCAACGCTGAACGTCTCCTGGGCGACCTTTATGCCCTGCGGAAAATCGGGACCTACAAATCCGGTGTGCATCGGCCAGCGTTATCGCCGGAGGATATCGAGTCGCGCCACTGGCTGGCCAAACGTCTGACCGAGGCTGGCCTGACAGCGGAGATCGACGGGATCGCGAACGTGTTTGGGCGGGATCCAGCACCAGGCCGCAAGCTGCTGATCGGCAGTCACCTGGAGACACAGCCGCATTCCGGCTGGCTCGATGGCGCGATGGGCGTGATTTATGGGCTGGAGGCCGCCCGAGTACTGGGCGGCGGCATCGACGTCGCGGCCTGGTTCGATGAGGAGGGATGGTTCGGCTCCTTCCCCGGCAGCCGGTCCTTCTGTGGCGGGTTGCCTGAGGTTGAGATCGACTCGTCCAGGCGCCGGGGCGACGGGGTTCCGCTGCGGGACGCGCTCGACCAGGCGGGGCTGAGCGGGCGGACGCGGGTGCGGGCGGAGGCGGGACGGCATCTCGGCTATCTGGAAGCGCATATCGAGCAAGGGGCCGAGCTGGAACTCAGCGGCGACCGGATCGGGATTGTGACCGCGATCGTCGGCAGCCACCGGTTTCGCATTGAGTTCGAGGGCGCGCAGAACCACGCGGGCACGACCCGCATGACGCGGCGCAAGGACGCGGGCGTGGCGCTGGTCCAGTTGGCGGCCGCGATCGACGACCGCTTCCCCGCGATCGCGCATGAGCGGACGGTCTGGACGACGGGGTCCATCGCGCTCGATCCCGGCTCGCCCAGTATCGTGCCGGGGAAGGCGGAGATGGTGTTCCAGTTTCGGGACACCGAGCCGGCGATGCTGGCGGCACTGGACCGGGAGTTGGAGGCGTTGGTCGCGTCGGCGAATTCCGGGCCGTGCCGGGTGAGTCTTGTGCGCACCGGGACCACGAGTCCAGCGGCGATGGACCCCGGGTTCCAGGACGCGTTGGAGGCCTCGGCCGCGCGTCATGCCCCCGGAAAATTCCAGCGCATGCCAAGCGGCGCCGGGCACGACGCGCAGATCCTGTCGACGATCATGCCCTCGGCCATGATGTTCGTGCCGAGTATCGGCGGGATCAGCCATCACTTCACCGAGGATACCAGCGACGCCGATCTGGTACTGGGGTGCCAGGTGTTCGTCGATGCGGCGGCGGCCTTGCTGGGGACGTGACCGAGGGGGCGAGTGGCACGACGATTGGCACTTCGGACGGTACTGGACAGGTGGGGCGCTGCCTGAACCGGAGAAACCGTGTGCCAACGACCCGCCTGGGCGCTCCTGACGCGTTACCGCTACACCGTCATGGCCTGGCTCGTCCGCATGAGCATCAGGATAACGGTGGGCCGGAGACGGATATTCTCGTTTTACCGTCATGGCCCTCCCCCGCACAAGCCGGGGGAGGGCCATGACGGTGCAAATGGAGGCCCCGTTGAAGCAGTAATATTTGCGCATCGCCAGAGTTTTCTGGCGTGGCCGTAAGCGCGTCATCGAGCGCGTCACCCAACCGGGCGCAACTGCCTGTCCTGACGGGCCTTCGTTTCGCCGCCGCGTTTGCGGTGCTGATCGGCCATACGCAATCCACGCTGCTTGTGGCTCACACGTTGCCAGGCAACGCGGTCTATTGGGCCGAGCAGGCGTCGGGCTTCGGCATGACCTTGTTCTTCGTGCTGAGTGGTTTCGTGATCCACTACAATTATGCGGGGTTGGTTGGGGCGGGTCGGCTCGGGCGTTATTTGTGGGCGCGGTTCGCGCGTCTCTATCCGCTCTATTTTCTGATGCTTTGCGTTTACATCGCGGTCAGCAGTAAATTCCATGGCCTCGCGCGCGGTCAGACCGAGGGATTCGACGCCCAGTTGACCGCGCTGCCGTATTTCCTGATCTCGGTGCAGAGCTGGATCTATCGGCCCATTGGCCACGATCCGCTGGTGTCCGCGATCGGGGGTGCCTCGCCGTTGACGTGGTCGATCAGCACTGAATGGTTCTTCTATTTCGCTTATCCGGCGATCGCGGTTTGTGTTCTGCGTTTGCGCCGCTGGCCGACGATCATCGCCGCGGCGCTTGGCTGGTGCATTGTCTGGGCCATCCTTTGCTCCGGGCTTTATGAGCTCACGCCCGGGATCGATGTTTGGGCTGTCGCGTACTTTGGGCCGCCGGCGGGTTTTTATACCGATGAGGGAAGCTCGTTCGTTCGTTGGCTGCTGTACCTGTCGCCCTATGTGCGGATCGGGGAGTTCATCCTTGGTTGTCTGACCGCGCAGGGGTTCCTGGCCCTTAGCGACATCGAACCGGGCCCGATCGAGGGTTTCCTCGGCAAGCTGATTCTGGCTGTCGCGCTCGTCAGCGTTCCCGTCATCACATACCTGATGTATTCCGCCGAGGGCGGCGCGTTGATCTTCCAGCGGCTCAATATGAATTTCGGGCTGGCGCGGAGTGTGGCTCTGCTACTTTTCTGTGCGTCGCGCTATGACAATGTGGTCTCGAGGCTGTTTTCGTCGTGGCTCATCGTCCGATTGGGCGAGGCAAGCTATTCGATCTATCTCATTCATTACGTTGTGTTGCTGGCGGTCCAGCGATCCGGCCTGGCCCCGTCCGAGGCGGCCCACGGATATTTCGGTCTGGCGATGATCGAGGCGCTGGTGGTGATAACGGCGATTCTCGCAGCGTCATGGGCTCTCTATGCCAGCTTTGAGGTGCCTTGCCGGAAGTGGTTACGGAACATGCCGCGCATCGGGAGCGGGTGGTCCCGCCGGGCCGCGGCCATCGCGATGGCGCCCGCGCTATTGGCCGCGGTGGTGTATGGGTCGCGGCAATATATCGTGGGTTGGCTTGATCTCGCTGTCGCGCCGCTCGCCGGCGGTTAGAGGTCTTTCGATCCAGTTGGGCCGGAAGGTCATTCCTCTATCGTTCTGAGGCGGTGCAACGGGTGGATGGGGCCAGGCTGGATGTGAGGGAGGATGAAAACCCGCATGGACCGGTATTTCACCAACGTGAAGAGGATGGTGACCCAGTGCCGTACCCAGAAGGGCGCACACCTCCCACCATCCTGGCCAAAGGAGGATGGCGCTCCACGTACTGGGCCAGATTGAGGCCATGGTCAGGCTCGAAGCGCAGGGAAGACGCCCGAAAGCCTCTGAACCCTTGAAATCACTGGTCGGAGCGGCGGGATTCGAACCCACGACCCCCAGTCCCCCAGACTGATGCGCTACCAGACTGCGCTACGCTCCGACCGTGGGAGCCGTTTAACAGGGGGCGGGCCGCGCCGCAATCGGTGTACGAAAATGGGCCAGAGCAATCGCCCGAACCTGTCAGAGCGCTGATCGGAAGCAGGCGGCTTTTCCGGCGCAGTCGGACGTTGCAAGGGAACCGAGGGGTCTTGCGCGATCCATCGGCCGTCGCCTGGATCAGCTCAGAAAGCAAGGGTGAATCGCGGATTCTTGCGGATTACGCGGACTCTGGAGGTCTTTCCGCTACCACATGAACAACTTTCCGCCATGCCCCGTTCGTTCGTGCCAGGGTCCGTGAAATCCGTGCCCGAATCCGCGAGAATCCGTGATTCACCCTTGCTTGCTTCGCTGTTCCGGCGATCGCCATGGAGAATGGGCGTGCCTCCGGAACGTTGCGTACGATCGGGAACTCCGTTCTCAGCACCTCATCGTGAGTCGGCTGTTTGCCCTCCGCAACCCGGTTTGCCGGAATGGCACGCCAATGATACGTATCGGGCCACGTTGAAGGCAGTCCTCGACGACCGCCAGCATCCGCATCGAGGACCGCCTGAACCCACTGGTCGCGGCGATCGAGCGCCCGGCAAACGGGACCGGCGCGAAATTTCACCTCGATCCGCGACCTGGCAGGAACGAGGTCGCCGCCAGGGGGAGAGAAATGGAAAACCAAACGTTCGATTACATCGTCGTGGGCGCGGGATCGGCTGGATCGGTCCTCGCCAATCGCCTCAGCGCCGACCCAAAATACCGGGTGCTGGTGCTGGAAGCCGGGCGCGAAAGCCATCCCTGGTCGCGCATCCCCGTCGGCTTCGCGAAGCTGATCGAAAACCCCGCCGCCAACTGGCTGTATTCCTCCGAACCCGACGAGAGCACCGGCCAGCGCCGCATCCCCATCCCGCGCGGCAAACTCCTGGGCGGCTCGTCCTCGATCAACGGCATGGTCTTCGTGCGAGGCCAATCGCAGGACTACGACCAGTGGGCGCAGCTCGGCAATCGCGGCTGGAGCTATCAGGACGTGCTGCCGGTCTTCCGCGACATGGAAAGCTACCAGGGCGACGCGGACGACGAGTTCCGCGGCCGCGGCGGGCCGCTGAAAGTCACCGAAAGCAACGAAAGCGGACCGATTTACGACGCGCTGATCAAAGCCGCCGCCGAAGTCGGCATCGCCTACACCAAGGACTACAACGGCGCCAAGCAGGACGGCATCGGCATGACCCAGTCGACCATCCGCAAGGGTCGCCGGATGAGCACCGCCTTCTGCTATCTCGACCCCGCGCGAGGACGGCCAAACCTCACGATTCAGGCCAATGCGCTGACCGAATGTCTTCTGCTCGAAGGCAAGCGCTGCGTTGGCGTGCGTTACAACTTAAACGGTCAGCAGCACGAAGCCCATGCGACCCGCGAGGTCGTCGTCAGCGGTGGCTCGATCAACTCGCCGCAGCTTCTGGAGTTGTCGGGGATCGGCCAACCGGAACTGCTTAAGTCCGTCGGCATCGAGGTTCGCCACGAACTCAAAGGCGTCGGCGAGAATCTGCGAGATCATTACTCACCGCGTATGAAATGGACCGTCCCCCGCTCACTTGGCATGACATATAACGACAAAGGCCGCGGCCTGGGCCTGGTTTGGGAGGCGCTGAAATACGCCTTGACCAACAAGGGATTGCTCGGTCTGCCGGCGGCGCCGATCCGCGCTTATATCCGCACCCGCGCCGGACTGGACGCTCCGGATGCCGCGATCTCCTGGGTGCCCTTCCTGGCCGATACGAACTTTAAACTCGCGAAGAATTCCGGCGTGACCGCGATCATGAACATCCTGCGCTCGGAGAGCACGGGAAGCATTCATGTATCGTCGAAGTCGCCACTCACGCAACCGGCGGTTCGTTTCAACTTCATGTCGGCCCAACTGGACCGGGATGTCACGCTGGAGGCAATGCGGATCACGCGGCGCATCATGACCGCGCCCTCCATGCGAGACATCGCCACCGACGAAATCGCGCCCGGCGTGAATATCCAATCCGACGACGAGTTGCTCGACTGGGTCAAGCGGAACGCTGAAACCACGTACCATCCCGTTGGCACGTGCAAGATGGGCTCGGACCCGATGGCCGTGGTCGACGACCAACTCCGCGTGCATGGAATGGAAGCGCTGCGGGTCGCCGATGCCTCGATCATGCCGACGCTGACATCGGGGAATACCAATGCGCCATCGATCATGATCGGGGAGAAGGCGTCTCGGATGATGCTGGCGGCGGCGTGATTGAAGGCGGGGTTCCGTTCAGGGGGTGAACTTCAGCTGCGAACGGCCCGATGGCCACGAAGGCGGGCCGTTCAAGAACTTAATTGGATCGGACGGGAGAACGGACGTTGACTATTGGTCCCCGGTGGGGCGAAGGCACGGCATGCCGCCATGCCGGTTTCTGGAAACGCCGCGAAGATGTCCGTTGCCGCTTGATAAAACCCAGCAGATGGGTTATATGGGATTACGGTTGTCGTCCACCGCGCGCACGGCTTCCGGTTCATCATCTACACGCTCGACCACGAACCGGCGCACGTCCACATCACTGGCGCGGGACAGGCGAAAATCAATCTGCTGGGCGTCGCGGGAAAACCTGAGGTCGTATTCAGCGCCGGTATCAAGCGGTCCGACATGCGGCGTCTACTCGCCGAGGCCACCGTGCGGCGCGACGATTTTTTTCATGCATGGGAGCGTATCCATGGCCGTCGTGTCTGATGCCGAACTCAAGAAGGCCGAGGTACTCGGTGTATCGATGCTTGAGAGCGAACCCCGCGCATTGGCCGCGCGCTATGAGCCAGAAACGGGCCGCGTGGTGATCGATCTCGTGAACGGGTGCACCTACGCATTTCCAACGGCGCTTGTACAAGATTTGCAAAGCGCCAGCCATGACGATCTCGCCGGCGTTCAGGTCGATGGGCTTGGGTTCAATTTACATTTCCCGGCGCTGGACGCCGATCTTTACGTGCCAGCCTTGGTGTCGGGTATCTTCGGTACCCAAACCTGGATGGCACGCGAACTGGCCCGCATCGCTGGGCGAAAGACTTCAATGGCAAAGACCTTGGCCGCTCGGACGAATGGCGCGAAGGGCGGGCGGCCGCGGAAGGTGGCGCGCGGGTGATCGCTCTCAACTGAACGCCTGGGCCGCGGGCTCTGTTCGGGCCCGATATCGCCGAGGCGATCATCGTACGATAATTGTGACGCGGAATCGACCTTCTCAGTACCATCGCTTGTCGTTGATAGCTGCCAGCCTCAAGCTGACTCTCAACGAAATCAATAAATCGGCAGGGGAACCAAATGGCACGCCTGGACGGTAAAATCGCTCTCATCACCGGCGCCGGAACCGGCATCGGCCGAGCCACCGCGCGCGCCATGGCCGCGGAAGGCGCGAAAATCGTCGTCGCCGAAATCAACACCGCGTCCGGCGAGCAAACCGCGCAAATCGTAACCCAGGCCGGGGGCGATTGCATCGCGATCACAACAGACGTGACCCAGGAAGCCAGTGTCCAGGCGGCGATCGCCTCTGCCGTTCAGCACTACGGCGCTTTGCACATTCTGCATAATAACGCGGGCGGATCGACGCCGGTGGACAGCACGGTCGTCGACGTGCCGCTCGAGGAATTCTGGCGCGCCATCCGCCTCGATCTGTTTGGGACGTTCCTCGGCTGCCGGTTCGGCATTCCCGCGATCATCGCCTCGGGCGGCGGATCGGTGATCAACATGGCATCGAACGTCGCGCTGATGGGCGTCGCGGGCCGCGATTGTTACACCGCCGCGAAGGGTGGCATCGCCGCGATCACCCGCTCGATGGCGGTCGAATTCGCGCCCCAAAAAGTGCGGGTCAACGCCATCGCGCCGTCCGCGACGATGACGGATCGCGTGCGAGGCCGGCTCGAAGCCGGCAACCCGCGCGTCGCGAAACTCGCCGCGGCGCATCTGGTGGGACTGATCGAGCCTGAGGACATCGCCAACATGGCGGTCTTCCTGGCGTCCGAGGAAGCGCGGATGATCACCGGCCATGTCTATCCCGTGGACAGCGGCGTAACGATTTCCTGAATGACCGCGGCGCCCAAGCCGGCATTGCCTGGCCCGCTCGTAAGGCGTAGCTTCTCCCCAACGTTGCACGAAGCGGTGCTGGGCGGTCGAAACCGGCCCCCAACATTACGAGGGAGTAAGTAAACCAGGAGAGAAAAACCATGGCGTACGATCTGCTTATCAAGAATGCACGTGTCGTGGACGGCTCCGGCGAGCCGTCATTCCAGGCGGATGTTGCGGTGCACCAAGGAAAAATCGTGGGGGTCGGCAAAATCAGCGCCGCCGCCACGCGCACCGTGGACGCTGAGGGGCGGGTTGTCGCTCCGGGATTCATCGATCACCACACGCATTTCGATCCGCAGGCGCTGTGGGATCCGTATTGCGGCTCCTCGGTCCAGAACGGGCATACCACGATCATGGTCGGCCAATGCGGTCAGGTCATCGCCCCCGCTCGCCCCGGCGACCACGATTGGTATCTGAAATTCTTCGCCGACGCCGAAGCCATCCCTCTGAACATACTGGAAAAGGGCGTCAACTTCACCTGGGAGTCGGTCGCCGAATACATGGAGGCACTTGGCCAGCGCCGCGGCTGCAACGTGGGCACCCTGGTCGGTCATTCCGGAGTCCGCCGCTATGTGATGGGCGAGGCCGCCTCGGAGCGGGCCCAGGCCACGCCGGATGAACTCGCGGCAATGCAACGGCTGGTGCGTGAGGCGATGTATGCGGGCGCGTTGGGCTTCAGCACCGCGCCGGTGGGGCGGGGCGATCCGGCGGGCGCCGCCAACGACGCGGAACGTTGGGCGCTCGCCAGCGTGCTTGGCGATCTCGGCACGGGTGTGATGCAGGTCGCCGGTGGCGCGCCTGGCGGCACGAAAGCGACCCGCGAAACGGCCCGTCAGCTCGCGGCGCGGACCGGCCGTCCAACCATCTACAACCTCGTCTCGCAGCCGATCGAGCATCCCGAGGAGTGGCAGGAACATCTGCGCTGGCTGGAGACGTCCTTCAAAGCCGGAGCGCGCGTCTACGGTTCCTGCGTCTCCGTCGTCGCCGGACCGATCTTCGACCTTCGCCTGGGCCTCGACGTCCCGCAAGATGAGGACCTCATGAACCCGAACGGCTTGTTCCAGGGGATGCCGACCTGGGACAACGTGATGGCCAAACCTTATCAGGAGCGGATGCGCGCTTTCCGCGACCCGGAGACACGGAAGGCGTTAAGCGCCGAGGCCGTGGAAGGTACCGTTCCGCAACAAAGACCCGCCACCAATCGCCGCGGCCAGGCGCGCGGGTTCTTCAACCGGCGTTGGGATCTGATGCGGGTCTTCATGACGTATCACGCGAGGAACCGTGCGCTTGAGGGCAAGAGCATCACGCAAATAGCCCAGGAACAGGGGAAGGGAACAATGGATGCGTTCCTGGATCTGGCGTTGGATGAGGATCTGCAGACGTTCTTCATTGGCGTCGATCGCAACACCGATCCGGTGGCGCAGAAGCAGATTCTCGGCTCGCCCTATACCGTGATCGGAACGAGCGACGGCGGCGCGCGTCCGCATTCGGCTGACCGGCACGAGTACAGCACCCATCTTCTGGAGCACTGGGTGCGCGAGCAGCAGGTCATGACAATTGAGCAAGCGGTTCATCGGCTCACTGGCCGGACGGCGCAAATGCACGACATGCATGATCGCGGGTTCATCGCGGCGGGGAAAATCGCTGATCTCGTGATTTTCGATCCGGACACGATCGCATCGAAGCCGCGCGAGCCGGTGAACGATCTGCCGGCCGGAGGGACCCGGGTGAAGCGTGACGCCATTGGCATCGATTATGTGATCGTCAATGGAACTGTTCTGCTGGATCGTGGTGAGCTGACGGATGCTCTTCCCGGTCAGATCGTTCGGGGTCCGCTGTACCAAGCGAACCACGCGTAGTTCGACGGCATCGGTGTGACGACCACCCCTTCCGCCGGTTCGTGGCGGAAGGGGTGGCATTTCGTGGACGGCGGGGAAGCGATTGATTCCGGCGGAACCTTTATAACGACATTTGCTCAGGCTCGAATGCCGGGACGAGCCATTGCGATTGTGAGGGGGCGCCGCTCTCAACCCAGGCACTAAGGCGACGCCCAACAATAAGTGCTGCAAGCCGGTCCCTCCCTCCCGGGTCATCCCCGGACTCGTTCCGGGGACCCGACGCGGCACTGTGCTGGAACAGGTCCCCGGAACAAGTCAGGGGATGACCCGGGAGGGAATGCGGGTCGATTCGGTAATATTTGTGCGTCGCCTAACCATTTCCGCCCCGGGGTTGCCAGGAACAGGGCGGCGAAGGACCATCCGGCTCAAAGGCGGGAGCGAACACATGAAATACGACCTTTTGCTGACCGGCGGAGAGGTGATGGATCCCGGAGCGGGCCTCCGCGGCGTCATGGATATCGGCATCGCCGGCGGCAAGATCGTCGCCGTCGCGCCGTCACTCCCCGCCAACGAAGCCCTGCGAACAATCTCCGCCAAAGGCCGCCTCGTCACACCCGGGCTTGTCGACATTCACGCCCATGTCTTCGTTAACGCGCACGACATGGGCGGCTGCACCGATCAACTCTGCCGGGCGAGCGGCGTCACCACGCTCTGCGACGCGGGCAGCACCGGCTCCTCGAATTTCGCCGGACTGCGGCACGTCCTCGATCATGAGGTCCGCACCAGGGTCCGCGCCTTCGTCAATCTGTCGGCGATCGGCATCACCGGCACATCGCGCGGCGGCGAATTGTCGCACTTTCCCTACGCCGATCCGGAGGGCTGCGCCCGCACGATCACCGAAAATCCCGACATCGCGATCGGCGTGAAACTTCGTTACGGCCCAGGATTGGTGTGGGAGTATTCGGCGGAGCCGGTGAAGCTGGCGCGCAAGACGGCGGACATGGCCGGTGGCGTGCCGATGATGATGCACATTACCGATTCTCCGATTCCGCTGCCCGACCTGCTGGAGCACATGAAGCCGGGGGACATCGTGACTCACTGCTATCACGGCCGCGCCCATGGCATCATGGGTCAGGAGAAGCAGTTCCTGTTGAAGGAAGTGGTCGAGGCGCAGCGCGCCGGCATCATCTTCGACTGCGCGCACGGCCGCAGCCATTTCAGTTTCCGCATGATCGAGAAGGCGCTCGACCAGGGCTTCCTGCCGGACACGATCTCAACCGATCTGACCGTCACCAGCGCGACCCGCGGTCCGGTATGGGATCTGCCCACGACAATGTCGAAACTGTTGCATTTCGGTATGAAGCTGGATGAGATCGTCCGCCGTTCCACCGCCACGCCAGCGAAAATCATGGGATATGAGGGCACTGTCGGCACGCTCAGGCCCGGTGCCAACGCCGACATTTCGGTGTTCGAACTGCGGGACGGCAACTTCGAAATGACCGATAGCGAAGGCCAGACCGTTACCGCCAAACGCCGCCTGTTGACCCAGATGACCTTGAAGGACGGACGCGTCTGGTATGAGCGGCCGGGCTCGACGTAGCCGCCGCCTGGGCATCGGTCAGTGTCGCATCGCCTTTGATCGGATCCGCGAGTGCCGTGGCCGGGACCGGAACAATTGGCGGCGCATTGGCCGCCGCCGCGAGGCCGTGGAAACGGGCCGCCGTGACCGGGCCGCTCAGTCCGGAATAAGTCGCCGTATAAGTGAGCTTCCAGAATACCGCATCGTACGTCGCTGTCACTGTCCCGGTGCCCTTGCTGCCGGTTGCCGGAACTTGAGACGAACCCGTGAGGCCGGCGGTATAAGTGACTGTATCGTCCCGCCGTCCTGAACCGATCATGTCCAACGTCCCGCGACGATGAGGTGGGGCGCGTAGCGAAAAGGAAGTTCACCATGAAACTTGGCGTGGCGCTGCCCTTGATCGATGTCGCGGTTGGCGGCGATCCCGCGGCGATCCGCGAATTCGCCCAGACGGCGGAGGAGATCGGCTATCAGGATCTGTCCGCGCCCGATCACGTGCTGGGAGTTAACGCCGCGAGCCGGCCCGATTGGGGCGACCGCAACACGTCGGCGGATTTGTTTCACGATCCGTTCGTGCTGTTCGGTTTCCTCGCGGGTGTCACGAAAAACGTGGAATTCTCGACGCAGGTGCTGATTCTGGCGCAGCGCCAGGCGGTGCTCGTCGCGAAGCAGGCCGCAAGTCTCGACGTGTTGTGCGGCGGCCGGTTCCGGCTCGGGGTCGGCGTCGGATGGAATCCGGTCGAATTCACCGGGCTCAACGAGGATTTTCACAACCGCGGACGCCGGTCGGAAGAGCAGGTGGAGGTGATGAAAGCCCTGTGGGCCGAGCCTCACGTCACGTTCAAGGGCAAATTTCATACAATTGAGGATGCCGGCATCAACCCGCTACCCGCGAAACGTTCGATCCCGATCTGGTACGGCGGGCATGCCGATGTGACGTTGCGCCGCGTGGTGAAATGGGGCGATGGGTGGATGCCGCTCAACTACGCGCCAGGTCCGGAAGCCGCGGCGGCGATCGCGAAATTGCGCGGCTACGCGGAAGCGGCGGGCCGCGATCCCGCCAGCATCGGCATCGACACACGGGTGACCGTCGGCATCGGCGCCGAGGCCGAGTGGCGTGACACGGTCCGTTTCTGGAAATCGTGCGGCGTCTCCCATCTGACACTCGGAACATATTCCGGCCGAGGCCACCTTCGCCGAATCGCGGGCCGGTCGCTGCCGGATCATCTGGCGGCGATCAAGCGCTATTGGAACGCCGTCGCCGATTTGTTGTAAGCCGGAGTGTCACTGGGCGTCTTCACTGTTTGGGCCGTCAGGTTCAAGAAAGAAATTGACGCGGAGGCGGCGTTCCTGGTCTATATCGCGCCTCAAAATCAGGAAATACGTCTTGTGTTAGCCTCGGATATGATCAGCAGAAACGAAGTGTCTTTGGAGTTGGCTCACCTCAAGGAACACTTTGAAGGACTCATTCAAGCCAATGAACGTCGTCAGACCTTGCGCGAAGAATTTCAGAATGAGGCGGTGCGTGTCGCCTCGGACAGCAACAATTCAAGACTGGAGCACATGAACGAGTTCAGGGACTCGTTATCTGACCAGGCCAACCGGATGATTACCAGAACCGAGGCGGAAATCGCGCGCAACAAAACGGAGGAAGCTCAGGCCGGCATCGTGGCGCGGTTCGATGCCGAGCTTCGTCCCGTTCACGCGAAGCTGGATGAGATCGGCCGGCCCAATTGGACTTTGATGGTGGGTGTTCTGTCCGTGGCATTTGTCATGATCACTGGAATATGGCTCGTGATCGGCCTGAAAATAGACGCCACTCTTTCCCCCGTGATTCTCTCCACCGAACAGATAAAAGCCGCGCAGGCCACGAATGCCGAACGCTCCAGAAACATGGAAAACAGTTCGATCGCCTCGAGCCAGATGGATGTGGTCAGCCGCGCGGACCGGGTACAGTTGAACGATCGCATTCGCGCTTTGGAAGGATCGTTCCAGTCCAATTTGGCGGATCGCCGCGCCGAGTCGTCCACCTTCAAGGCGCAGCTTGTTGAAATCGAATCCCAGTTCAAGACCATGAGCCATACGATCAATATCGAGAAAGACAACACGCAACAATTCATCTCCCTGTTATGGGAAAAAATATTCGATAAGCCGCTGCCGCAATCGCATTTCCGCCCGACCCTCTATCGGGAATAACGGGCTCCGGCCTGGAATCCGCCGGAATGAACGACGATAACGACCTGGGCGGGGCGGCGGCACCTCTTCCGCGACCCCGGCCATCCGGCCAGGGACCAGGAGTAACCACTGGCGCTCCTGGTCCGCGTTACCATCCGATGCCCACGAAGAGTCGACAGGCGGCACGCTACCCGGCTCCCAACCCACTTCCATCCTACGGGCACCTGTCTCCCCCGCCCTCAATCGGCTATCCTCCCCGCATGGCCCGTCTCAGCGTCAACCTCAATAAGATCGCCCTGCTGCGGAACTCCCGCCGCACCGGGGTGCCCGACATTGCCCGCTTCGCCCGCATCGCGCTTGACTCCGGCGCCGAGGGTCTGACGGTCCATCCCCGCCCCGACGAGCGCCATATCCGTGGCTCTGACGTCACCCTGATCGCGGACCTGATGCGCCCTGTCCGGCCCGCGAAAGAATTCAACATCGAGGGCTATCCGGAAGACCGCCTGCTCGCGATTCTTCGCGCGGTCCGGCCCGAACAATGCACCCTCGTGCCCGACGCCCCGGACGCGTTCACATCCGAGGAGGGATGGAAGCTGGACAACCGCCAAACCAGCCTCGCCGTCCCCTTCATCGCTCACGCCAAAGCCCTGGGCTGCCGCGTCATCCTGTTCGTCGACCCCGATCCGGCCGTGATCCCGAAAATCCGGCCTTCCGGCGCGGACGGCGTGGAAATCTACACGGGAAGCTACGCCGCCGCGTTCCGCGAGGGCTCTCACGCCGCGTGGCTGCGCGCGATCGGCGACACCGCTCGAGCGGCGGCGGACGCGGGCCTGGTCGTCAACGCGGGCCACGACCTGAACCTGCACAACATTCCCCCATTGATGGACGCCGTGCCGTTCCTGGCCGAGGCCTCGATCGGCCACGAACTCACCGCCGATGCGCTGGAAATGGGATTCGGTCCGGCCGTCGCCGCTTATGCGAAGGCGCTGCGGATCGGGTGACGCGGTGTGGGTTCTGATGCCGATCTGTCCGCTGAACTGCTTGTCCCGAGGACATTCCCCTCGCATTGGACCTTCGGTGGCTCAATATTGGCCGTGAAGGAGCCGCGGATGCTCAGCATTGAGGTTGAACGGGAAGACGATGGAAGGTGGATCGGCGAGGTGGCCGCGCTGCCGGGCGTGCTCGCCTATGGAACAACCGAAGCCGAGGCCCGCGCGAAAACGGCCGCATTGGCGTTTCGGGTCATCGCGGACCGGCTCGAACAGGGCGAACCCGTGCCGGAGGGGGCGCTTGGCATCTTCGCCCTCGCATAAGCGATTGGCCCGCGTCCAAAGCCGAAGTGGTGCTTCGCGCGCTCCACCGGATTGGATGGGTTACCAGGCGGCAATCTGGCTCGCACCGTACGCTGAGCCACCCGGAACGGCCGGATTATGCGTTCGCTTTCCATGACGGGGAGGAAATCGGCCCGCGCATGCTGGCGCGTCTGGCGAAACATACCGGCTTGCGGCCGAGGATCTGTAGGCCGTTGTCGCCGCGCTGGCACCGGCCTCAAAACAGTCGCGACAAAACGAACCTGCCCAGGGCCTCGTTCGTCGCCAGTATCAGGCGCTTTTCAATAAAGGTTCACACCTGCTCGCTCCGGAATTGCGGTAGCATCGCCACCAGGAAGAGTCGCTGCATTGATACTCGCGGCCATCCCCGCGGACCCCCACGCCGAAGATTGGACGCGAGCTGTTGAAAGTGGCAGGTTTCGCAAAGCACGGCCAGATACCGGCTTGACAGTCAAAAAAGCCCGCATTCATGACGACTCTGATTTCGCAACAGCAGCAAACGATCGCCGCGAGGCCAGAGGGGTGGTCCGCGCGATTGCCGTTCCGCCAGTTCGATCCGTCGCTCGGAACCCTCACCGGCGTGCGGGTCTCGTTGGATGGCACGCTGGCGGGGTCGATCAGCCTGGAAAATCTCGGCTCGGTGGCGAGTACGATCAGCGTCCGGCTGCCCGGAACGATGGACGTTTCCGCTGTTGGCCTCGACCTGGGCGTTCTCACATTCAACTCCAACCCAGCGGCGAGCGTCACGCTTGGCGCGTTCGATGGTGTCAAGGATTTCGCCGGTTCATCTGGCACGGTGGTTTCGGGAGTTTTTAGTACGGGCGGAACGACGGGTGGATTGAGCGATGCGCCCCATCTCGCGCAATTCACGGGCCTGGGCACCGTGGACCTCTCGCTCACCAGCGATGGCTCGTCCGAGGTGTCGGGCAACGCGACACTGCGCGATCTGTTGAACATCAACACCGGTGGCGTGGTGACGTTGGAATATCAATTCATCCCCCCAGTCATCCTCCCAGGCTTAGGTGGTGGGAACAGCTCCGCCGTCGTTACCTACTTCTTCCACAATGGTGCGCTTACCGGTGGCGGTTTCTCGATTTTTCCCAGTGGCGGCACGATCGCCGTGCGCCAGACCACCGTGGCCCAGATCCTGACACTGCCCGATCGGATTACCGGCTGGTCAACCAACGTATCCGTCAACAAATTCGACCCCTCGCTCGGCTCCTTGCGAGAGGTCCTCGTGACCATCGGCAACGACCTGACCGGCACGGCATCGGTGGAAAACCTCGACGCGCGAGGCTGGCGGATCGGGTTCGATCAGTACGCCGCCGTGTTCGTGACGCCGCCGGGCACCACCGTGCTCGCGCCTGCCAAAGTTAGCGATGACAGTGCGATTTTGCTCAATCTCGGCGCCTACGACGGCACGATGGACTTCGCCGGCACGTCGGGAACGGTGGTTTCCTTCGGCACCAGCGACCCGCTGGCGCGGATCACCGCCGGAGGTGGCGCACTGACCGATGCCGAGGATCTCGCGGCCTTTACCGGTCCGGGAACGATCGCGCTTCCGGTCGGCAGCACCGGCCGGTCCGCCATGATTGGCCCGCCAAACCTCCTGGCCGAGATCGCGCAATCGACTGGCGCGACGATCTCGGTCCGCTACGTTTATAGCGCGACGCCATTTGATCTGATTGACTATGGGTCTGGCTTCCCGCTCGCCACCAGCCCAGGCGACGTACCCTCGCCCACTGGGGCTGGGCCAGTGGGTGCTCTTCCAGCCTTCACCGCCAGCCTGCCCGACCCTCCCTGTTTCGCCGCGGGCACCCGCATAGCCACCCCAAAGGGCGCCGTCGCGGTTGAGCGGTTGCGTGAAGGCGACGCTGTGCTGACCGTCTCGGGCGGGCGGGAGCCCGTCCACTGGATCGGTCATCGCAACGTCGATTGCCGCCGCCATCCCAGCCCGGATCGTGTGATGCCGGTCCGGGTCGCGGCGCACGCGTTTGGCAACGGAAGACCCGAACGTCCGGTCTTGCTCTCTCCCGATCACGCGGTGTTCGTCGAGGACGTGCTGATCCCGATCAAATTCCTGATCAACGGCCACACCGTCTCCCAGATCGAGGTCGATACGATCGCGTACTATCACCTCGAACTGCCAAACCACGACGTTGTGCTGGCGGAAGGATTGCCGGTCGAGAGCTACCTCGAAACCGGTGGCCGCGGCGCGTTCGAGAATGCCGATGACCCGATCTCGCTGCACCCGGACTTCGCGACCGGCAATGACCGCGTCGCGGCGGTCTGGCGCCAAAGCGGTTACGCGCCGCTTCTCGGCAACGATGGCCAACTGCATCGGGCGCGGCTGAAAGTCCTGCTACAGGCGCAACTTCTGGACGGTGAGGCGGTGAACCGGCGGGAACGGCCGACGCGACGGACGGCGTAACGGCTCGATGACGTACCAAACGGTCGGGGAGCGCTGAAGCCGGTTGTCGCGACCACGCGGGAAAGGCGCGGAGCCGGTGCCTGGTGGCCACCTGGCCGGGTATCGGCCCGGCCGCCGCCGCGGGAGTGACACACTTCGGCCGTGGTAGGCTCGTTCGCGGACCTTGGCGAACCGGAAAGGCGGCCGAGGTGCTTCCATATTCCTCTCGCATTGGAGGTTGTGTGGTTCCATATGCGCGTTGAAGGAGCCGCCGATGCCGCGCATCGAGGTCGAACTGGAAGACGATGGAAGGTGGATCGGCGAAGTCACCGCGCTACCCGGCGTCCTTGTCTATGGAGCAACCGACGCCGAGGCGCGTACGAAAGCGGCGGCATTGGCACTTCGGGTCCTCGCGGACCAACTTGAACACGGCAAACCGGTGCCGGACGAGGCGCTCGGAATTTTCGCCCTCGCGTGAGTCGCGGGCCCGCGTCGAAAGCCAGTGTGGTACTTCGTGCGCTCCACCGCATTGGGTGGATCACCAGGCGGCAATCCGGCTTCCATCGCATTCTGAGCCTTCCTGGGCAGCCGGATACCATCTTCGCCTTCCACGGTGGCAAGGGAAACAGACCGCGTATGCTGGCGCGGCTGGCCAAACGAACTGGATTGCGGCCGGGGTGAGGGGGTCAGGCTGGGCCGCGTTGCTTTGCCCACCAGGTCACGTCGGTTTTGGCCAGATGGTAATGCCTGAGGATCTTGTCGATCGTCTTGGCGGCTTGCGCGTGCGGTAGGCCTCGCTCCAGCGATATCATGATGCCGTCGCCGGGCTGGCGGTCATAGTGTTTGAGCTGCGCCGCCCGTCCGTTTACGTCCAGGTAAATGACCGAAAAAGTGTCGAGATCGTCCTCTTCCCGGTCAAAATCCAGCGCGGTATTTTCGATGAACGCCGCAACGGATATCGCGATCATTGCCTGAGGTATCCAGGGACGCTTGCCCAATTTGGCGCCTTCCACTTTCCTGATCATTGGATCACCTGCCGGTCATGGTGAGAGGACGACTTTGACGACCTTGACGACGATCATCGCGAATTGTTCGGGGTTGTTGGGAATGTCTTCGTGGGTGACGTCCCAAACATCCAGATCGTGTAAGTACCACCACACGGCGTAAGGGTGATTGTCCGGCGGGGCGGCAATCGTCCAGAACTCGATCCCGGCGTAGTTGGCTGGTAATGGTCCACGATAGGCTTTGACCGTGTACAGCGAGCTGTTTTGGGCCTGCCGTCCAAGCAAGACATGCGATCGCTCTTGCTCTTGCGCCAGTTGGTTCGGTTGAACCCGTGGGCTGTGTGGGCGATGGTACGGGCCATGGGGAAACCCTTCGGGACCGCTGAGGCCTGACATCAATAGACCCAATTATCCCGTGAATCCAGGAAAAGAGGGCCTTCGCGAAAAAATCGACTCCGCACCGCATTTTGAGAGAAAGCCTCGCGACCGCTTCAAGGGCGGCAGGCCGTGCCCGGCGCGGGCTCTGGCTCGCATCGCAAAAGCTATCCCCATGGTGCCTTTCCCCCGTTCGCCGATCAGCGCATCTTGGCGAAGATTTGTCTGGACTTTCAACGCACCGCGGGGGGTTGTCAACCCGTGGCCCTTAAGCATCCCCTTATTTGCATCTGAATTCGCCACGTAATAAAAGAATCAAGGTGGATGCTCTGGGATTCCGAAAAGAATCAAAAATCCCTCTTTTCGAGTCCTGATCTTTCGTTTGTCCTGGACGGGTTGCCGGAATCGGTTCCTCT
>SHWL01000041.1 GCA_009693865.1 Acetobacteraceae bacterium | reverse complement strand
TAGTGCAACAGATACACCACCACCGCGGCGAGGCGTGCGCCATATTGTACCGGCGCGGTCACGTCTTCGGGAAACGCCGCGCGCGTCTCGGCGCCGCATTTCCCGCAAAGGCAGGCATGGGCACGGTGTTCCGTGACAATCAGCGGCTGGGGTTTCGGCAGGTCGAACACCTGGCGCACGGTATGGCCGGTGGTCATCCCCTCGTTCAGGGCCGCGCCGCAACCGGCACAAGTCTCGGGGAAATGATCAACCGTGGCGTCCGGGTTCTCTGTTCGGCTCAGGGTCCTGCCGGGATGACCTTTCTGCCCACCCGTCTTCTTGCCTGACCGTTCACGAAGGCTTTTGACGCGGACCGGCTTCTTCTTCAGACCGTCGCTGGAAGGCGGCTTGCCGCTGTTGCCACTGTTCAGGCCGAGTTGACGTTCCAGTTCGGCGACGCGGGCCTGTCGCGCTGCTACCAGCGCCGACAACGCGGCATTCTGCTCCTGAAGTGCCGCGATAACTGATTCTGGAGACGCCGGGCCATCTGGCTCCGGCGAGGCTGATAAATGCGAACCCGAATCCAGTGGCGGCAACATGGGGAGCTTGAATCGTGCCTCGACTCGGGAGTCAAGCGTCTACTCAAGCTCGCCTACCTGGGCAGTTACCCCAAACCGCCATTACCCAATTGTTGAAACCACGTCTCGCTCAACCGGCCGGGATCGGTCCGGATACGGTGGATCGCCTCGACGGCGGCCGGTGGCAGCCCAGGTTCGGCGATGTCGTGACGGCCGGGAACGGTCAGCGGCGAGAGCGCCCCAGCCCGCGCGGCGCAGAACGCGCAATCGGCGGCGGCGCGGGTTTCCCGGGCGATGGCGAGCCGTTCGGACCCCGTCCACCACGTCCCAACCATCCCCAACCGGCGCCACGCCACATCCTGGGCGGCTTCCAACGCAGGCCGCATGCCATGCACTCCACACCGGACTCCCGGGATCATCCCGACCGGGACCGGGCCCGGTCGAGCGATTTCACGACATCAGCTTCGCCAGAGCCGCCGCGATCTCGGGACCCGCCTGATCCGCCCGCACCGGCCCGACGAACCGCCCGTCCGGCCCCATCAAATACAGCACGGAACTGTGATCCATCGTATAATCCTCCGGCCCCGTGCCGGTCCGGTGCTCGGTGTAATAGACCCGGTACGCCCTCGCGGCGGCACCGATCTGCTCAGGTGAGCCAGTCAGCCCGATCATCCTGGGCCCGAAGGCGGCGGCGTATTGCTTGACCACGGGCGGGGTATCGCGCTTCGGGTCGACCGTGATGAACAGCGGCTGAAGCTGGTCCGCTTTTGGACCCAACTTGTCCAGCGCGTCGGCGACGTTGGACAGCGTGGCCGGGCAGACATCCGGGCAAAAGGTGTAGCCGAAATAGACCAGCATGTATTTGCCTCGCCAGGTCTTGTCCGTGACCGGCTTGCCATCGCCATCGATCAGCGAAAATGGCCCCCCCACGGTCAGAGACACGGGCCGCGCGCCGGACAGAAACAGATACGCGCCCGTGCCCAGCAGCAGGCCCGCGACCAGCAGGCCGATGATGGCATACAACACGCGATTGGAGGGCCCGCGGTCAGCGCCGGTCGTCATGGTCGTCTCCCGGTTGATGGCTCCGCGCAATTCGTTCGCACATCCGCCAGCAGGCGAGCCCATGCGCCGGATCGAGCGTAGCACACAGGCGGGGTCGATCAGAAACCACGCGCGGTGGCGAAGCGGATCGCGACCCCGCCGGCATGGACCACCCGGCCGCCCGAGGACTCAGCGTCGATGGAGAGACCGATCAACGGTGGGCCGTTGGTGGCACCGGGAAACAAGATACCGGCCACCGCGCGAGGCAAAATGCGCACGCGACCCCGGCCAAGCGGGATGCGGTAGCCTCCCATTGGATCCGGCTCAGCCGGCCGGCCGGAGAGGCGCGACAACCGGGCCGCCGTCTCCGCGGGCGCGTCGGAGGCGTAAACCGCCTCAGTCAGCGCAACGGCGGTGTTGGGGTGGGCAACCGTGTCCGGGCGCCAGAGCAAGTCCCGGGTCAGTTGCCGGATCAGCATGACACGGCCCTCGGGTGGATCGGGCGGCATGATCAGGGCGAACCTGGCCTTGCGCCCGTCCAGGCCGGAATCGCGTTCGGTGATCGACGCCTCGTTTGCCGGAACACCCGCGCGGCGCAGGCGATCGAGCGCCGCGGCTTCATCGGCGACCTCCAAAGCCAGAATATGCGCTCCTGGGCCACGGCCAAGGAAACGGTCCAGCGTGGCGCTGCTTTGCCCGGGGACGGTGGCCACCAGTTCCAGATAGCCGCCATCGCGCAGCATGATGCAACGATTGGCGGTGCGTCCGCTGGCATGCGCCGCATGCGGCGTCAGGTGGAACCCGAGCCCAGAGAACGTCTGGGCCAGCACGTCCAGATCGGCCCCCACGATGCCGATGTGATCGAGGCCGATCGCCCCGCCCGGGGTCACGGCCGGAATGAGGCCGGACATGACGCGGCGTGTGGCGGGCGGACCGGAAAGGGTCAAGGGAAGATGATAACGCGGCGATCGAGGGCCTCATTCAGGCCCGGCCAGAGCGCCGTCGCGCGGGGTCGCCCGATCCTGATCATCATCGCCCCCGCAGCCAGTTCTCGAGCGGCAGACCGCCGACCCGGCCGAACGCGCCTTCATTGTCGGTGACAATGGCGCAACCAAGCGCGATGGCATGCGCGGCGATGAGCAGATCGTTGCCCCCGATGGGCGTGCCCGCCCGCTCCAACCGGGTGCGGACCTCCCCATAAACGGCGTCGGCCGGCGCCTCGAACGGGAGAATGTCGATCGCGCCAAGCACTGCTTCAAGTTGCGCCGTGAGCCTCGCGGAGCCTCGTTTCATGGCTCCGAAACGCAACTCTGCCGCGACGATGATGCTGGTGCAAACCAGAGACTCTCCGACAGCGCGAATGCGGTCCGCGACCCGGCCCTGAGGATTGCGGATGAGATCGGAAAGGATGTTCGTATCCAGCAGATACCGCATCAAAAGGCGACGGCATCGGGAGGCGGATCGGGGATCGGGGGGAAGTCCTCGTCGAGCGGCGTAAGGGTCGCCAGCACCGCCAGCAAGGATTTCGGCGGGGTGGGTTCAATGATCAGCCGCCCGCCCTCTTTGCGCATGATCGCGTCCTCTCCCGGGAGTTCGAACTCGCGCGGAATGCGGACGGCCTGATTGCGGCCGTTCTTGAAAAGCTTGACCTGACGTTGGGGGAAAGGGCCGGATGAAGTTGGCATATGATGTGGCATAGGCCGAACACGGCCAGAGGTCAATGCAATCGCCGCGCCCACATTTGAACGCCCGCCTACACACATCGTTAACCACTCCCTGCCTGATATCGGGCGAATGCCGGGCCGCGATGATCGAAAAGGCAATGGGTTACGTTCATTGTAAGTGACCAATGCGGCGTGAACGATGCTCGCGGGCGGTTAACTCCGGCGCCAACGCGGGGGATCGTAAGCCGAGCATTCGGGCTGGGTCTCTTATCGTAACGAATACCGCATTGTCGTCGTGATCGTGATCCGTGGCTGCGTCATCGCCGCCGGGAACGCCGGCAACGACGCCTGCCGCAGCAACGCCAGCGCCGCCTCGTCCAGCCGCGCGGAGCCTGATGGGCCTGAGATCGCTGCTTCCATGACCCGGCCTGAGCGGTCCACGGTAAACCGGATTGACACCCGCCCTTCCTCACCGCGCCGCCGCGCCTCCTCCGGATAGGTTTTCCGGGACGCGATCCAACCGAACACCGCCGCCTGCCAGGAGGGATCGACGGCCGGAGCAACCGGCGCGGCCATCGGTGATGGGGCCGCGGGCGCGGGCCGCGGAGCGTCAACCGGCGGTCTGGCCACCACCGGTCTGACCACGGGCTTCGGCGGCAGTGGCTTCGGTTTAGGTGGGGGTGGCGGTGGTTCCGGTGGTGGTGGTTCCGGTGGTGGTGGTTCTGGTGGTGGTGGTTCTGGCGGGGGCGGTTTCGATTCCGGCGGTGGGGCTGGTTCGGGGGGCGGAGGTTCGGCCACCGGCGCGGGCGGAGGAGGCTCCGGCTGAGCATCTGCGACTGGCTCGGCCACCGCGGCAGGCGGATCTTCTTGCTGGAAGATCATCTCCACGGCGGGCTGATCCGGAGCCTGAGGGGGCAATGGCCGGGTCATCAGCATCGCGACCGCCGCCACCGCCCCGGCATGCAACACGGCCGACGCCAGCCCGAAACCCATGCGACCACCCGTCCGCGCCTGCCGGGGCGCAAGCCGTTGGCCTGCCGGGCCAAGAACCCCAAAGGCTCCCGCGCCGGGGAGGGGTTGCGGTCCGCTTAATTTTAGTATGTTATAACGTATCATTCAATGACCATTATCGCCTGGCCCCTACGGGTCTGAAAAGGGGAAACCGAAATGTGGAAACCATCGCCACGGGCCTGAGTCTCGTACTGATCGCCGCGTCCGGTGCCGCGCGGGAACCGGAGCTCCGGCTCGGCATCGAAGTGATGGCCAAACGCCTCGACGATGCACGCCTGGCGATCCAGCCCGGGGTTCCAGGTTTCGATGCATGGCGGCATGCAGGTCTGGTACGGCCCTCCTTCTCCTGTGGCGGGCAGCAGGGCGTGGTAGATTGGTTCGTCACCGGCAGCTATCACCAGAATAATGTGGGCGTCGAGAATCGGTCGAACCGGGTCAATGCGATCCACGACCGGACGAGTCAGTTCCCCGGCCTCGCGCGATGGGCCGGACCATCCTCGTTGGCGTGATACGCCGCTTCTGGCCTCGATGGCGTGATACGCCGCTTCTGGCCTCGTTGGCGTGATACGCCGCTTCTGGCCTCGTTGGCGTGATACGCCGCTTCTGGGACCCTTTCCCAATGGCCCAGGATGCGGCAGCATCCGGGCATGACAGATCCGATCACCATCGCGGTTCTACAGAACCGCCTGAACGCCATCGCCGAGGAGATGGGCGAGGCGATGTTGCGCACCGCCTATTCGCAAATCCTCAACTCGTCACGCGACTTTTCCATCGCGCTGATCGACCGGCATTGCCGCCTCGTGGCGCAGGCGGATCATATCCCGGTTCACGTGGGCGCCATGTCATGGGCTGCCAAGGCGCTGATGGCGCGGTTTCCTGACCCCTCGCCGGACGACGTCTATCTGTTGAATGACCCGTATCGCGGCGGCTCGCATTTGCCGGATCTGACCGCCTTCGTTCCGATCTTCGCCGGCGGGCACTTGCTGTTCTGGTCCGTGGTCCGCGCGCATCATTCCGATATCGGTGGCGCGACGCACGGCGCGTATAACCCGGCGGCCACGGAAATCTGGCACGAGGGTCTACGAATTCCGCCAATGCGCCTGACCGAGAACGGCGTTCTGCGCGAAGACCTGCTGGAAATGCTGGCGTTGAACGTCCGCCATCCCCGAGACTTCCGGGGCGATCTCGCCGCGCAAATCGGTGCCGCCAAACTGGGTCATCAGCGGCTGACCGCCGTCGTCGCCGAGTTCGGGACCAGCGTGTTGGAAGCGGCGGTGGAGGCGATGCTCGACGCCGCCGAACGCCATGCGCGGTCGATCGTGGCGACCTGGAAGGACGGCGTTTACGACGGGGAGGCCGTGCTGGACGACGACGGATTCGGCAAGACCAACATCGTCATCCGCGCCCATGTCACAAAGCAAGGCAGCGATGTGACGGTCGATCTGACCGGTTCCGATCCGCAGGTGACAGGGTTCATCAATTCCTCCCACGCCAACACGCAATCCGCGGTGGCGATCGCGTTCGCGTTTTTGCTCGACCCCGATCTTACCAAGAACGATGGCGCGTTCCGGCCATTGAAGGTCCTTCTGAAGGAGGGAACGATCGTATGGGCGCGGGAAGGCGCGCCCGTGACGATGTGTACTAGTCATTGCGGCAACGAGATCATTGAGGCGATCGTCGTCGCCTTATCGCAAGCCTGCCCGGACCGCGCGATGGGCGGATGGGGGCGGCGTCTGCGAATCGCGTTGAACGGCACCGACCCTCGCACCGGACGCCGATTTATCTGGCATATGTTCCAGGCTCGGCCCGGTGGCGGCGGCTCGGCGGCGGGGGATGGGTTTTCGACCATCGGGGAATGGCATTCAGCGGGAGGTATCAAATTCGGCTCCATCGAGGTCGCCGAAAGCCGGTTTCCGCTGATGTTCGAAACGCATGAATACCGGCCGGATTCAGCTGGCGAGGGACGGTTTCGCGGTGGCCATGGCGGCGACATGCGTTTGCGGGTCGAAACGGACGGCGTGGCGATGGCCAACACCGCCGGCGAAGGCGTCGTTCACGGCGCCCGAGGCATCCTGGGTGGCCACGATGGCGCCCCGCACGACTACACGCTCCTGCCTCCAGATGGCCCGGCCAGAAAGCTGAAAAGCAAGGAGATCAACGTCCCGGTCCCGCCCGGCAGCGTGATCCATGTTCTGTCCGGCGGCGGTGGCGGTTGGGGCGACCCGGCGCGCCGCGATCCGGCGGCCCGGACCAAGGACGCCACCGAAGGCCTGACACGCTAAAAGGGGAGATAAACGATGACCGTGACATTGGGCACTGGCGACCATATTTATCAGCCTCAGGAAAACTGGGCGAAGCTGCCTGACGGCTGGTCCTTCGGCGACGTAGCGGCCGTCGGCGTCGATCGGTTTGACCGCGTTTATTGCTTCCATCGCGGCGAGCATCCGATGATTGTTCTGGACCGCGACGGAAATTTCATTAAATCCTGGGGCGACGGAATCTTTAACCGTGCCCATGGCGTGCATATGGGACCCGATGATACGATCTATCTGACCGATGACGGCGATCATACCGTCCGTCACTGCACGCTGGACGGAAAGGTGCTGCTGGAGATCGGGGTTCCCGGCAAACACGCACCCTACATGAGCGGCGTGCCGTTCAATCGTTGCACCCATACCGCATTGTCACCTCAGGGCGATCTTTATGTGTCCGACGGGTACGGAAACTCGCGCGTGCATAAATACGCGCCGAACGGAACGTTGTTGTTCTCCTGGGGTCAACCGGGAACGCTGCCCGGCGAGTTCAACATCGCGCATAATATTTGCTGCGACGCGGATGGTTGGGTTTATGTCGCCGACCGGGAAAACCACCGCGTCCAGGTCTTCGACGGCAAGGGCAAATTCGAGACGCAGTGGAACAATCTGCACAGGCCCAGTGGACTTTTCATGACGGGCGGCGAGTGTCCGCTTTGCTTCATCGGGGAGATTGGGCCGCACTTGCCCGTGAATATCGACCTGCCGAATATCGGACCGCGGCTGAGTATCCTGGATCTGAAAGGCAACCTGCTGGCGCGGGTGAAGGCCGACCCGGCCCGCGGCGACGGTCCTGGCCAGTTCATCTCACCGCACGGGCTCGCGGTCGATTCGCGCGGCGATATTTATGTGGGTGAGGTCGCGCAAACGTCCTGGTCGCGATCCTATCCAAACCAGCCGGCGCCGAAATACATTCGCTGCCTGCAGAAACTGGTAAAGGTCGCGGCATGAGTTATACGATCGGCATCGATGTCGGTGGCACGTTCACCGACATCGTCGTCGCGCGGGCCGATGGCCATACGATCATCGCCAAAGCGGCGACCACGCCGGCGGATCAGTCCGAGGGGGTGGTGGATGGGATCGTCCTCGCCGCGCGACTGATGGGCGTCCCCGCGGCCACGCTTCTGGGCGAAACGTCTCGTATCGTGCATGGAACAACTGCCGCGACCAACGCGTTGCTGGAGGGAAAGACGGCGTCGATTGGCCTGCTGACGACCGAGGGGCATCGTGACGTTATCGAGATGCGCGAGGGTCTGAAGCCGGAACGTTACAATTTGCGCATGACGCCGCCGGTGCCACTGGTGCCACGGCGGCTTCGTCTGACGGTGCGGGAGCGGATGCGGCCGGACGGATCGGTCGCGATCCCGTTGGACAAAGCGTCGCTCGACGAGGCCATCGCGCGGCTGGCCCAGGAGAATGTGCGGGCAGTGGCTGTGTGTTTCTTGCACGCGTGGCGAAACCCGGAGCATGAACAACAAGCCGCCGCGGCGGTGCGTGCGCGGTTGCAAGATGTTTATGTCACGACATCGTCCGACGTACTGCCGCGGATCAAGGAGTTTGAGCGGTTTTCAACGACCGTGGCCAATGCCGCGGTGGGACCGGTCATCGATACCTATCTGCATCGGCTGCGCGACCGGCTGTCTGAGGCAGGGTATCGAGGCGAATTGCTGGTCATTCTGTCGCATGGCGGTGTCGCGACGGTAGCCGAGGCAACCCGTCTCGCCGCCGCCACCGCTCTGTCTGGACCGGCGGGAGGCGTGGCGGCCGCGGTCGCGTTGTCGCGCGAAGGTGTGGCGAAAGATCTGATCGCATTCGACATGGGCGGCACGTCGACCGATATCGCACTGGTGCGCGACGGCCAACCGACTCTGTCCGATGGCAAAACGGTCGCCAATGCGCGAATCGCCATGCCCAGTTTGGATATCGTGACATTGGGGGCAGGGGGAGGCTCGATCGGCAAGATCGACGCGGCCGGGCTGTTGGCCGTTGGGCCGGAAAGCGCGGGTGCCATTCCGGGTCCGGCTTGTTACGGGCAGGGTGGTGCGGACGCCACGGTCACGGATGCCAACCTGGTGCTGGGTTATCTCGACCCGGCGAATTTTCTTGGCGGGCGGCGCATGCTGGACAGCCATGCCGCGACCGCCGCCGTCCAGCTTCTGGCGGACCGGCTTGGTCTGAGCGTACCCGAAGCGGCCGGAGGCATTCATCGCCTGGTCAATACGCGCATGGCGGACGGGGTAAGAGTCGCCACCGTGCGGCGTGGCGTCGATCCTCGGAGTCACGCGATGCTGGCGTTTGGCGGGGCCGCCGGTCTGCACGTCACCGCGGTCGCGGCGGAGCTGGGGATAAAGCGAGTGGTGGTGCCGATCGCTGCCTCGGTGCTGTCGGCGTGGGGCATGCTCAACACCGATTTGCGGGTGGAAGTCACGCGTGGGCAGAGTCAGTCGGGCGGCATCGATATCGACAGTCTTAATGTCTGCTTCGCCGAAATGGAACAGGAGGGCCGCGCCCGGCTATCCTGGTTCGATGGCGAAATCACGATCCGTCACGGCGCAGACATGCGGTATGGCGAGCAGGTGTTCGAGATCAATGTTCCCCTGGATGGCGTGCCGCGCTCACGGGAAGCGATTGAGGATGCGTTTCACCGGGCGCATGAGCGGCTCTATACGTACTCATTGCGTGACCAGGACGTCGTGCTGGTCAACGCGGGCGTCTCGGTGATCGGCCGTCTGCCCGCGGCACCGGCGGCATCGCACAATCAGGCCACGGTCGCGGTGGAACCAAAAGGCCGCCGCCAGATTTATCTCGGCGGTTGGATCGAGGTATCCGTGTTCGACTTTGGCGCCCTCGCCCCTGGTCAGTCTGTCGCCGGTCCCGCGATCATCGAATCGGATACGACGACGGTGTTGTTGAGGGATGGTGAAACCGCGCGGTTCGACCCGCGCGGTTGGTTGGACATCGAATTGAATTAGCCGCTGTTACGCCGCTACCCCCGCCAATTTCGAGATCGCGACACCTTTGCCGACGCCCGCGCGCTCCTTGTATGGGGTTGTATCAAGATCCTCGAGCACGATCGTGCCGTCCAGCACGCTTTGCTTCCAGGCCTGATGCTCCGGCTCATGACCGGTGAACTCCGGCATGACTTCCTTGGCGAACAGCTCCAGGCTCTCGCAGATATGCTCGTGTTTGTTCTTGCCGGCCTGGTTCAGCAGGATGATCTGGTCGACATGCGACGCCTCAAACCGCCGTAGCTTGCGCCGGATGGTTTCAGGTGAGCCGATCAGGCCCCCGGTCAGCGCCTTGTGTGCCAGTTCCGGGTTCGCCTTCTTCCACTTCTCGTACTCGTCCCACAGGTTTACCGACCCGGGCGGCGGACGCTCGCGGTTCCGGGAACCGCTGTACCAGGCCAGCGAGAACTGGAAGAACGTCACGCCATCGGCGCGGCGGCGCGCCTCCTCGTCAGTCTCGGCGCACATGAAATAGCTGACCATGGCGATGTTGCAGTTGCTCTGATAATCGCCAAGCTTATCCTGCCGCCGCGTGAAGCTGTTGTAGTAGGCATGCACCCAGGCATGCGCCATTTCCGCGCTGAGGAACTGGAACCCGAGCGCTCCGATCGCGCGCCGTCCGGCCATCTCGATCGTTTCCAATTGCGAGCAGGCGACCCACAACGGCGGATGCGGCTTCTGGATGGGTTTCGGCAACACGTTGCGCATCGGAAATTTGAAATACGGGCCGTCGTATTCGCAGCCGCCATCCTTGAACATCGGCATCACGCAGCGCACGGCGTCGTCCCAGACCTCGCGCTTGTCCTCCATCCCGCGGCCAAACGGGGAGAGTTCGGTGATGCTGCCGCCTTCGCCCATGCCGAATTCAACGCGGCCATTACTGATCAAGTCCAGGCACGCGACCTTCTCAGCAACCCGCGCTGGGCTGTTCGTGGTCAACTGGATGATGCCGTGGCCCAGGCGAATGTTTTTGGTGCGTTGGGAGGCGGCGGCGAGGAAGACCTCCGGCTGCGGGGAGTGCGAGTATTCCTCCAGGAAGTGATGCTCCACCTCCCAGGCGTAGTGGTACCCGAGCTTATCCGCCAGTTCCACTTGCGACAGCGCGTTCTGATACAAATCGCGCTCGGTGAATTGCTCCCACGGGCGAGGGCATTGCAATTCATAAAAGATGCCAAACTTCATCGATGGTCTCCTGTCCGATCGCCAGCTTCCCACGTCTCGCGAAGCGGAGCAATCTTAACCCAGGGATGGGGGAGAAACCATGAAGATCGAGGCACTTGAGACGGCGCTGTACCGCATCGAATTACCCGTGCCGCTGTCGGATTCAACGCACGGCACGATCACGCATTTTGAGCTGGTGACGGTCCGGTTGCGGGATGCCGATGGCGCGGAGGGTGTCGGATATACCTATACTGTCGGTGTTAGTGGCGCGGCCGTGCGTGTGTTGATCGATCAGGGTTTGCGGTCCGTGTTGATCGGGGCCGAGGCCGATCTGATCGAGTCGCTCTGGCAGAAGATGTGGTGGCGGCTGCATTATGGCGGCCGCGGTGGGCTTGTCAGTCTGGCTGTCTCCGCCGCCGATATCGCCCTGTACGACCTGAAGGCGAGGCGTATGGGAATGCCGCTGTACCGGCTGTTGGGTGGTTTCGATTCGGCGGTGCCGTGTTACGCTGGAGGCATCGACCTGGATTTCACGCTCGACGCGCTGTTGAAACAAACAGATGATAACCTCGCGAAGGGATTTCGCGCGATCAAAATGAAAGTTGGACGGGCTCGTCTGTCGGAGGACGCTGACCGGGTCAAAGCGATGCGCGCGCATCTCGGCGCCGACTTCCCGTTGATGGCGGATGCCAACATGAAATGGACGGTAGACCAGTCCATCCGCGCCGCGCGAGCGTTTCGCGACAGCAATTTGACCTGGTTGGAGGAGCCGACAATCCCAGACGACATAGCGGGTCATACCCGTATCGTTCGCGAGGGTGGCGTGCCGATCGCGACCGGCGAGAACTTGCATACCTTGCACGAGTTCACCCAAATGATTGCCGCGGGCGGCGTTACGTTTCCCGAGCCGGACGTGACGAATTGCGGTGGGATCACGGTGTTCATGAAAGTGGCGCATTTGGCGGAGGCGTATAATCTGCCGGTGACCTCGCACGGCGCGCACGACCTGACGGTGCATTTGCTCGCGGCGTTGCCGAACCGCTCCTATCTGGAAGTGCATGGGTTCGGACTGGATCGTTACATCGAACAGCCAATCGTCATTCGCGACGGGGTCGCTCTCGCGCCCGAGACTCCAGGCCATGGCGTTGCCTTCGATTGGAAAGCGTTGGAGAACATCCGCGCAGGAGGATAGCCATGACCCCGTTCGACCCCGCTCTGTTCAGCCCTGACGCAATCGCCCCCGAGACGGCGGAACTCAATGAAAAGATGGTGGCGTTGCTGACCGGACAGCCGGAGTGGTGGATCGCCGGACCCGAGGCGTTCCGCGCCGCCCGCCGCCGCGGCGAGGGGCCATTTCCGGCGCCGGTCATGTCGCCCAGGGCTCGGACGATGGTGATACAGGGGAAGGATGGGAACGAGATTCCGTTGCGGATCATTGCTCCCGCCAATCCGCGCGGGATTTATCTGCATTTGCACGGTGGCGGCTGGGTGCTTGGGGGCGCGGACATGCAGGACCCGATGTTGGAGCGGATCGCCGACAACACGGGCCAGGCGGTGGTCAGTGTCGAATACCGGCTGGCCCCGGAGGATCCCTATCCGGCAGGCCCTGATGATTGCGAGGCCGCGGCGGCCTGGCTGGTGCAAAACGGCAAGAAGGAATTTGGCACCACGGCTCTGACGGTGGGCGGTGAGTCAGCAGGCGCGCATCTGACGCTGGTGACGATTCTGCGCATGCGGGACCGGTACGGCTACGCGGGTTGGCGCGGCGCCAATGTCGTGTACTGCGCGTCCGATCTCAGTATGACGCCAAGTCAACGGCAGTTCGGGAACAGGAGGCTGGTGTTGCGGACAATCGATATGCAGCAGTTTTACAATGCGTTCCTCCCGACCGTGACCGATCGGCGGGTGCCGGATATTTCGCCGCTTTATGGCGACCTCAAGGGGCTGTGTCCGGCGTTGTTCAGCGTCGGAACGAAAGACGCGCTGGTGGATGACACGTTATTCATGCATGCGCGCTGGGTGGCGGCCGGGAACGAGGCGGAGCTGGCGATCTATCCGGGTGGCGCGCATGGCTTCACGCTGTTCCCCAACGAATTGTCCAAAGCCGCGACGACGAAGATGGACGCGTTCCTCAACCGCGTGCTTGGCTGAACACGAAAAGGACTTTTCGGCATGGAATTTCAGATCGGCGCTCAGCAACGCGAAATGATCGCATCGGTGCGGGACCTCGCGCAGACAGAGTTCAAACCGAACGCGCATCGATGGATGGATGGCACATTCCCCTGGGAGAACATGAGGAAGCTTGCCGCGCTTGGCGTGCTCGGTATGTCGGTGCCAGAGGAATATGGGGGTCTGGGCCTGCCGATTCTGGATACAGCGCTGATCCTGGAAGAAATCGCCAAGGTCGATTACGTGACCGCGATGGCGGTGCTGGGGGAGGCGGGGGTGCAAACCCGGGTGATTGCCCGTTACGCGCCGGCCTCGATCCGGGAGCGTATTTTGCCTCGCGTGGTCAGCGGGGATTGCATTCTGGCGGTCTGCATGACGGAACCGCACGCCGGCACCGATGTCGCGAATTACCGGACAAATGCCCGTGTTCTCAGCGATCGGGTGATCCTGAAGGGTACCAAGACCCTGATCAGCCGGGCGCGCGAGGCTGGCATGTTCGTGATCTTCACTCGTATCGACGGCAAGCCTGGCCGCGAGGGAATTGGCTGTGTCCTGCTGGAACCTGGCACGCCAGGCTTCGAGGTCACCGGCACCTACCACACGATGGGCGGGGAAAACCTGCACGAGATTCAATTCAACGACTGCGAATTGCCGCTGGAAAATCTGGTGATCAAGGAGGATGGCTTTCGCAAGCTGCTAAGTGCCTTCAATACGCAGCGTTGTCTTAACCCATCGATTTCCCTCGGTCTCGCGGAGGGCGCGTTCGACGAAGCCGTGAACTACGTGCGTGAACGGACGATATTTGGCAAGCCGATTTCGGACTTTCAGGGCATTCGTTGGAAGCTTGCAGATATGTTCAAGGATATCGAGGCGGCGCGTGGTTTGCTGTATCGCGCATGCCTGACCGCCAATCCATTCCCCGATCCGTTCATGGCGGCGGCGGCAAAGATTTTCTGCAATGAAATGTCGTTGCGTGTGACGACTGAGGCGGTGCAGGTTCATGGCGGGTTCGGCTTCACCGACGAGTTTCCGGTCTCGCGTTTCTATCGCGGCGCACGGTACGGCTCGATCGGTGGAGGGGCGTCGGAGACACTGCGCGATTTGATTGGCAAGAAGATTGTCGGCGATTTCGATGTCGCGGATGGGATCATGGGATTGGGGACGTTCTGATACCGCCAATTCCACGGACCGAGCATGGAACTACGTCCTTGCCCGGCCTGACCTGGCGATCGTCACGGGCACGTGCCGCGCCATGACGATTTGGGGAAAGCGAGGGGTGAAAAGTTGAGTCTAAACCTTGATGCCCTGCACGAATTTCGCTTTTTGCACGCATGCCGCCATCAGGAACGACATATCGGTCCCCGTGGAGACATAGCGCGCGCCCATTTGCACGAACTTCGTCATCAGATCGTCTCGCCCAGCGAGGCCGCCAACGCCGATGTGCTTGCCAACCTTGCGGGCGGCGGCGATCGCTCGTTCAAACGCGGCCGCGAGTTTGGGGTGGTCGTATTGACCGGTGATGCCCAATTCGCCGCACAGATCGTTGCTGCCGATCATCATCATGTCCACACCGGGCGTCGCGATGATTTCCTCAACGTTCGCCAGCGCGTCGGCTGTCTCCAGCATCAGGACCAGCGACGTCGCGTCGTTCAAAGCCGCCTGAGCCTCGGCGATCGGGAAGCTGCGGTATTGCAAGTGCGACAGCGCGCCGCCCGCGGACCTTCCCCCCAAAGGAGGGAACTTCACCATTTGCACCATCTCCCGCGCCTCAGCAGCCGAGCGGACGTGCGGCGTGATCACCCCCATCGCCCCGCCATCCAGCACCCGGCAAATATAATCCGGCGTATTGGCGGGGACCCGCACCAGTGGCGTGATGCCGATCTGCTGCGCGGCGATGCAAATCTGGCACGCCGCGTCGAGGGTCAGGGTGTTGTGCTCCATATCGACATACAGCGTGTCAAATCCAGCGGTCTTCGCGATCTGCGCGATCTCGATGGTGCGCGCGAAACGCACCGTCATCGAGGCCACGACCTCATTGCGAGCCAGCTTTTCGTTCATATGGTTGCGCAGGATCGAGCGCGGTGAGCCTGACATTGTGTGTTCCCTCCTTGGCCAGGCCAGGGTACGCGGTATGATGGGGTTCGGCCATACGCGCGAGTTCCGATGCCTGGCAAGACCGAACCGCCTTCGCCGGGCATGCGGACGTGAGAGGAAAAACGCATGAGCACCCTGGAATCACGCTCGGTACCACGCCGCGAAGATTGGCGCCTTCTGACGGGTGGGGGAAACTACGCGGCCGACGCGCACAGGGACGGGATGCTGCACGCGATCCTGGTCCGCTCGCCGCACGCACATGCGAACATCGACAGTATTGACGTATCCGCCGCGCGCGCCATGCCCGGCGTCGTCGCTGTTTATACCGCCACCGATCTGACCGACGTCAAACCGACGCCCGGCGGCATCGGGTTCCCTCGCCCCGACGGCGGTGAATCCGCGCAGACCGACCGCCCATTGCTGGTCCGCGACCGCGTCCGTTTCGTAGGCGAGCCGATCGCGCTGGTCATTTCGGACTCCCGCGCGGCCGGTCTGGAAGCCGCGGAGGCCGTGGCCGTCGAATACAGCGAATTGCCGTTGGTGACCGATCATGTCGCGGCATTGAAGCCCGGCGCGCCAGCCGTATGGGACGAATATCCCGACAATATCGGCTATCTTTGGAAACGCGGCGACGTGGATTTGACCGCCGCGAATTTGGCTGCCGCGGCGCATGTCACGAAATTGACCTTTTCCGTCTCCCGCGTCACCGCCAACACCATGGAGCCGCGCGGCGCCTGGTCGGAGATTGGACCGGATGGCCGCATGGTCGTTCACGCCTCGAACCAATCACCGTTCAATCTCCGCAACGGCATGGCGCACGGAAATTTTGGCATACCGCCGACCGATATCCGAGTGCTGCCCGGCGACGTCGGCGGCTCCTTCGGCATGAAGTCCGGCGTCCACCTCGAAGTCGTTCTCGTTGCCTGGGCGTCGCGTAAACTGAACAGGCCGGTGCGCTGGATCAGTGAGCGGACCGAAGGGTTTCTCACCGACGAACAGGCTCGGGAGATGCAAATCATCGCGGAACTCGGCCTGGACGCGAACAATAAAATCACCGCGCTGAAATTGCGTTGGAACGCCAATCTGGGCGCGTACTGCACCGGGCGCTCGGGCTGGCCGGTCGGCAACGTCGGCGGGATCGCGGGCACCTATATCATCCCCGCTATTTCGGCGGAGGTGTGCGGCGTCATGACCCACACCGTCCCCACAGCGGCATACCGAGGCGCCGGACGTCCCGAGGCGACCTATGCCATCGAACGTTTGATCGATGTCGCCGCCCGGGAACTCGGGATTTCGCCCTATGAACTGCGCCGCATCAACCTCATTCCGCCCGAGGCGATGCCGTACAAGACCGCGCTGACCTTTCTGTACGATTGCGGCGAGTTCGAGGGGAATATGATCAAAGCGGCCGAATTGTCTGAACTCGACAGTTTCGAAACACGCCGCGCCGAGGCCAAATCGCGCGGCAAATTGCGCGGCATCGGCCTGACAAATTGCATCGAGGTCGCGGGGGGTCCCTTCCTTCGGCCCGCCAAGGACCTTTCGACACTCCGCTTCGCCGAGGATGGCAAGCTGATCCTGCGCACCGGCTCCATGTCCGTCGGTCAGGGGCTGGAAACGACGATGTGCCAGATCATCTCTCAGAGATTCGGCATCCCCATCGAAAACATCCTGTATGAACAAGGCGACACCGATCAGCTTCCGTTCGGCAAAGGCAATGGCGGCTCCGGCGCGCTGTGCATCGGCGGCGCCGCCGTCATGCAGGCGGCCGACAAAGTGATCGAGCGTGCCAAAAAGCTCGCCGCGGAACTGCTGGAAGCCGCCGTGACCGACATCGAACTCCGGGAAGGCAAATTCCATATCGCCGGGACCGATCGCTCGATCGATGTCGCCGCTGTCGGCCGCGCCTCGTTCGATCCCAACTTCGTCCCGCCAGGCGAGGAAGGCGGGCTGACCGAAAGTGGGGAGTTTCAGGCGACCGCCGTGACCTTCCCGAACGCCACGCATATTTGCGAAGTTGAAATAGACCCCGAGACCGGCGTTACCAGGATCGTTCGGTACTCCGCCGTCGAGGAACTCGGCAAGGTGCTAAATCCACTGATTGTCGCCGGTCAGATCCATGGCGGCGTTGTGCAGGGCATCGGCCAGGCGATGGGCGAGGTTATCGTCCACGACGCCGGATCGGGCCAGATGCTGACGGCATCGTTCATGGATTACCAAATGCCGCGCGCCGATGAATTTCCGGACTTCCGCCTCGCGACCCGGGAAGTGCCAACCAAGGTCAATCCGATCGGTGCCAAGGGTGTCGGCGAGGCCGGGACCGTGGGTGCCATGGCCGCCGCGATGAACGCCATCAACGACGCCCTCGCCCCCCTCGGCATTCGTCATTTCGATATGCCAGCGACTCCTGGGCGTGTCTGGGAAGCCATAACAAAGGCACAAGCGTAGTGCAATTTTCGATCTGGTTGCATCGGGACAATCCTATTCCATGTCATTCCCGCGGCCGCCGGCGATGCGGTGGGCGAGATATCCGGCGATCAATCCAGGGACGACCCAACTGGCGACTTCCATCGAACCGCTGCTTATCTTGCGGTGAACAATTGCCGGGTCGCATAGGAAATCCACACCTTGCGCTTCGTCAACCAATCGGCGCCCAGGAGCATGTCGGCGATTGGGTTCAACTGAATCGGCGCCACGAGAAACACTGGTGTCACGAACGTTTCGTTACCGACCCGTAAGGCACGAAACCGGTGACGCCACGTGGTAACAGTATGCGGCCCCATGCCGCTGACAACATGGGCAGGGTCGCCCGCCAGCCGATCCATTCCCAGGCCAAGACGCGCCATGCCTGATGCCGCGATCAGGGTGGAACTCGCGCCGGAGTCAAGCAAAGCGCGCAGTGGAACACCGTCCAGTTCGACCGGGACCACAAGAGCGCTTTCCGCCGGGTTCTCGACGGGAACCGCGAGATAAGGCTCCGTCCAGGGCAGGAACCGGCCGGTGCAATCGCGCACCTCGTAAAGTGTCAGCACACGCCCGGGAAGGTTGAGCATAAGATCGAAGGCGGACAGGAAATCCCGGCCCAGAAGTCCGTCGATTTGCTGGCCCGCTACCACGTTCCCGGGCAAGGTCGCCACGCGGAGGGTCGAATCCCGCGCGAGACTCTGGCGCCGCAACGCCACGCCGCCCAGGTCAATCGATTTGGGGTTGGCGTTGCGCCGCCGCTCCACGCCGCCCACGCCGCGCATGGTTGTCGCGGTCCATTCGTCGAGCTCAAGTGCGAAGTGCTTCACCGCATCCGGGGTCACGACGGTCAGCGCCGCGCCGGTGTCCAGGACGAAGCGGCCGGCAACGCCATTCACCGTGACCGGGGCAAGGATGACGCCGCCGATGAGTTCCAATGGTATCGTGGCAAGCGAGCGCACGCTACAGGCGCCGAAAACCGGACTCGCACAAAACAGAAGAGCCAAACATGCCAGCAGACGCGCGATCACGGCTCGGGTCCGTAGACAATGGTCACCTCAGGCCAGACCGACAATGCCCGAGCCGCTTTGGCATCGAATACCGGTCCGACGGCCAGGCCCGGGTTGGGCCGCATCGTCATCGCGAACACGTCGTCGAGGCCCAATGGCGCGACGATGTCCAGGCGATCGTTGGCTTCCAGCCGGACCCCAATCGCCTGCGCCGTGGCGGGATAAGTCAACAGTGCCTCGTCCGCGGTGCGCAATGGAGCATAGGGGTGGCCAAAATGCTGCTCATACCAAAGATGCACCCGGGCCTGATTACGGATTTGCAACGGACCAACGCAGCCCACCGCGACCGCTTCGGCACGGCGAATGACCGCGTCCTCGGCGTCCCACGACAGATCGTCATCATCGAAATAAATCACGTCATGGTCCTGAATGCCGGTCCCGCGAGGACGATGTGTCAGGACGTTCCACACGGTCTGGTAAAGGCAACCTGAAACCAGACGCCATTGCGGCAACGTCAAACCGCGCAAACAGTCCAGCAAACGCATCAAATCGGGATCGGACCGAACGATCTGTTCCAGTCTCATCGTCGTCCCCGTGGATCCAGCGCGTCGCGCAGCCCATCGCCAACCAGGTTGAACGACAATACGCAGAGAAAGATCGCCAGACCTGGAAACACCGCGAGCCATGGGGCCTGCGACAGAAAGCGTTGTGCCGAATTCAGCATCGAACCCCAGGACGGCTGGGGCGGTTGCTGTCCCAGCCCCAGAAAGGACAACGAAGCCTCGGCGATGATCGCGGCCGCGATGGCGAGCGTCCCTTGCACAAGTACCGGCGGCACGATGTTCGGCAGGACATGCCACAGCGCCACGCGCCAGGGTGGATTGCCGAGGGCACGAGCGGCCTCGACATAGTCGTTACTGGCGGCGTCGATGGTTGCCGCGCGCGCCACCCGCATGAACCGCGGCGCGGTTGAAACGCCGATCGCGATCATCGCGTTGGTCAGATCGGGGCCGAGAAACGCCGCCAGCGCGATGGCCAGGATCAGGAATGGGCAGGCCAGCATGGCGTCCACGATCCGCGACAGGATCGCGTCCACCCAGCCTCCCGCGACGCCCGCCAGCAAACCCGCGGGCACGCCGATGCCAGCGGCGATCAGCACTGAAACGACCCCGGCGAGCAGGCTTGCCCGGGCTCCAAAGGCGACTCGGGAGAAGACGTCCCGCCCGTTCTCGTCAGTGCCCATCCAATGCGCCGCGGAGGGCGCTTTGCGGATTGAGGACCAGGAGGTCGCGATCGGATCGTAGGGCGCGACCAAGGGCGCCAGCACCGCGACCGCGACGAACACCACGATGACAGCCAGCCCCACCACCGCCACCGGCCGGCGCAGGAACGCGCGGATCGCCAACCGGCGGGGACTGGCGGGTTGTTTCATGTGGATCGCAACGCCGCCGCCATTGCCTCGGACACCGCCGCCACCAGTGTGGCATAGGCGGGGTCGAGGCGGCTCGCGCCATCGGCGGGCAAGGGCGACGTCATTTCCCGATCGATCCGGCCTGGCCGTGGCGTCATCAGAACGATCCGGCGGGCGAGGAACGCGGCTTCATAGATCGAATGCGTGACGAACACGACCGTGCAGCCGATATCGCGCCACATGGTCAGAAGATCGTCCTGGAGACGGTGTCGGGTGAACTCGTCCAGCGCGGCGAAAGGCTCGTCCATCAGCAGCAGCCGCGGTTTGGTCACGAGCGCGCGCGCGATCGACACCCGCATCCGCATACCGCCGGACAACTGTCCCGGCCGAGCCTGCTCGAACCCGGTCAGACCGACGCGGTTCAAAGCCGCGACGGTGTCGCCTCGCGCGGCGTCGCGGGAAACGCCGCGTAATCGTAACGGCAGCCATACGTTGTCCTCGGCCGAGGCCCAGGGCAGCAGCGTCGCGTCCTGGAAGACGTAGCCGATGTCGCCGGGACCGGGCGGGGTGCCGGCATCCCAGCGTAACGTTCCGGTATCTGGCTGATCCAATCCCGCGATCAAACGCAGCAACGTCGATTTGCCGCACCCGGATGGACCCAGCAGCGCCATGAAGTCACCGTCTTGCAGTCGCAACGACACGCCGCGCAGGGCTTCGGTTCCCGTCGGGAAACGGCGTCCGGCGGCGGAGATCGTCAACACGGCTTCATCGCTGGTTTCCGATCGCGGTCAGCGGCCAGATCGCCGCCCGCCACCAAAGCCCGATCGCCGCGATCAGCGCGAGGCCCAGAAGGCAATACATCGACGCGGTGGCGCGAAAGCCCATCCAGGGGATCAATATGCCCGCCACCATCAGGCCGATCGGCAGTCCATAGATCGCCAGCATGCGTACGCCCATCACCCGGCCTCGATAGCGGATTCCCGCGGTTCTCAGCAGCATCGTCGACATGGGCGTCAAGCCCAGACTTTGCATGAAGCCCGCCATGACCAAGGTGATCTGGCCCGCGACCGGATTGGGCATTTGCACGAATACCAGGACCATCGCGAACCAGCCCGCGCAGCACAACAGCATCATCCTCGCGGGCCGTAACGACCGGCCGATGACTCCGATCATCAGAGAGCCGATCAGCGAACCCGTGGCGAAGCTCGCGATCAAGGCGCCCAGGCCGGTCTGGCCGATGTGGTAAATTTCTTTCGCGACATAGGGCATCAGGCCGCTCGTCATCGGAAACGCCAGCAAGTTGACCAGGAACGCGATCCACATGGCGGCGTGCAGATTGGGTGTGTTCCGGACATATACCAACCCCTCCCGCACTTCCCTCAGGAACGTCAGTCCGCCGCCGCCGGAGGCAGGCACGCCGGGGCTTCGCGCTTCGATCATGCTGGTCAGATAGAAGCAGAGCCCATAGCACACCGTGATCGCGACATAAGCCGGCCCAATCCCCAGGAACGCCAACAACGATGCCCCGGCCAGCGATCCGAAGATTCGGGCCGAGTCGGCTGTCGTGCGCGACATTCCCATCGCGGCCATCAGGTGCTCGCCCGGCATGATATCGGCGACGAGGGCGTTACGCATGGCGTTGTCGGAGGACCGCACGAGGCCGATCGCCGCCGAGATCAGCAGGACATACAGAGGGTGCAACAGGCCGGTGAAGGCCAGGATTGTCAGAAGCGCGGCCATGACCGCGTAGGACGCCCGCATCGCGCATAGCACGATCCGGTGGCCAAACCGGTCGCCCGCCATGCCGAACATCGGCGCCACCAGCGTTCCGGAATATTGCAGCGAACCATACACTGTCAGCAGGAACACCGATCCCGTCTCGGCCAGGATGTACCAGCCGAGAATCAGGATTTCCATCTCCATCCCCCAGGAGGTCAGCAAATCCGCCGGAAATTGCAGGCGGAAATTGCGAACCTGGAAGGGGGCGAGCAGCGGCGGGCGGTTGTTCCGGCCCAAGACGCTGACCGGACCGTCCGGTTACCGGAACGGAATCGGGTACATCAGTCCACCTTTGGACCACAGATCGTTCGGACCCCGGTCAAGCTTCAGGCTGCTGCCCTTGCCGACATTGCGTTCGTAGCTTTCGCTGTAATTGCCGACCTGCTTGATGATGTTATAAGCCCAGGCGTTGTCGAGACCCATGAGTTTGCCAAAGTCGGCGGTTTTGCCGAGCAGACGTTGCACCGCCGGATTGGTCGATTTCGCCAGCATTTCATCCACATTGGCTGACGTCACGCCGGTTTCCTCGGCTTCCAGCATGGCCATCATGGACCAGCGGACGATATCCAGCCACTGATCGTCGGCGCGGCGGACCATCGGGCCTAGCGGTTCCTTGCTGATGCGGTCGGCGAGGATGACGAACTCATCCGGGTTGGGAACGCCGGCACCGCGGATCGATGCAAGGTTGGAACTGTCCGAGGATGCCACATCGCAACGGCCCGACAGCAGCGCCTTGATCAGCACGTCCGTGGTATCCAGCAACACGATCTGAAACTTGATGTCGTGCTGCTTCATCCAGTCGCCGATGTTCATCTCGTGCGTCGAGCCCTGCAACATGCAGATCGTGGCGCCCGCGAGTTCCTTAAGGTTGGCCGCTTTCACGGTCTTGCGCACCAGGAAGCCCTGGCCATCGTAAAAATTGACCTCGACCATGCGCAGTCCGATCGTGGTGTCGCGCAGGAACGTGAACGTCGTGTTGCGCGACAGGATATCGATCTCCCCCGACTGCAACGCGGCGAAGCGGCTGGTGCCCGTTGTCGGAACGTAACGCACTTTGTTGGCATCGCCGAGCACAGCCGCCGCGACGGCGCGGCAGGCATCGACGTCGAGGCCCTTCCAGACGCCGGTGCTGTCGGGCATCGAGAACCCGCCGAGACCGACGTTCACGCCGCAGGAGACGGTGCCTTTTTGCCGGACGCTTTCGAGCGTGCCGGCATTGGCGGAAGCAACGCCCCATAGCAGAGCGGCGGCAAGCATCATCGATCTCAACATGTCAGCGCATCCTGGGCCAAAGGGACAAACATCGGGAGCAACGTCCAAGCCCTATCGCGTGCGGCGCTCGCGAGCAACCGGGGTCATCCCGGCGCGGACAGCGTTTCGAATACGCCGCCCACCGGGCGCAGGCCCATGATGTGCCGACGGTGCCACAAAGCGTAGAACAGCAGCTTCCAGCAGGCGAAGCCGTGGCGCCAGCGGCGGATGTCGCGGAACAACGCCTCAACCCGATCTGGATGGGCGATTTCCGCGACACCGGGTTGATGGGCGACAAGGGGGCCCAGGTCGGCGCCTCGGCCTTTGATCCACTCGCCGACGGGCACGGTGAAACCCTGTTTCGGCGCGAAGGGGCGCGCCATCGGCAGGTTCTTCTCCAGCCATTTGCGAAGGATCCATTTGCCTACTCCATCGCGCAGCTTCATGCCGTCAGGCAGGCGGAACGCCGCCGCCGCGACGCCACGGTCCAGGAACGGTGTCCTGCCTTCCACTGAATGCGCCATCAGGCAGCGATCGGCTTTCAGCAGCAGGTCGTGCGGCAGCCAGTCCGCGATGTCCGTCGCCTGCGCCGCCGCGAGCCTCGATCCGCCGCCCTCCAGCGCCCGCGCCTCCGCCGCGGCCATTCCGTCACGCCAGGTCACGGGCTGCACGCGCAAGACCGGCACTTTGTCGAAGCTGCCGCGTGACCACATGGTCCGGCCGCCCCGCCACCACGGGCGAATGGCTTTCCGGTACCGGTCGTATCCGGCGAATATCTCGTCCCCGCCCTCCCCGGTCAGGACCACCTTGACGTCCTGGTGAGCACGGCGAGCCAGAAACCAGGTCGGAATGATCGCGTAATCCGCCGCCGGGTCGTCCATGCAGCCGACGATCTCGGGCAGATGATCCCAGACCATCGCCTCGGTGACCTCGATTGACTCGTGGCACGCGCCGACCGCTTTGGCGACGGCGGCGGCGTGCTGGCGTTCGTCGGCGGCGCCCGGCGCGTCGAAACCGGCGGTGAAGGCGCGCACAGGTTCTTTGTTCAACCGCGCCATCAGGGTGATCAACGTGGCGCTGTCGACCCCGCCAGACAGGAACATCCCGAACGGCACATCGCTGCGTTGATGCAGATCGACGCTTTCCTCCAACGCGCGGTCGAGGCGCGCCAAAGCCGTGTCCTCGTCGATGTTTTCCGGGCCGCCTTCGGGGATCCAGGAAATCCTGCTCCGATCCAGGATGTGGCCATCGGCGCAGATGATGGTCTCCCCGGGCAAGACGCGTTGAATGCCCTCGAAGATGGTGTCGGCGCCGGTGGTGAATTGCAGTTGGAGCAATTCCTCCCGGGCGGCGGGCCGGACGACGCGTTTCACAAGTCCCGCTTCCAGCAACGCCTGCGGTTCCGACGCGAACGCCAGCCCGCCCTCCACCTGGGCGATATAGAGCGGCTTGATGCCAAAGGGATCGCGCGTGAGAGTCACGCGGTGTTGACGCCGTTCATGGATCGCGATGGCATACATGCCGCGGAGTTGTTTCGCGAAATCGATCCCGTCGCGCAGGAAGTAATGCAAAGGCGGCTCGCAATCGCAGGTGGTCGCGAAGGTGACGCCTGGCATTGCGTCGCGCAGTTCGCGGTAATTGTAGACCTCACCGTTGGCCACGAGCGTCGCGGCGCCCGCGAAAAACGGCTGGTCGCCGGTGACGAGGTCGATGATCGCGAGACGATTGTGCAGCAGAGCGACGCGGCCCACGACGGCGTGGCCGGTGCCGTCCGGGCCGCGGTGGTGCAGGCTGTCGATCAGGCGGGAAATCACGGCGGGATCGGGCGGGGGGGCGCCGGGAGACAGAATCAGACCGGCGATGCCGCACATAAAATTGATCTCCAGAATATGATTGGCGTTCCTACCGTCACGGAAGGTCCGGTGCCAAACGGAATCGGCACGGTGCGCCAATTCTCATTGTGGCGCTGGCACTTCCCTTTTCGTCATCCTACGGCGTGACCGGAGGATCCGTAGCGGTACAACACCTCGTAAAAACGTGCCGGAAAGCCAGGCGTGGTGCCGCTCCTGATCCTCCGGTCACGCCGGAGGATGACGATTGGGGACCGGAGGGTGACGATTGGGGAGAGGCCGGCGGCCAAAATGAGACCTCCGGGGCTTGGTGCCGGTGGCGCGGCCCTTGCGGATCAGCGGGACAGGCTTACTTTTCGCGTATGACAAAGATCGCCGCCTTACCCCAACGGGGTGTTATCGCGGTCACCGGGGAGGATCGGGCCGCCTTTCTCCAAGGCCTGGTTTCGAACGATGTGACCGAGGCCCGACCCGGCCGCGCCGTGTGGGCCGCGTTGCTCACGCCGCAGGGCAAGTGGCTGGCCGACTTCTTCATCCTCTCCGATGGGGAGCGCTTGTTGCTGGATTGCGAGCGGGCGCAGATGCCGATGCTGTCGCAGCGATTGTCGCGCTACCGGCTGCGGTCGCGTGTCGCTTTGGCGGACACCGAGTTGCATGTGTATGCGGCATGGGACGGAGCACCTGATATGGCCGGGATCGCCGCGCCCGATCCACGGCTGCCCGAGGCCGGCTGGCGTCTGCTGTCCGGACCCGGCATCCCCACCAACGCCACTGAAATCGACTGGGACCTCCATCGGCTGCGCCTTGGGCTGCCGGACGGGTCGCGCGACATGGAGGCGGAGAAATCCACGTTACTGGAAGGCGGTTTCGACGAGCTGAACGGGGTTTCCTGGACCAAGGGCTGCTACATGGGCCAGGAGCTGACCGCGCGCACCAAATACCGCGGCTTGTTGAAACGCCGGCTGGTGCCGGTGCGGATCGACGGTGGAACTCCCGCGCCCGGTGCCTCGATCCTGTTGGAGGGGCGGGATGTCGGGACGATGCGCTCGGCCCAGGGCGCGTGGGGGATGGCGGTGGTGCGGCTGGAAGTGATGGGGCGTGTGTTGACCAGTGACGGGGCGGCGGTGACACCGGTCGTACCGGGGTGGATGCGGATGCCGGAGGACGCGTGACCTGCGCGGTTACCTCGGCATCGAGACCGCGGTGGCGAAAGGTGCCCCGATATTCAGGAACGGGGACTGCACGTCGGTCGTGATGCGTCCCGTCCGGCTATCCGCGACACGGACGGTCACCGGCCGAAGCCGCCGGCCAACGTCCTGCCATGTGGTTCGCTCACTGGCGGGTATCTCGCCAAGGGCTGAGAGAAACGCCTTGGTGAAAACGCCTCCCGCCTGGAGGGCGCTGTTATCGTAATAACTGTAGTGTCCCCGCGCCGAACCGGTGATCAGCACGGTTCCTCTCGCTTCGACGAACAAGCTGCGCAATCGCAAATCGGTCGTGAGGCCGCGCGTGCCGCCGAAGAAGCTCTCCGCCGAGGGCCCTGACCCGCCCTCGAACGAATTGCAGGCGTCCGCCATTACAATCGTCAGACGAGGCTGCTTTTCCGACAGCCAGGCCGCGATCATGTCCAAACTGGGAGAGGTGTTGACCATCGTGCCGCAGGCGAGGAACGGAAATTGCGTCAACGGCCGGTTCTGGAACTCGGCGGGGACGTACCTGGCGATCTGGGTGGACATGGCGGTGGGATCGGTGGTGCCGATGTTGAAGCCGTGGCCTGAATAATAAACCATGACGGCATCGTCGCGCGAGACCGGCAAAGTTCTGATGGTCTGGACGATGTTGTTGCAAGTGAAAGGATCGTCCGGCGTGGCGGTACCCACGATTCGCCGCACGTCCACGGTCATTCCTGTCGCGGACCGGACTTTCTGGAAGAACGCCTCCATGAACTCCGCGTTTTTGCGGATGCCGGTGGCGATCGATCCGGGCCCGTTGTTGACGCGCTGGTGGTCCGTGTTGTCGGTGATGAGCAGCGCGACCAGGCGGCCCTGACCGCCCGCGGGGCCACTGAACGCGGTACCCGGTGCCTCATTCAAAATGCTGGGGTTATTGGCGCACGCGGAACAAAGCAACAGCGTGGCGATAGCGAAATAAGTGGCGATAAGGTGCGCCCAACTGGACTCGATGCGATGCTTCACGGCCGTTTCCCGTTCAGGTTGTTCGTCATGGCACCACCGGCAGGCCCAGATCGCCGATATCCAACTGAGGCGAGAGGACGACGTGCTGGTCCGCGCCGGTTGCCCGCATGGCCAGGGCCGCCGTGCCGCAGGTATCGCAAATCAGCAAGACGATCGGATGTTCCCGGTCCCGAAAGGCAAACGCCCGGCTGATGTAGAACAGGCGCGCGGGTTTCGCGGAGGGGTGGTCCAGCGACCGCAGCAGGGCACCGCGTATCGCGGTCTCGTCCTTTCCGGGCAAGCGCTGACCACCCGCGATCGCCGTGGGCGACAGTAACGTCCGAATGACTCCCGCGTTGCCTCCGCCAACCTTGGGCAGGGATTGCCTGACGACAGGCCGCGCCGCGGTAAGCCTTTCCCGGAAGGCCGGAATGGATGCGGGGTCGCCATTGTCAAATCCGCCTTGGGTCATGAGGGGAGGCGGTGGCGATGTCTCGCAACCGGCCACCATGGCGATCAGCACGAGGCCGATCGCCATGAGGCCTGGCAAGCGGCGGGCCGTCGTGCGTGTGGATGGATGAAACCGGTCTTTGCCCATTCTTTCCCTCGAACCTGGTCTTGTCCCGAGGGTCGCCCCAGGGGTGGCCAGCGTGTGTCTTTGAACGGCGTTTCGCGCGGGTCGTTGGACGGTAGGAGTGGCCCAGGGGGGCGTCAACCGGTTTGTGTTCGCAATGGCCTGAGGTTGGGACGGGCGGGTTCGGGCAGGAGGTGGAGGGGACGCCTGTCTCCTCGCGGTGGCGGTCAGAACACCGCGCGGGCCACCGCGACACCCCAGCCCGAAGCACTTGCCGATGCCAATCGTGAGATGGTGGTGCACGACACCGCCACCAAGGATGACCTCTCAGCGCTCAAGACGGAGCTGAAGGCCGATATGGCCGCGCTCAAGATAGAGATGGCCGCTTTGGAGCAGCGGCTCCTCGCGGTGATCGAGAACCGGACGCTCCGGCTCACTGTCCGCATGGGTGTCATGCTGGCGGCGAGCCTCAGCCTCATGACGGCGATCATTGGGGCACTCATCAGGTTCCACTGACTCCCGCGGCCCGCCTCGTTACCTGCTCTCGTCGCAGGTGGCCGCGCAGCCGTGAACGACGACAGACGCATTTGGCAAAGGGGGGACGGAGGCTCTTTCGTTCGAGGCGGTGCAATGGATTGTACCACCGCACCCCGGTTGATCTCTCTGCGAAAGCCCGGCGAGACAACCGCTTAACCGAATTGGTGGGTGCAGTAGGACTCGAACCTACGGCCCGCTGATTAAGAGTTATCTAGTCACTTGATCCCCCGCCGTCTCGTCATGTCCCGGATCATCTCAGTGAGCATTGATTATCCTTGCATATCTTGAGGAACACCCGCTAATTTTCGTCCCCAGGCATCCCGTACCATGCCCCAGTATCGAAGCCCCGGTGGAGCCCCATTGAAGCCCAGAGGGAACGCGGATGACAGTGCGGTTGACCGATACAGCGATACAGGCGGCGACGACGCGCGCAGCCAAATCAAGCAAGCGTATCGACCTGTCCGATGCTGCTCTGCCCGGGTTGCGTCTTCGCGTGTCGTCCAACGGCAAGCGGCCCTGGGTATTGGCCTGCCGGGATCCCCTGGGCCGCATGCGTCGCTTTCCTCTCGGCGACTACCCCGGAATGGGAATCTCCCAGGCCCGCGACGCGGCACGTACGATGCGGGTCGCGGTTCGAGGTGGAGACGACCCCATCGCGGATGCGCGACGCAAGCGGGTCATGGGGCGCGAGGCACGCGAGGGTATCGGAACGTTGGCTGCGGTGCTGGATATTTACGCGAAACAAAGAGGAAGCGGTCTCAAGTCGTGGCCCGAATGCCGCCGGCGCATCGATCATGTGTTCGCATCCCATCTCGCGATGCCCTTGGCGACGGTTCGATCCTCGGACCTTCAAATGACGGCGGACGCTCACTCATCGCAGCAATCCGCGGCGGCAGCGGTTCGATACATCCGGCCGGTTCTCAAATGGGCCGCTCAGCGAGGTTATGTCTCCGCTGACGTGCCGGTGGTACATCCGCCCGCCACGGTACGCCGTAGGGACCGGGTACTGTCCCGCGAAGAAATGCAGGCCATTTTGCCGGTCTTACGCGTATCGACCCGTCCGTATGCCGCCGCGCTGCGCTTCATGTTGCTCACGCTGGCTCGGCGGGAGGAAGTTGCCCAGGCGCGCTGGCAGGATGTCAATTTGGAAACGGGCACCTGGTCGATCCGGAATACCAAGAACAAACAACCCCATGTTGTTCCCTTGAGTTCTCAGGCACAGGCGCTTTTACGGGAACGGCGGCCGGAAGCGCCAATACCGGATGCTCTGGTGTTTTCCACCTCCACTGGCGCCGCTCTCGGCAATTGGGATCGCGAGACGAAGGCTTTGCAAGAAGCCAGTAAGACAGGGGGGTGGTCGCGGCACGACCTGCGCCGGTCGGGGGCGACCATGCTGGGTGAAATGGGCGAGCTTCCAGATATTGTCGAAGCGGCTCTGAACCATGTCAGCATCCGCTCGGCGCTGGCCGCGACGTACAATCGTTCCCGCTACCGGCCGCAGGT
>SHWL01000207.1 GCA_009693865.1 Acetobacteraceae bacterium | reverse complement strand
AAGCGCCTCTACCGGGCAACTCTGCGGCGGCAGCAGTCGCGCCACCGCGTTGTCCTTAAACGTCTGTCCATACCGAGCCATGTTCGTCTTCCAGCGCCCCCTGAGGTCTTGATCCTATCCGGGCGGCAACTTCTCTGACACAGGGGGTTCTGGCCTGGTGTGGTGGACGGTGTTAAATGGGACGGCGCCCTGATCGGCGATCAGGCGTTTCGTCAAACCTGTTATGGTTATTTCCTGGAACTCGCCAAGTATGTGAATCACGCGGAGTTCATGGAGCCCGCAGGCGCGGACACATCGCTCATGGCGATCGGCAGGAAAACGAAACAAATTACCTTCGAGCACAACCTGATCATTGTGAGGAAGGGCGACAATACCGAGCTTTCCAACGTGACCATCAATGGTGCCGGCAAACCTTCCGCCTGATCCCCAGGTGGTTTGTTTCCGCTATCCGATTCGGACCGCGGAAAGCACTTTGCCCCGCCGCGGAGCCCCAATCGGATAACACTGTATGAAATCGTGGACGCGGTTCCCCACCGCGATCACCCCGTCACCATCACCTGGTCCGATGGTGCGCGCGGCGTGATGGATTTCCTGGAGATCGTCGATCGCGGCGGCTGGTTTACGCCGTTGCGCGACCCCGACCATTTCACGGCCGACATGATCCTGCTGCCCGGCGGGCGTGGTCTGACCTGGCCGGAGGAAATCGATTATTCGGCTAACGGCCCGCGCCGGGAGCCGTTTCCGCGCGGCAAATCCTGACCGCGCTGTCCTGGGCAGAGATTGCGGGGGTCAGACCGCGATCAAGCCGATCAGATCGTCCTCCAGCACCGCACAGGTCAATTTCCCGCCCATCCCGGCGCCAGTATCGAGTCCGATCCGGTTGTCCGTTCGGGTTACCGTGGGGCCGGCGGAATGGCCATGCACCACGATCGCTCCCAGATTTTGCTCGGTCCACAGGAAGGGTTGGCGGATACCGGTCAGGTCGTCCAGGGTTTGCGCGGCCAGCTTCACGCCCGGCCGGATGCCGGCATGCACAAACAAATAATCGCCCACGCGGTGGGTCCGTTTCAGCCCGCGCAAGAACGCGACATGCGCCGCGGGCAACGCCGCCTCCCATTCTTCGCGCGGCAGGTCCGGGTCGAGCGACCAGCTTTTCAGCGCCGCCCGCCCCCCGGCCCAAAGCCAATCCGTCGCCGCCGCGCGGTCACCGTCCAGCGCGTCGAGCAACATCCGCTCGTGGTCGCCCACGAGATCGACCCGCGGTATCGCCGGCGCGCCGGAGACAAGGTGTTCGATCACGCCGGCGCTGTCCGGACCGTTATCGATATAATCCCCGAGGTGGATCAACAACGGCGCGGGCACCGGCCGCGCGGCGAGGTCGCCTGCGATTTCCGCGTGCAATTGTTCCAGTTGCGTCAGGCACCCATGAATGTCGCCGATCGCGTAGACGCGCCGGCCGCGCGCAAGCGAACCCGGCGCGCGCGTGAAATGCATCGACGCCGCCGAGGACGCGGCGCCGCGCGGGCCGCTCCAGGTCGGAATCGCGGCCGCATCCAGGGCGGCGCGAACACCTGTCGCGCGCCGGGCGGGCCGCCTCATGGTTGCCGCATCCTAGGCGATCCCCCCCGGTTGCGCTTTTCACCGGGCGTGCCAGGCTGAGCCAGCCATACAAGTCGGAGGAAACCCTTGGCCAAAATCACATTCCCCGTCGAAGCGAGCCACATCATGATGTTCGCGAATGCCATCGGCGACACCAACCCCGTGTATCACGACGCGGCGGCGGCGAAAGAATCCGAGGTCGGGGGTATCGTCCCACCCCCCAGCTTCGCGCAGGCGGTCGCACAGTTCGACCCGGACTACTTCCTGCGCCCGAAGCCCGGCCAGAAGTGGTTCGGGTCCGCCAAAGGCCCGTCGGGGATCGAGGGCAAGCCCACCTCCACGGGCGGGCTGCACGCGGAACAGCATTATGAGTACCATCTGCCGGTCCACGCAGGCGATGTGCTGACGGCGGAGACCCTGCCCGGCAAGACCTGGGAACGGGAAAGCAAGCGCGCGGGCAAGCTGACGTTTCGGGAACGGGTGACCGAATACCGCAATCAGAAAGGCGAACTGGCGATCACCGCCCGCGGCGTCGGGGTGACCACCGAACGTCCCGTGGACCAGGGCTGAGGAGAGAACGACATGGCATTGAAAGCCTCCGCGCTTAAGGTCGGCGACACGCACAGTGAGCGTGTGGTCGAGAACCTGTCCCGCACCCAACTCGTCCAGTACGCGGGTGCCTCCGGCGATTACAATCCGCTGCACACCGATGAGGTCTACACGACCCAGGTCGCCGGCTATCCGAGCGTGTTCGCGCACGGTATGCTGACCATGGGCCTGACGAGCAAAATGCTTGTTAACTTTGTGGGCCCAGGACGGCTGACGAAGTTTGGCGTGCGGTTCACCAATCAGGTGTGGCCGGGCGATACGCTGGACTCCGTGGCGACGGTCGAGGCGATCCGGGACGAGGCTGGGGTGAAACTGGTCGATCTGAAGCTGTCGACGACGAACCAGGACGGCAAGGAAGTGGTGTCAGGCAGCGCGACGGCGCGGATCGATCCGTGATGGGGAGCGGGGGAGTGTCCGGCGCCTGCCCGGATGCAACCCCTTCGGCTCGGGGTCGCTATTTGTCCGCATGAACCAGCACCGGCGCCAGCAGTTCCGGCGCCGGCCGGCGAAACTGCTGGATCTGTCGCAGCGCGAGAGCCTGAAACGGGCGGTCCAATGGCGGGACGCCGGGTAGGTCGTGCGTCGCCAGGTAGGCGTGGATCATCTCGTCAGCATAGGCCGGAAGTCCTTCGTAGCCCTTGTCGTAGACAATGCTCCTGATGGCCAGATTCTCCAGTTGGCCGCGCATCTGACGGACCTTGCGCCGGAACTGGCGGTTGAGGTCGCGGAGGCGAAACAGCGAGGCCACCGGGATTTCGAAACTCGCCCCTGGGCTGCCAGCGATCCGCGTCTGATCCCATTCGACATGCAGCGGGTCCAGATTGTGCAGGACCATGGATCCGATCAGCCCGTCCCCCCGATACAAACCGATGGGCAAACGAATATTTCTCGCAACGAGCCGGTCGAGAAAGTCCGGGCGCAGCGCGTGCAAACCGCCTTGTAGCGTGCCTCCCTCGGTCAGGGTGGGCTGCGTGTGGTCGCGCATGGTCCGGCCATTGAGGGAAATACCGGTCGCCGCGATGACACCTGGGCGGGCAATGCACGCCTCCATCTCGACCAGCGCGTCAGGGCCGATTGTCACATAGCCATCGACGAAACCGTAATGGCGGGCGGGTTCCCGCAGTGTGTGGTAGAAGTGGTTGATGGCGTTCGCTTTATCGCCATGGGCGATCGTGTAGATGGCGATGGGAACTTCACACCTTCGCGCGGCCTCCAGCGCGACCTCCGGGCTGTCGTCCGTGGAGCCGTTTAAGATCGTCGTCACAAGAATTCGGCGTCCCCGCCTTGCGTTCGCGATGCTTTCAATGCAACCCGCGATGGTCCTGCGCTCATTGCGGCAGAAAACTGCGAGGTGCCAATCCCAAGGGGTCATTTGGGCGTTGTCCATCGGAACAGAGAAAGAAGCGGTGTTACGCGAAGTCTGTATCCTGTCGGCTTCAACGCGCCGCCAGGGCCTGATTGATACTGTCAACAATGGGGCGCGCGAAGGCTTCCGGCGTGTTCCCCGCGAAGGCGCGCGCGCCGTTCTCCCCCATCTCCTTGCGTAGGGCCGGGGACCGCGCAAGCTGGGTCAGCGCGGCCGCGACGGCGTCGGGCGAGTCAGATGACAGAGCCAGGCCGCACTTGTTTTCTTCAACCTGGCGTCCCATCACGCCCTGCCGGCGCACGATGACCGCCTTACCCGACAAAGCCGACCGGACCAGGACACTGCTGCTGTAAACAAAGTGAGGTTCGTAGAAGACCCAAGCGATATCGGCGGCGCTCATGGGGTCGATGTCCTGTCCGGTCAAGATGAAGCGATTGACCTCCACGAGACGACCTTGATCACGCAGCGTCCGCGCGGTTTCGCCGTTCAGAATCGGCGCGACGTGACCGGAATGTTGAGGGCCGGCAAGCAGGATGGTCAGATCGACGTCCGCTGCGACCCGCGCGGCGCCTTCCAGCAAGACATCGACGCATTTCCGGCCATCGATGAAGCCGAAGACGAGGACAACACAAGTCTCGGGACGGACCCCGTAAACGACGCGGGCACGTGCCGCATCACCCAGCACCGGCGGCTCGCAAGGATCGGGGCAATGGACGACCACCGGGTGATGCACGGCGGATGCGAAGAACGGATCCACGGTTCCGAAGCAGGCAAGTTTCCTGTTTCGGACAACTTTCCAGAAGAACAGGCGCTGAAGATGGTCAACCCACCTTGCCGGGCCCGGAATCCCCGCCTGCCGATGATGAAAACGGACCGCGATGGCGATGGTCGCCCATGGCTTCCCGCGAAACAGGTGCGGCCTGAGGCCCAGGTGCAGGAGTCCGATGGCTTCAAGATGGGGAAGCAGGATGAAATCGATATTACCAGGGCCGATTTCGGAAAAAGCCTGATTGAGGCTTTCGGCGTTTTTCCATTGGCGCTCGTAGAATGCGCCGAGCATTCGAAAAAGAGAATTTCCCGCGGCGATCAATGGCGCGACGCGAAGGGTCACGAAGCGGCCGAAATCTGCGTGCAGACGTTGACAATTTGGATGCACAACTGCCTCGGCGGATGTCAGTAAAATTACACGCGCGCCCATCACGTGCCGATCTATGGCCTGCAACAGCCGTCGAACATGTTCCATTTGATGGCCTGTCGCCTCAGGTTCAAATATCAAGATACACGGGCTTGCTATCATGGTTTTTCCGGGGCGTCCTTATTCTTAGATAATGCGGCATCGGCATGGATAACTTCTGAACTGCCATCCGCTTCCAGGCTGGCTTTCGATTGGGGGTTTAGGTCAATCCGACGTGATCTCGCAAGGTTCCGGTCATATGACGGGCCTGGACCGGGTAGTTCGGCCCGCACTCCGACCATCTTTGATAGAGATGGCCATGCCATCTGGCCAGATTTCAATACATTAACGGACCGTCAGGACCACGGCCTGATCGCTGAACGCGTTATACTCGTATTTCAACCCTCGAAGTGCGGTGAATTCCTGCCACGCCTTATACTCACCCACTCTCCAGCCCCGATAGCCAAAATATTCATCGAACAAAATAACAGTGCCCGGAACAATGCGATCCTTGGCCAAGCTGAGAATGGTGGTTGTCGCCTCGTAGGTATCACAATCAATATGGACGAAGGAAATATTATCTGGGTTCACTACTGTCCGGAGTTTTCCGAACGAACCGTTCCGAAGTGTCT
>SHWL01000040.1 GCA_009693865.1 Acetobacteraceae bacterium | reverse complement strand
GAGCACTGCACCTTCCCCGCAGTGAGCACCATGGCATGCTCGGCACCAGTCGGACGTTCAGGCCTGCCGCACATGCCAAAAACCGGAGGTGGATAAAGCAACCCTCGTTACGAATGCCGGGCGACAACTATCTTGACACTCACCGCCGGGTCCGGCGTGATGTTGGAGGCGACCGCGCGGAACACCGGCGCCTCGATGACAAAACCGCCCGAGAGTTCCTGCCCTGGTATCGCCCGCCCATCCGGGCCTTTCGGCGTATGGCAATTGCCGCAGGCAACAACACCGTTCGCCAGATAAGCGCCGCGTTCCAGCAGCACGTCCTTGGCCTGGGCGGCCCCCGGACTCAGTGCCATCGCCAGGATGGCGGCAAACGCCATCGATTTGAGGCCCGCCATGTCCTTCCCCCTCGCAGTCGCGTCATTCGCGGAAACCTTATGACGAGAAACCGCAGTCAGGCAAATCGTCGAAACGGACGTCAGCCGCCTCGGTTCGCCCGCTCCGTCCTCGCCCGCGATTGCGACGAAATGTTCTCAGGCGGCGTGATGGTGGCCGGCGGCAGTGCCGAAGCGGCCTTGCCAAGCCTTCCGGTTATGCGTCGGGTTTCAAACGCACGTCCTCGTAGGGTGCGGAATAGGGATGGCCTTCGATCAATCCCAACCCCGATTCCTCCACGCGCGAGCCCTGCCCGTTGAGGAACGCGAGTTGCCAGATCGGGGCATAAACCACTCGTTCGGAAACAAGCTGCTGCATCCGATGCAGGATTGCTTCCCGCTTCCCCCGGTCCATTTCATCCGCCTGCCGGGCGAACAACTCGTCGATGTCCGGATAATTGCCATGGACGTATGCGCCGTCCTTGACGACAAACGTTTCCATCCGCGCGGCCGCATTGCCGAAAGCGCCACTGCTGCCCTGAATGAGGTTGCGGAATTTTTTCTCGGTGTATCCCTTATTGAAAGCGGCCCGCTCAATGGGGCGCAGCTTCAGACGGATTCCAACCTCCCGCAGATTGTTGATCACTGCCTCGCCGAGGTTCCCATACGATGAATCGCAAAAATAATCCCCCGCGTCGATGCCGCCGCCGAAGCCCGCCTCGGCCAGCAACGCGCGCGCCTGAGCCGGATCGTATGGCGTGGCCGGGGGCTGCCAGTAATATTCGTAGCTCCGCGGCACGATACTGTTGGTGATCGGGGAGTGCCCGAGCGTCAGCGCGCGATTGATCGAGGCGCGATCCACCGCCAGGTCCACCGCCTTACGCAGGCGCACATCGTGCCAGGGCGATTTCGGATCCCATTGATCGGCGAAGTAAATCCAGAATGGCGAGTTGATCACGACCGGCTTGAGCGCCAGGCCGGGCGTGCGCTTCAGGTCCTCGGCAAGTTCGCCACGTATGGAATAGGCGATGTCCACTTCACGCTGCTTCAGCGCGACAAGCCGGGTCGACTCATCCGGTATGACCTTGAATACCAGCGTTTTCACGGATGGCATCTTGCGCCAATACCCCTCGAACGCTTCCAGCACCAGTTCGACACCAGGATCGAATGAAACGAATTTATACGGTCCCGCCCCAATGGGCGCCTTCCTGAATCCATCGTCTCCCACGCGTTCGACGTACTTCCTGGGGACGATCCAGCCCGCGCCCGTGACCGAGGAGTAATAGGTCAGAAAGTCCATCCAGGGTTTGTGCAGGCGGAAGATCACCCGGCGCGGATCGGGTGTCTCCACCGACGCGACTTTCGAGTGGAGGAACCGCGCGGCATTGCCCCGGTACCGTTGGAAAGAGAACACGACATCGTCGGCGGTCACGGCTTCGCCGTTGTGGAACTTCACCCCATCGCGCAACGCGAATTCGTGGCTCAGACCGTCGGCGGACACCGTATGAGACGCCGCGAGGGACGGCGCGGCCAGGGTCCCTGGCATCGGCTTTATGAGCGCGTCATGCATGGCATAAAGCAGCATGAATGGGGTCACGAGACCCAAAGTATCCGCCGGATCGAACCAAAGCGGGGCAAGCGAAATATGCGCGGCCCAAACAATCTTGCCTTTCGGACCCGCCGCGGCCACTGCTTCGCCACCCGCGAGAGCCGCGGCCGCCGCGGCGGACAACATGGTCCGGCGGGTGAACCTGGTGGTCCCGCCATCCTGTCCGGCTTTCCGATGGTCCAGAAGTTGCCCCGCTCTCGCGTCAGACCCGCTTTTCAAAACCATGGATGACTCCCGCTACCCTGATCATTTTATTATTTCGTATACGATGTGGTCGCGCTGGCGGCCGCCGTGCCGCATTGTCAGCGGCGCCATGATACATGCGGAGCATCGGGCGAACCAGTACCCGCGCACGGGACGTCCGCTCACCTCCCATCCGCCAATCCGGAGCATCCCGCGCCGGTCAACGAGGTGTTTCTACCGCCCGCTCGCGCGGATGTGCGATTTGTTGTTGCCCAGGACGCGCCGAGGGTTGACCCTGACCTTGCAATCTCTCGGAATTCGGGGATTCTCGGCGATCAGTACTGAAAACAGGAGGAGCGAATGAAAGTGACCGGCGGGTGCCATTGCGGGCACATCAAGTACGAAGCCGAGGTCGATGGCGGAACGGTCAGGGTCTGTCACTGCACCGACTGCCAGAAACTGACCGGCGCGGCGTTTCGCGCCAATATCGCGAGCCTGCCGGGAACGTTCGTGCTGATCAGCGGGACACCGAAGATCTACGTCAAAACCGCCGAGAGCGGGACCAGGCGCGCCCATGGCTTCTGCGCGGAATGCAGCACGCCGATCTACTCCGCCGCGCTGGAGCCGAACCCGTCGACTTACGGATTGCGGGTCGGCGGGATCGACCAGCGCTCTCAATTCGCCGCGCCAACGCGTCAGATCTGGTGCCGCTCGGCCCTGCCCTGGTCGATGGACCTGACCGCGGTTGAGCAGGCCGAGCGAGGGTAGCCGCCAGAAACCCTGCTTCTCCTCACGCCTGAAACGACGCGGAACCCCCGTGGCCGCACCCCGGGCACGAGCGAAACATCCGACGTCCGGGTCAACAAATCCGCGGCGGCAGGGCGCGCGACGATCAGCCCGCCTTGCCCTTCGCCGGCGCGGTATCGTTCGCGGCGACCGGCTTGATCACCGAGGTGATCGTGTCACGCAACACAGTCACCTTGATGTCCTTGGCGATCTCCACCTCGATCTCCTGGCTCGGCACCTGGTTGCCTTTGGCGTCCTGCACCATCGGCACGCGTTGAACCACCCCCAGAATGCCTCCACCGGTGACGATCTTGTCGCCACGCTTGACCGCCGCGATCATCAGTCGCGTTTCCTTCTGTTTCTGCTGCTGCGGACGGATCAGCAGAAAGTAAAACACACCGAAGATCATGATCAGGGGCAGGAACTGGGCCGCACTGCCCCCCGCCCCGCCAAACAGGTCGCCAAAGCCCTGGGCATGGGCGGAAGAGATGAACATCGGGCTGGTCCTTGCGGTGAACGGGCCGGGACCATACTTTCCGCGCCCCTTTCGTCAAGCTGGCTGGAATTTCCGATGGATGACCGCGCTTTCGCCCTGTTGACCCGCCTGACCGAGGCGCTGGAGCGGCTCGCCCCGCCCCCGGCTCCACCGCTCGACCTGGCAGGCGCCGGCGCCTTCGTCTGGCACCCCTCCCCCGCGCATCTGTCGCCGGTTGCCCATGTGTCGCGCGTCGAGATAGGTTTGCTGAAGGGCGTGGAGCGGCAGAAGGCCATTCTGCTGGAAAACACTCTGCGCTTCGCCGGCGGTCTGGCCTCGAACAACGCCATGCTGTGGGGCGCGCGTGGGATGGGCAAATCGTCTTTGGTCAAAGCCGTGCACGCCGAGGTCTGCGTCCGCGCGCGCGCCAGCATGGCGCTGATCGAAATCCACCGCGAGGACATCCGCTCTTTGCCGGAACTGCTGAACCTGTTGCGCGGCCAGACCCGGCGCTGCCTGATCCTGTGCGACGATCTGTCGTTCGAGAAAGAGGACGCGGACTACAAAGCCCTGAAATCAGTGCTGGACGGCGGGATCGAGGGACGGCCGGACAACGTGCTGTTTTATGCCACATCGAATCGCCGGCATTTGATGCCGCGGGACATGATCGAGAACGAACGCTCCACCGCCATCAACCCGAACGAGGCGATCGAGGAAAAGGTTTCTTTGTCAGACCGTTTCGGGATCTGGCTCGGGTTTCATAATTGCGATCAGGATACGTATTTCGCGATGGTGGAGGGTTACGCGGTCAGCATGAACCTGCCGATTTCGGTTGAGGACCTGCGCGCGAAAGCGGTGGAATGGTCGGTGACCCGCGGCGCCCGTTCAGGCCGGGTCGCCTGGCAATGCATCCAGGATATTTCGGGGCAGTTGGGAACGAAGGCGGCGTGACTTAACGCCTTGTTCATTTCTCCGGATCAGGATGGACCGACCGGCGGGGACAGGCCCCGCCGGTCAACCAGACGGAGAAAAAGATGACAACACATCTCCTCCTCCTGTTGCTGATCCTGGTGATGCTTGGGCGTAAAGTCAAGATAACCATCGAGACGCGATAGGGGTCGCGGGCCGGTTCGTTCGCGGGCCGGCCCGTCCCTGGTGGGATGCTCCGAACGCTATCGTATTCATGTCCAACCATCCCCGCGATCGGGGGAAAAGCGCTGTCAGATCTGGCGCGTGTAAACCGCCCGCGGCAGGAACCTTGGGCCGCCATTGAGGCCTGGCATTATCACAACCATATCCGGGTTTCTCGCCTGGGGTGCACCCTGCGCGGATAGTTGACGCCTGATGGCCGGAAACCCGGCCCAATTGGCCCGCGCCCCGGCCGGTGACATACTTCGACGCCCGGAACAGCGCGGGCGCCAGAAGGACACGGACCGCCCATGGACATCATGCCCGGCTTCACGCTCACTGATATCGAGACCAGCGGCGCCCGTATCCGCCTGCGCCACGGCGGCAGCGGCCCCCCCTTGCTGCTCCTGCATGGCAATCCGCTAACGCATGTCGCCTGGCATAAGGTCGCGCCGCGGCTCGCTGAGCGGTTCCATGTCGTGGCGGCAGACCTGCGGGGTTACGGCGACAGCTCGGCCCCACCCGAGGAACCGGACAGCTCGAATTATTCCTTCCGCGCGATGGCCCAGGACCAGGTGGAGGTGATGAAAGCTCTTGGCCATGACAGGTTTTTTGTCGCGGGCCACGATCGCGGCGGGCGTACGGCCCATCGCATGTGCCTCGACCATCCTGATAAGGTGATCAAGGCCGCGATCATCGATATTGTTCCGACGTTGGACATGTGGGCGGCGATGGACAAGGTCGGAGCGATTGGCGGCTGGCACTGGCCATTCATGGCGCAACCGGCCGGCTTTCCCGAAACCTTCATGAACGCCGTCGACCCCGACTGGTTCATGCGCAAGAAGCTGCTTAAATTGACCGCCGACCTGAGCCACATCCCGCCCGAGATCTGGGACGAGTATGTCCGTTGCTTTAATGAAAAGACAATCCGCGGCTCCTGCGGCGATTACCGCGCCGCCGCCACGATCGATTGCGAACTCGACACCGCGGACCTCGGCCGTAAGCTTCAAATGCCGATCCTGGTGCTATGGGGCGCCAGCAGCAGCGTGGGCAAGCGCTTCGCCGACCCAATCGGACTTTGGCGGGCACGTGCTGAGGACGTCCGCGGTGAGGCACTGCCGAGCGGCCACTACGTGAACGAAGAAGCCCCCGAGCAGGTACTGGACTGGTTCCTGCGCTTCTTCGCTGGGTAGTGCATATCCTCTTTGCGACGCCTCCAGCGGTTCCGCCGTTCCCGGCCACACTTACGGAAATGCAGTGGGCGAGCTGAGAAGACCGTGTGTTTCGATGCAAAAAACTTGATTTGAGCCGAGCGGCGCGGCCACAAAGGGGTCGCAATCCCCATGCACGAGATCGGCTGCTCATGTCCTTCCGGCTACGACGATTTTTGCATTGGTGGCGTCAGGATCAGGCATATGGCTCGATACCCACCAAGCCCCCCGCGCCTCCATCTCCCGCGCCACCGAAGGTGACGGCCCTCATGGTGGCTGCGTTTGCCGATCTTTATCGACAAGAGGTGGGAGCCGAGGAAGACATCGTACCCTGCCGTTCTTCGGGACCGCCCGGGGTATCGTGACTGGTGCTTTCGCTTACGCCGCGGGCCGCGGGCCGCGGGCCGCGGGCCGCCTGCCAAAGTGGACAGACCGGAACGTGTCAACGACTTTGATACACCGAGCCACGGCATTTAGCCTCTATTCTGTGACGGCTGCCACCGGACTCTGGGCCTATGCGTAGGACCGCTGTGGGTGGACAGCCGACCATTGGGCCCGGGCAGGCTGGGCCCTGGAAAGCCGCACGATCGGCGCAGCCGAGATCGTGTGGCGTCATCATCCGGCACCACAAACTCCAATCAATGCAACCTATAGGGCGGTAGACGTGAGTTCCCTCGACATCATCTCCCGCATGAGGAATTTCTGTACTTTTCCGGTAACGGTCATCGGATACTCATCCACGAACCGCACATAACGCGGAATTTTGAAATGCGTGATCTGGCCGCGACAGAACGACCGGATGTCTTCCTCGGTCGCGGTGGCACCGTCCTTTAGCCTGATCCAGACGCAGAGTTCTTCGCCCCACTGAGCATCAGGGACGCCAAATCCTTGCGCGTCGGCGACGGCGGGATGTTTGAACAGGAATTCCTCGACCTCACGCGGGTAGATGTTCTCGCCGCCGCGGATCACCATGTCCTTGCTGCGTCCGGTGATCCGGATGAAGCCGTCCGCGTCGATGACGCCCAGATCGCCGGAGTGCAACCAGCCCGCCTCATCGATTGTTTCACGCGTCCGCGCCTCGTCGCCCCAGTAACCGCGCATGACCATGAAGCCCCGGAAGCAGAGTTCGCCCTGGGTGCCGATCGGGACTGTTCGCCCGTCGGTGCCCGCGATCCTGACTTCCATGTGCGGCTGCACCCGCCCGATGGTTCCGACACGCTGTTCGAACGAATCTTCCGGGGTGTTTTGCGCGCTACTGCCGGACAGTTCGGTCATGCCATAGAGGCAGATGAAATCCCGCATGTTCATATCGTCCATCACCCGCCTCGCGGTATCGCTGGGCACCGGAGAGCCGCCGGACCATCCGCCGCGCAAACTGCTCATGTCGAACTGGCGGAACGCCGGGTGGTTGAGGATAGCGATCAGTGCCGTCGGTACACCACAGAAATGCGTGCACCGTTCCGCCTGAATCGTCTCGAGCGATGCCAGCGGATCAAACGCCTCGCCCAGATAAACAATCGTCACACCCAGAGCGACTCCCAGGATGCTGCCGCCCACCATGCCGCCAACATGATACAGCGGAAATGGCACGCCATGCCGATCACCTTGCCTGGCGCCCATCATCAGACCAAGAAAATACCCGTTGTTCAGTAAACCGTGATGGGTCAGCGTCGCCGCTTTCGGCGATCCTGTAGTACCGGAAGTGAACTGGATATTGATCGGGTCATCCGGTTGCAGCAGCCCGGACAGTTCATCCAACCGCGCCCGTTCCGCCGGTCCGCCAAGCGCCTGAATGTCGCTGAACCGGAAATATCCGGACTCATCGGTACCAGCGAAATGAACGGCGGTGGTCAGATGAGGCAGCCGTGCGGCCGCCAGCGCGCCAGGCGCACAATGCTCCAGTTCCGGTGCCAACTCACGCAATATCCCGATATAATGCGTTGTCCTGAACTGGTCCGATGTGATCAACGCGCGGCATTCGACCTTGTTCAGTGCGTATTCCAGTTCCGCGGCGCGGTAGCCCGGATTGATGTTCACCAGGATAAGACCTGCCTTGGCGGTGGCGTATTGTGTCAGCACCCACTCGATGCGGTTAGGGGACCAGAGTCCGACCCGGTCGCCAGGTTTCAGTCCCAGGGCAATCAGGCCGGAGGCGAGGCGATCGACCTCGCGCCTGAGTTCCGCGAAAGTCAGGCGAGCACCCTGATCGCGGACCACGACGGCCTCCTGGTCCGGCCAACGCTCAGCGGCTTTATCCAATGCCCCGCCAAGCGTATCGTTCAGCAATGACACCGGTGAGGCACGATGGAAGTAGCTTCGGGCCGTTGTTGTCATGTCCCCCCTCCAGGGCTGGCGCGGAATTGCTTACCATCGGTCATTGTTCTGCGACCGTTGTGGTGACACTGCGGGCCGACCTGGCGAATGGCAAGGGGCGGAGCGCCGAAGGCACCACGGGATTGTCACCTGCCATCAATTCCGGAGAGCTGTCACCCGTTGGACACCATGCCACGTGCACGTCGGAAGGTACACGCACCAAAGGTCGGTCGAGACGGACAACGCTCCGAATGTCTGCAAAGGGTCGATTCCGGTCCTCCGGAATCTATCGCGGAGGCAGGCCCGTCGGCCGGATCGAACGTGCGGTTCGGTTGCCGCCGCCCACTATGGCTGGGGTCGGCATTCAATCACGACTTTCGGCGTAGGCCGGTTGATCCAGGTGGCGGTGGGTTTGGCTAAGGGCACGTCAGATCCGTCTCGACCGGAAACAACCGGGTGATGGTCCGGGCCGAGGCCCCCGCCGTCCGCGCCAAATCGTCCAGCTCACGCGCGCCGGCGGGCTCGGCCAGCACCATCTCCGCCACCCGCCGCGCCCGAGGATCGGAGGGCATGGGCATGAATGTCGCCCCATCCTCCGCCTCCGCCAATTCGAACAGCGCGAGCCGCGCCAGCAAATCGACCCGTCGAGGGCCGCTCCCGCCGCGAACATCGCCAGCACCAGTTCCCGCGACAAGGTCCCGACCGCGACCACAAACTCTCGGCCCAGGCGCGAGACCTCCGGGTGTGCCGCCAACCACACCGGCGCGATATACAAAGACCGCACCTCCAGACCGGTCAGCATGTCCACCGCGTGCTCCAGCCTTGCGGGCAGCCACACCGCCCGCCCGGGCGGCACCAGCCAGCGTCCCTTGGGCGAGTCACCTGCATCGCGCCACTGGCTGCAAACAGCAACCGCGCCTCCGCATGCGCGTGGAGGCCCAGCCGAGTGCCCGCCTCATAGGACCGGCCCGGGGCGGCGACACCGGTCGCGGCCAGGGCAAGTCCGCCCGGGTTGTGGCCATTCGCATCGGGCATTGGCGTTTCCTCGACAATCATTGGCTACACGCCGATAAACGGCCACGCCACAATGATCCCGGGGAAGAGGGCAGCATCATGAACAATCCGCGCACCGTCATTGCCTTCATCAACGGCGCCCATTTCATCGACCACTACGCCATGCTGGTTTTCGCCGCCGCGGTCCTCGTCATGGGGCCCGCGCTGAACATCCCTTACGGCGACCTGCTGCCCTATGCGACACCCGGCTTTATCGTCTTCGGCGCCGGTTCCCTCCTGACCGGTTGGCTCGGCGACCATTGGAGCCGCCGTCACATGATGGCCGTCTTCTTCCTGGGCATTGGCGCGGCCGAGATCGCCGTCGCCTTCACCCACACTCCGATGCAACTGGGAATCGCGCTGTTCGCGGTTGGATTGTTCGCCTCCATCTACCATCCCGTTGGCACCGCGATGCTGATTTCTCACGCGGATAAACTTGGCCGTACGGTCGGGATCAACGGCGTGTGGGGCAATCTGGGTGTCGCCTCCTCCGCCGTCGTGACCGGGGTCATCTGCCAGTACCTGGGATGGCGCGCCGCCTTCGTCGCCCCAGGCCTCATCACGATCGCGTACGGCGTATTGTTCATGGCGAACGTCCGCCACGAGGCACGGCCAGTCCAGAAATCGTCCGACGCCGCCGCGCGCGTGGCCAAGAACGCGATGTGGCGCGTGGTGCTGGCGCTGGTGGTGACGATCGTCGCCAGTTCCACCACGTTCAACGCGATTACCGTCGCGCTCCCGAAACTCTTCTCCGAGCGTCTGGAGATGTTCACGACCAGCCCTGCGATCATCGGTTTGATCGCGGCGGGGGTGTATGTGTTCGGGTCGCTGACGCAATACACGATCGGCAATCTGATCGATCGGCACTCGTTGAGAGCCGTGTTCGTGCCGCTGGCGATCGCGTTCCCGCCGCTGCTTTACGGCGCCGCCAACCTCAGCGGCTTTCCATTTTTGGTCGTTTCAATCGGCATCGTCGCGGCGATGTTCGGCCTGGTGACGGTGAACGATGCCATGGTCGGCAAATACACCAGCGACGAGTGGCGCGCCCGCGCCTTCGCCGTCCGCTATTTCCTGGGCTTTACCGCCGCCGGGGCCTCGGTCGGCCTGGTCGCCTGGCTACACGAGACCGGCGGTTTCGGCATCATGCTGCAAGCCTTCGGTACCTTCTGCCTGCTGATCGTCCTGGGCGCCATCATATTCCCCCGGGAACATCGCGTCCCCTCGGTGCAGCCCGCCGAGTAGGTCCCCCGAACAGAGTTTGCACCGCACCATCGCCGATGCTACTGCACCTACCGATCAGTAGGAGTGACGGAACGTGAACGATGCGCTACCGGCCCATGCGCCATTGGAGTCGATCGAAGAGGTCGAACTGGGGCTGGAATCGGCCGGATATATCGCCAGCCGGCGCATCGCGACCGCGATCTACCTTGCGCATCACCTGCAAAAACCCATCCTGGTCGAAGGCTACGCCGGCGTCGGCAAGACCGAGTTGGCGAAGTCCGTCGCTACCTGGCTGAAGCTGCCGCTGATCCGCATGCAGTGCTACGAGGGTCTGGATGAATCCAAAGCGTTGTACGAGTGGAAATACGGCAAGCAACTGCTGTACACTCAAATCCTCAAGGACAAGATCAACTCGGTCGTCGGCGAAGACGACAATCTGACCGTCGCTTTGGAGAAGCTGCACAGTTTTGGCGACATCTTCTTCTCGCGCCAGTTCCTGGAGCCGCGGCCGTTACTGCGCGCGCTGGAACAACCGGGCGGGGCGGTGCTGCTGATCGACGAAATCGACAAGTCGGATCAGGAGTTTGAGGCGTTTTTGCTGGAAATCCTCTCGGATTACCAGGTTACGATCCCAGAACTCGGCACCATTGGCACTCTCGTGCCGCCGATCGTTCTGCTGACCTCCAACGCAACCCGCGATCTGGGTGATGCGTTGAAGCGGCGTTGTCTGCATCTGCATATCGGCTTTCCAGACGAAAAGCTGGAAGCCCGCATCATCGCCTCCCGCGTGCCTGGAATCGATGCGCGGCTGCTGAAACAACTCGTCAGTTTCGTGCAGCAACTGCGTGGGATCGACCTGAAAAAAGCTCCTTCCATCAGCGAAACCATCGATTGGGCACGCGTGATGGTGCTGCTGCACACCGCGGTGCTTGAGGTCGATCTGGTCCGCGACACGCTGAACGTCCTGTTGAAATTCGAGGCCGATATCGAGGTCGCGAACAAACAGATCGCCGGCCTGACGCATAAAGCGCGTCAGGACGCGGGGGTTTAAGACGGATGTCCGGTTTCGTCGCCGGGGTCGCGACCGCCAGCGAACCGCTGCGCCGGTTCTTCCAGGTCGCCCGCGGCGCCGGTTTACGCGTCTCGGCGGCCGAGGGGATCGACGCGGCGCGAGCAGTCGATCTCGTTGGCTTCTCCGACCGGGTTTTGCTGAAGGATACGCTCGCTTTGATCCTGGCGAAGACGCCGGACGAAAAGCAACTGTATGAGGAGGCGTTCGAACTTTATTTCAAACGCGACGCGTTCTCCGGCAGGACCGACGGCGAGGACGACGACGATCGGGAGCACGGCGAAGGCCAGGCCCCGAACCGCGGCCCTCAGGCCGGCGGCGACGGCATGGGCGGGTCCGGCGGTCAGTCTTTGGGCCAGTTGCTGGAAAGCGACGACCGCGCCACGCTGGCCACCGAAATGGAAAAAGCGGCGCGGGAGGCCGGGCTGGAGAATATCCGTTTCTTCACACAGAAGAACCTTTACGCGCGGCGTATCCTGGATCGCATGGGCCTGCGCGCTCTGGAACGCGACATGGAGGCGATGCGCCAGACCGGTACCCCCGAAAACCTCGGCCGCGCGCAATTCCTGGAAGGCCGGGTCGAGCAACTGCGCGACTCCGTGCGCGATTTCGTCGAGCGCAACCTGATCCTGTTCGCCAAGGGTGAGACGGAAAAATTCCGCGAGGAACTGCTGAAATCCGCTCGTCTGTCGAATCTGGAACGGCGCGACATGGACCGGATGCGAATACTGGTCCGGCAGATGGCGAAGAAGCTGGCCGCGCGGTACGCGAAGACGCGGCGGCGGCGCTTGCGCGGGCATCTGGACACGCGCCGGACTCTGCGCAGGAACATGGGTTGGGGTGGCATTCCGTTCATCACCGTCTGGAAACAGAAACGGATCGAAAAACCGCGCGTGATGGTGCTGTGCGACGTCTCCGGCTCGGTCGCCGCGATGTCCGGGTTTTTGCTGATGTTCCTGTATGCGCTGAATGAGGCGCTCTCGGACATTCGATCGTTCGCCTTCGCGGGTTCGCTGATCGAAGTGTCTGAGATTCTGGAAAAGGAGCCGGTCGAGCAGGCAATCAGCAAAATCATGCAAACGATCGGATACGGTTCCTCGAACTACGGCAACAGCTTCGCCGATTTCGAGGATGGGTGGATGCAGTTTGTTAACAACAAGACGACGGTCATCGTCCTGGGTGACGGGCGTGGCAACCGGACCGATCCACGAACGGATGTGATTGGACGGTTATCGCAACGCTCCAAGCGGATCATCTGGTTGAACCCGGAGTACAAATCCGCATGGGGCACCGGCGATTCGGATATGTATCGTTACGCGCCGTTCTGCAATCTGGTGACCGTCTGCAATACGTTGCGCCAACTGGAGCGGGTGATCACCGACATCCTGGAAGACGCCGCGTAAAGACCGGCGCTCCATCCCGCCGCCTGCCCGTGCCGGGTCAGGTGGCACAGGCCATGACGAAGTATTGGCGAACCCGCATACTCTCCAACGGCGCGGGTCACCTGGTTCCTGGCATCCCAGAACAGGGAGATGATATCGTACTTGCAAAGATCTATGTTGCTCCATTCGGCGGTGCTGTTGTCATCGTGGTATTTGACTTTGATGTCGAAGGCGCAGGCACCGTTCCCGTGCGGGAATGTGACGGTCAGCGTCTCACCATCGCCAAGCGAGCTGGAGCCCATGAGATCCTTGCCCCAGCGGGTGCTGGAGCGGGGGGCGACGTAGACCTCATCGATCTGGTAACCGGTCTTGTTCTTCAGCTTGAAGTCCGCGTCGTTGGCGAACGCGCCGGGGGCGCCCGGCAACAAAAGCCACGCGGGTATCAGAAGCATGGTCACGAACAGCATTTTCAGAGAACGCATCGAGTATTCCTTTCGGGCTACTGATGATCGGGCGCAAGGCCGCGAGGATGGTTCGCTGAACAATACGATCGTCACGCCGCTGTTTGCCCGAAGAGTTTATCGGAAACTCATGGCGAAATCGTCAACAGAATTCGCACGGCCCTGGACTGAGACCAACCGATCGTCCGCCGCGCGGCCGATGCGCCGAAGGGCGGCAACAATCAGCCTGCCCGCCAGGCCTGGCCCCACTTTTCCGCGAATACCGCTTCCGTCAGCGGCGCGCGGCCGACCGGACCAAACTTCCCCATTGGGAACCCAAGCGGCAGAACCGCGTAGGAATGCACGCCCTCGGGCAGCCCCATGGCGGCCTCGGCATCCTTTTCGTGAATAAGGTAAAGCGTCGTCAACGTGGCGCCCAGGCCCAGAGCGCGCGCCGCCAGCAGCATGTTCTGAACCGCCGGGAAGATCGACGCTCCCGGGCCGCGCGGGCCGGCCTGACAGGGCACGATCCATACCGGTGCTTCATGGAAATGATCCGCAAGATATTCGGCCGCGCTCAGCATGCGCGAGAACCGCTCGGGCGTCGTGCCCGGCGCAGGTCCGCCCGCGCGATACCGAGGGCCGACAACCTCGTGCCACGCCCTGCGGTACCAGACGGCGACCGCGTCCTTGATTCCCTGGTCGCGGATCACCAGGAACCGCCAGGATTGCATGTTGCCGGCATTGGCCGCGAAGGTCCCGGCCTCCAACACCTGAGTTAACAGCTCGTTGGGGATCGGATCCGGCTTCAGGCGGCGCATGGACCGGGTTGTGCGCATGATTTCGAACAGGTCGTGGGGCATTTCGCGGTTTCCTTCGCGGGCCGGATGGGTTCGAGCCACCGTTGCCCTGGAAGCGACCTGAGCCATCTTATGCGCCTCGTGGCAAGTGGATTCCAGCGGGACGCGAGGCCGATTTCCGACGTCGCGCCCAGAGGCCTGGAAATGATTCCCCTGTCCTCTGATCTTGCTGATTCCGCGGCGGAAAATTAACCGCCTGTTCAGACTGTTCAGCGACAATACTGTCAGAAACGAGGCCAACCGCGGCGCCGCCGCGTCGATCTGGACGAGGATGGCACCGGCATGACGGCCAGTATCGAGAGCGACACGCTACATCTGTTCGGCATACGTCCCGAGCCCGTCGCGAGTCGGCGAGCCGCCACCGAAGAACCGTCGCCAACAGTCAGAGCCACACTCAAGGCCGCCCCCGCCATCCGGAACGTTTACTGGTGCGCGTTCCCCAGGGATATGCGCGCCCCAGAGTTCTGGAAGACCCGTCCCGTGGTCGTCGTATCCCACAAGAATACGCTGGCCGGCCCCGTCCTGGTGGTTCCGATGACCACGCAACCCCAAACGAGGGATCGATGGGCGATCAAACTGGCATGCAACCCAAACCCAAAGGATACATGCGACGTTTGGGTCGTATGCAACCACCTCTACACGGTTGGTTGCAGTCGTCTGTCATCGTTCAACGGGATCGTGCCGAGACTGACGTCAGAGGCGTTCCGCCCAATCCATGAATTGATCCTGCAATGGGTGCCGCCATTATTACCGCTTGATTCCCGACCACAGACGGCCTAAGTCTTTGCCACGGCCCCTCACGGGTGACCGCCGCCCGGCAACGGGAGTCAGTTGAGCGCCTTCGGGCTGCTCCGCCAAAGGACCCTCCGGGGTCCTTTGGCTTGTCTGGGAGGGGCTTTCGAAGATCGTTCGAGGGGCGATGTCCCCGGCCGGGGATGACACCCGGTCCAATTTCCTTGATGGGATACCAAAATCCGGCGGTTCTTTAACAGCCGGCGCAACATTCTCAATGACCCCAGCCCAACGGTCCCCTCAAATCACCCCCTTCTCCCGCAATCCCGCCAGCGCCGCGGCGTCCAATCCCAGCTTCCCGGCCAACACCTCATCGGTGTGCTGCCCTAGCACCGGCGGTGCCAGACGGTAATCCGCGGGGGTTTCCGACAATTTCACCGGATTGGCGATCATCTTCATTTTCCCGCCAGTCGCGTGATCCATCTCCAGCACCATCTCGCGCGCCAGCACATGGGGATCGGCGAACACCTCAGCCAGCTTGTTGATCGGTCCGCAGCCGATGTTCAACACCTCTAATTTCTCGATCCACCACAGCGTCGAGTGCTGTGTCATCACCGGCGTCAGCGTGTCCGTCACCAATTGCCGGTTCTCCACTCTCGCGGCGTTGGTCGCGTAACGAGAGTCTTCCAGCAGGTGCGTCAGAGCGAACGCCTCGCAAAACCGTTTGAATGTCGGATCGTTGCCGACCGACAGCACCATGTGCCCGTCCGCTGTCGGGAACACCTGATAAGGCACGATATTCGGATGCTGGTTGCCCAGCCGAGCCGGATTCTCCCCCGTGGCGAGATAGTTCATCCCCTGGTTCGCCAGCCACGCCACGTGCGTGTCAAGCATCCCGATATCGATCTGCTGGCCCTGCCCGGTCAGATCGCGATGCCGGATCGCCGCCAGAATGCCGATGCAGCCATACAGACCCGCGAACAAATCCGCCACGGGAACGCCAACTTTCTGCGGCAGACCCTCGGGGTCCCCGGTCAGGCTCATCACCCCACCCATGCCCTGGATCAGACTGTCGTACCCCGGGCGCGGCGCGTATGGCCCGGTCTGCCCAAAGCCGGTGATCGAGCAATACACCAGCCGCGGAAATTTTTGGTGAAGCTGCTCATACCCCAGCCCATATTTCTCCAACGCGCCAACCTTGAAATTCTCAACGAGGATATCGGAGTCCGCGATCAGCCTGACGGCGATCTCCTGACCCTCAGGAGTCCCGATATCCAGGGTCACCGATTTTTTGTTACGGTTCACGCCAACGAAATAAGCGCTCTCTTTCGTTCCCGGCATGAACGGCGGCGCGAAGCCGCGGGTGTCGTCGCCCGCGCCGGGACGTTCGATCTTGATCACCTCCGCGCCCAGATCGCCCAGCATTTGCGCGCAGGTGGGACCGGCGAGGACGCGGGTCAGGTCGAACACGCGCAGGCCCTTCAGGGGGCCAGTGGGGATTCCAGTGGGAATTAACAATCCCGTTGGGTCGGTCATGAGGCGCTCCAGCTTGCCGGTCGGTGTTTTCGTCATCTATCCTACGCACTCCCGGTCCGAATGGAAAATCCGGCCGTAGGATGGGAAGGATGAGTTCCATGTCAGACCGCCCGCCAAGCATTGAAGGGCGTGGCTCCTGGATCGCGGCCGGACTGGTACTGGCGATCCTCTCGATTTCCTACGGCGCGCCCTTGTTGATCGTGGTCGGGCTGAAACCGATTCAGGAGGCATTGGGCACCGACCGGTCCTTGATCGCCCTGGCGGGTTCTCTGGCCTGGGTCGGCACCGGCATTGGCGGCATTCCCATGGGCTGGTTGGCCGACCGGATCGGCATCCGCGCCATTGCCGCTTTTGGCACCGTCATGATCGCGGCCGGCCTCGCCCTCTCCGCGGCCGGCGACCTGGTGTCGCTTTATATCGGGCACGGGTTGCTGATCGGCCTGCTGGGCAGCGGCGCCATTTACGCGCCGCTGCTGATCTACGTCAGCCGCTGGTTCGACCGCCGCCGCGGCACCGCGATCGCGCTGATTTCTTCCGGCCAGTATATCGCCGGAGTCATCTGGCCCGCGATTTTCGAACATGGCATCGCCACCATCGGCTGGCAGACCACGATGCTCATCTACGCCGCCGTCGTCATGATCTGCGTCCCGCCGATGCTGGCGTTCCTGAAGCCGGTCCCCGCGCCCGTCAGCGGCGGGCCGGCCGTAGCGGCTGGCGGAGACCACTCGGTCCTCGGCCTGCCGCCCAACCTGGTCCAGACCTTGATCTGCGTGGCCGCCTTCTGCTGCTGCATGCCGATGGCGATCCCGAACCAGCACCTTGTCGCCTTTTGCACCGATATCGGCATCAGTCCGGTGCGAGGCGCCGCCATGCTGTCGGTGCTTCTGGGCTGTGCCTTCATTTCCCGCCAGTTCTGGGGCGCGATGGCGGACCGGATCGGCGGCATGAAAACCGTGCTGGCCGGCTCAGCCTGCCAGGCCGCCGCGATCGCCGCCTTCTTGCTGACCCAGGACGAGGTCGGGCTGTTCTTCATCTCCGGCATCTACGGCCTGGGCTTCAGCGGCATCATCCCGGCCTATACGGTCGCGATCCGCGATCTGTTCCCGTCGGCGGAGGCATCCTGGCGAATCCCCTCAGTTCTGTTCACCGGGATGTCCGGAATGGCGGTGGGCGGCTGGCTCTCTGGCTGGCTTTACGACCATTACGGTCATTACGGGGCGTCGTTCAGTATGGGTGTCGCGTTCAACCTGCTGAACCTGGTCCTGGTCGGCTTCCTCGTCTCCCGCCTACCCCGCCGCCGCGCGCCCACTTTGGCACTCGCGTGACCTGAGAGCCGGGACGACGCGCCCCGGGGCGCAAGCCGATCGCTTGAACGGGACAGCATCGGGGCTTTGCCCCAAACCCCACCAAGAGGCTTTGCCTCCCCCGCCTTCGCAGGGGCATGCTTGGAACTCCACCAAGGGCAGTGGCCCTTGGAACCATGACTTTGGGTTGGGGACAGAGAGAGGGCCTGTCGAGATGCTGCAACGTTCTCGTTGGCCCTCTCCCTGTCCCCAACCCCATAAATCGCGGTCCAGGGACCGTGTCCCTGGTGGGAGTCCAGAGGGCAACGCCCTCTGGCGGGTTTCAGGGCAGCGCCCTGACGCTATCCCGGTTCAAGCAATTGGCCTGGCCCCGGGGCGCCACGACCCTTGATCCGTCGCGCGGCCCGGACCACCATAAGAGCATGCCTGATTTCGAAATCCGCATCCCGGAAGGCGACGACCGCGAGCGCTCGATTTGCGCCGATTGCGGCCATATCGACTACCAGAACCCCAAGGTGGTGGTCGGCGCGGTCGTCACCGCGGGCGGAAAAATCCTGATGTGCCGCCGCGCCATCGAACCTCGCCGCGGCTTCTGGACGTTGCCCGCGGGTTACCTGGAACTGGGCGAGACGCTGGAGGAAGGCGCCGCCAGGGAAGCCATGGAGGAAGCCACCGCCGATATCCGCCTTGATGGCATTCTCGGCGTGTTCAGCGTCGCGCGGATCGGTCAGGTCCAGGTGATCTTCCGGGGAAGCTTCGCCGACCCCACCTCACCCGGCATTGCCGCCGGGCCGGAAAGCCTGGAGGTCGCGCTGTTCGCCTGGGACGAAATCCCGTGGAACGAGATCGCTTTCCCCACCGTTCACTGGGCTTTGAATGCATGGAACGACCGGCGCTCGGGTCCTCTCGGGATGCCAGCGGGCAACCCACCCGGCGATCCGCGCGGCGTGCACCGCCTGGCGCCGACCGCCGGGGACCCATCTTGAAGGGACATATCCTCGCGCTCCTTTGCTGCCTGTCCGGCGCGGACATCGCCGCCGCGGCCTCGCTGCCAGTACCCCCAATCCCACCGGCCGAGGCGCCCCTCCCGGACGCCCCCGTCCCGGATCGCGACGTCATTGGTCCGCCCGGTAACGACGCGCGATCGCCGGTAACGATCGACCTGAACCTGCATCGCCGGGGCGGGCCGCCCAGACCTGGTCTCGGCTACACTCCGGGGTCGCGCTACGAGGGCGAGGAAGATCGCCGTTTGCTGACCCTTCCCGGCATTCGGTTCCACGTTCCATTCCCCTAATGTTCCGCCGTTAACCATTTGTTGATGTTTAGCGGCGACACTCCGGTTCGCGGGCACTGCGACCCTTCCCGCGTGGTCGAGCCGGAGGAGATATCGATGCGAACACTCATCAAACACCTACCTCGCGAACGGTTGAACGAGCGAGGCGCCCGAGGCCCGCGAGGCGGCGCCCTGCCTGACGGTGCCGGCGGCACGATCACCGGAGGGCCGATGAAACCGCTGGATCTGATGGAGATTCTGAGCCGGGGCGGATGCGGCGCGAGTGCCGGCGGCGCGGTGTCCGGCGCGGCGCAGGCGATGACCGTTGTCGTCCGCAAGGGCGGTGACGCGGATCGCGGGATCGCGTTGTCGGATGGCAGCCGGATCTTCTTCGTCTCGGTCGACGACGGAAAAACCCTCGTGGAGGCGTGATCCAGATCAATGCGCGACGTCCCCGGCCGCACCATGTGAAGGGCGCGCCACCAACAGAGGATGGGGACGAATATGTTCAGGGATATCCTGGTCCACCTGGACGATGGACCGCGAAGCTCGGCGAGGGAGACGCGTTGTTGTCGTACGCAGCGGATATCGGCGCCGATCTGATTGTCCGCGGCGGGTACGGGCACTCCCGGGCGCGGGAGATGGTGTTTGGTGGCGTCACGAGGACACTCCTCGAGGAAATGACGGTGCCGATGTTGTTGTCGCATTGACCGGGCCAAATTCGCCGGGCCGTTGATCGAGGGCCCGGCAAAGGCGGCGGGGCACTGGAGCGCGCGCCTTCCCACGGCTCCGCATTCCAGGTCGCGGTCGAAGCGGCGGAAACCTTTATGGCAGCGGACCGATCTCTCCCTCGGCGCGCCGGTCCAGCCACGCGAGCAGCGCGTCCTGAAACATCGGCAGGCTTTTGTAATGCGCCATGTCAGCCGGCAGCGCCCTCACCGCGGCGGCGAGACGAGCGGCGGTGTCCCGCGCGGTCACGACGCTCGCGAGTGGATAGACATGCACCCGGATACCGAACAAGACCGCGCCGGTCGAGGGCAAGCGGCGCAAGGTCTGCCGTTCGACCCGCAGGAACAGCCGGTCCCCGGCGTTGGCGCCCGTGATGGACGTATCGTGCGCGGTGCGCCACTTGCCGGTGGGCTGGAACAGAGAGGGATCGTCCAGCATCGACCAGTTCAGACGGGCGACGATATGGCCGGGACGCACATGCGCCATGAACCGGTCCACCGGGCGCGAAAGCCGGTCCGCGTAAAGCGGAACATGCCCGTGGACCTCGGCCAGTGGACGGCCGAGTTTTTCATGCAGGCGCCAGCGGCTGGGGAAACACAGCACCGCGGCGGTCAGACGCGGTCCCTCCGGAGAGGACTCTATCAGGCATAAATCCTCCTGCACCAGGCGCCCAGCCAGTTCCAGCGGGTCGTACGCGGCGATCTTCAGGCGTTCTCCCGTCAGGTGATTGAGGATCGCGGCGCCGTCGCGTTTGAACCATGCTGGATGGACCCGGATCAGATGCTCGACGATCGATGCCAGGGTTTCCGCGCGGGCTTCCTCCGACCCTGGCTCGGCGCCAAACACGTCGGAACGGCGGATCGTCAGCAGGCGCCGCCGCTCCGCCAGTTCCGCGGGATAAAGCGCATCGAGTTCGAACCACTCCCCCTCAGCCACCGCCACCAGACCCATGGCCATCCGGTATGGCCCGGCCTCGAATGGGAGATGGATCGCTTCGGAGCCCAGAGAGACCAGCAGAGGGGTCAATACATCACGTCCCCGCCATTGGGGGACAGCGTGGCGCCAACATAGAACCCGCCATCGGGTCCCGCGAGCAGCAAGGCCGTCGCGGCGATTTCCTCGGGCCGGCCGAAGCGGCCAATGGGCAGGGCATCGATGAAGGCCTGGCGATCTTCCGAGGTCATGGTCGCGGTCAGATCGGTGACGATCGGGCCCGGTGCGATCGCATTCACGCGCACGCCTTTCGGCGTCGCCTCCCAGGCCAAAGCGCGCGTGAAACCCATGATCGCGGCCTTCGCGGCGGAATAGGGCGCCGAATTCACCGCGCCTTTCAGCCCGCGCTGGGAGGCGACATTGATGATGCAGCCCTGCCCGCGCGCCGCCATCGCCGGATAAACCGCCTGCGCCATGAAGAACATGCCCTTCAGATGCACCGCGATGATGCGATCGAATTCCTCTTCGGTGTATTCTTCGAACGGTTTGCGGATGTTCATGCCCGCGTTGTTGAACAGAATATCCACCGGCCCGAACGCCCGCGCCACCTGATCCGCGAAGGCCTTGGTGGCCTTCACATCGGCGACATCGACCGAACGGTGCATCGCCCGCCGCCCCATCGCGACGATCTCCGCCGCCGTCCGGTCCGCCTGAGCGCCGTCATCGAGATGGCAAAACGCGATATCCGCGCCCTCCGCCGCGAAGGCGAGCGCGGTGGCACGCCCGATGCCGCGCGAACCGCCTGTGACGAGTGCGATCTTTCCCACGAGTTTCATGCTGGTCTCCCATTCCGCCATCCCATCTTGCCCCCGGAGCGCGCGCGAACCAAGGTCCGCGCATGCAGATCGCCCGCACCCTGTCCGAAGTCCAAGCCGCCTGTGTCACCGCGCGCGGCTCGGCCGGTTCGCTTGCCCTGGTGCCGACGATGGGCGCGTTGCACCCCGGTCACCGCGCGCTTGTGCATGCCGCCGTCGCATCCGGCGCCGCGACAGTGGCGTCGATTTTCGTCAATCCGCTACAGTTCGCGGCCAGCGAGGATCTGTCCCGGTATCCCCGCGACGAGGCGGGCGACCTCGCGGCATTGGAGGCCAGCGGCTGCGCGCTGGTGTGGATGCCCGATGTCGAAACGATGTATCCGGCCGGCGGCGGCACCACGATTGTCCCGGAGGGACCGGCAGAAAACTGGGAGGGCACCGCTCGGCCCGGCCATTTCCGCGGCGTGGCGACGGTGTGCGCGAAACTGTTCGGCCAGGTACGGCCCGACCGCGCGTACTTCGGCGAAAAGGACTGGCAGCAATTGCAGGTCGTCACCCGGATGGCGGCCGATCTGCATCTGCCGCTGGAGATCGTTCCGGTTGAAACAATCCGCGAGACCGACGGCCTCGCCATGTCCTCCCGTAACCGGTTCCTCACAACCGAGGAACGGTCGCGCGCGCGGCTGCTGTATGCCGTTCTGACCGAAACGGCTCGCGCGCTTGCACCGGGCGGCGCGGCCAGCGGGCCATTGGACGCCGCGCGCCAGACGCTGGCCGCGGCGGGTTTTGGCGTCGATTATTTCGCGCTCGTGGATGGTCCGACGTTGACGGAACTCGGCAGCCGGATACCGGGCGCCCGGTTGATCGCGGCCGCGCGTCTCGGCACGGTCCGGTTGCTCGATAACATCGCGGCTTGATACCGTGCCGCGGCGTGCTCTCACTTTGGGACGCGGCGAGCCACGGATCCACCATCACGCCAACCACCGGGAAGCACGCGCCATGATCGAAATCGAGCAACGGGACGGCTGGCGGAAGCTGATCCTGAACCGGCCGGAAAAGCTGAACGCGGTGAACATTCCCATGCTGGCCGCGCTGATTGAGGCGATCGGCGAGGCGGAAGCCGATCCGGCGACCCGCGCACTCCTGCTCACCGGCAACGGCCGCGGTTTTTGCGCCGGACAGGAGCTCGGCCCCGAGGTCACGCCCGGCCCTTACGGCCCTCCCGATCTGGAAAAGCTGGCGGGCGAGAACCATCATGAGGTTGTGCGGCGGCTTCGCGCGTCACGTCTGCCGATCGTCTGCGCGGTCAACGGCGTCGCCGCCGGGGCCGGGGCAAGTTTCGCGCTCGCTTGCGACATCGTTCTCGCGGCGAAAAGCGCGCGTTTCGTGCAAGCCTTCATCAAGATCGGCCTTGTGCCAGATTCCGGTGCCAGCTTCTTCCTGACCCACACCGTCGGCGAGGCCCGCGCCCGCGCCCTGGCCATGCTCGGCGACGCGATCCCATCCGAGACCGCCGCCGCCTGGGGCATGATCTGGAAAGCCGTCGACGACAACGCCCTGATACCGGAGTCCGAGGCGCTGACAGCAAGTTTGGCCAAGGCACCGACCGGCGCCCTGGGCCGCATGAAGCAATTATTCGCCGTGGCCGGAACGAACACATTGTCCGCGCAACTTGATCTCGAGGCGCGGTTGCAAGGCGTCTCCGGCCGCACCGCCGATTATGCCGAGGGCGTCCAGGCCTTCCAGGAAAAGCGCCCGCCGGTGTTCAAAGGATGAACGATCCAGACTCGCTGGCCTGGCGCTGCGCCGGCGCCATGTGGGCGGACGATGCCGCCAGTCAGGGACTTGGAATGGTGCTGGAGCATGTCGCGCCCGGCCAGTCCCGGATGACGATGCCAGTACGGGCCGACATGCTGAATGGACTGGGCTTTTGTCACGGCGGGTTCATCTTCGCTTGGGCCGATTCCACCATGGCGTTCGCGGCGAACGCACATGGCGACAAAGCCGTCGCCCAACACATCGCCATCACGTACCTCTGGCCCGGCAAACGCGGCGAAACCTTGACCGCGGAGGCGACGGAGCGGTCCCGCGTGGGACGATCCGGCATTTACGATGTGCGCGTCACCGGATCGCCGGACGGGTCGGCCGTCTCGGAGTTTCGCGGCCATACAAGGCTCAGCAGAGGGCGGTTCTTCACCGAGGACGCGTGACCTGGTAAGAGTCCGGATACAACGGGAGGCAGCCATGGCGGAACTGACGCAGAAGATCAAAGACATCCTCAACGGCACGGCGACCTCGACCATCACGGGGTTTCTTAACCGCCGCGGCCTCAACAACATGTTCCTGCACGACGTCTCGCCACTTCGGCTGGGTATGAAGCGCATGGCCGGCATCGCCTACACGTTGCGCTTTCTGCCGCAACGCAAGGATAAATCCAGTCCTCTGGGCAGCGCGCAGCAGACGGCGATGGAACAATGCCCGCCGGGCCATGTGCTGATGATCGACTCCCGGGGCGACGCGCGCGCGGCCTCGGCGGGGGATTTGTTCATCGGCCGGCTCGCGGCGCGGGGTTGCGCGGGAATCGTGACCGACGGCGGCTTCCGCGATTCCGAAGGCGTGCTGAAAACCGGATTGCCCGCGTATCATCAGCGCCCGGTCTCGCCGCCCAGCGGAATCGCGCACTTGCCGTATGACATTGGTTTGCCGATCGCGTGCGGCGGCGTGGCGGTATTTCCGGGCGACATCATCGTCGGGGATTGCGACGGCGTGGTGGTGATCCCGCCCGACCTTCTCGAAGAAATCGCCACCGAATGTGAGGCACAGAATATTTTCGATGAGTTCGCCGAGGCCGAGGTCGCGAAAGGCCGTTCCCTGATCGGACTGTTCCCGAATCAGGACGAAAAATGCAAGGCCGATTTCGCCGCCTGGAAGAAAGCCCGCGGCCTCAGCTGATGGCGGGGCTCGATCGTATCGAGACCGCGTCGCGGGACGAGATCGCGGCGTTGCAGCTTGATCGTTTGGCCTGGACGTTGCGCCATGCCTACGATCACGTTCCGCATTACCGCGCCGCTTTCACGGCGGCGGGCGTCCATCCGGACGATTTTCGAACTCTCGGCGATCTGAACCGGTTTCCGTTCACCACAAAGCAGGATCTTCGGGCGAACTATCCGTTCGGAATGTTCGCCGTGCCGAGGGAAAAGATACTGCGGATTCACGCGTCGTCCGGTACCACCGGCAAACCCACCGTTGTCGGTTACACCGCCGCCGATCTTGACACCTGGGCTTTGGTCGCCGCGCGATCGCTTTACGCCGCGGGCGCGCGACCCGGAATGATCCTGCACAATGCTTATGGCTACGGATTGTTCACCGGCGGTCTCGGGGTTCATTACGGTGCCGAACGTTTGGGGATGGCGGTCGTTCCGGTCTCCGGCGGCATGACCGAGCGGCAGGTCCAATTGATCGCCGATTTCCAGCCCGAGGTCATCACGGTCACGCCAAGCTATATGCTGGCGATCCTGGATGAATTCCACCGCCAGGGACTCGATCCGGCCGCATGTTCATTACGGATTGGAATCTTTGGCGCCGAACCCTGGACCAACGCGATGCGCGCCGAAATCGAAGCCGGATTTGGCATGGACGCGGTCGATATTTACGGCCTGTCCGAAGTGATCGGCCCCGGTGTCGCAAACGAATGCATCGAGACGAAAGATGGGCCGCATATCTGGGAAGATCATTTTTACCCGGAAGTTGTTGACCCCGGCACCGGCGAGGCGCTGCCCGATGGATCGCCCGGCGAACTGGTGTTCACCTCGCTCACCAAAGAGGCAATGCCCGTCATCCGCTACCGCACCCGCGACCTCACGCGGCTGTTGCCCGGGACAGCGCGGACCATGCGCCGGATGGAACGCGTGACCGGCCGATCCGACGACATGCTGATCGTGCGCGGTGTCAATTTGTTCCCGACGCAGATCGAAGAGCAATTGCTGAAAAGTCCGATTCTGACGGGGCATTATCAGCTCGTTCTGACGCGGGAAGGGCGCATGGACGAGATAACCGTGCATGTCGAGGCGCGTCCCGGCATCGACGGCACCGTGGACGAAGCCGGCAAGCTCGTCACGCGGATCAAAGACACGATCGGGTTGACCGCCAGGGTGGTGATTGAAGCATCCGGAACGATCGAGCGATCGTTGGGGAAAGCGCGGCGGGTGGTCGATAAGCGGTCGGGGTTGGATCAATCGTAACGAGAGATGCGCTGAATTACCCCAGAGCCGCTTACATGACAGCCTTTGCCTCGATCACCCGCTCAAGCGATTGCGCGACCGAAAGACCGGGCGGCCCGCCAATGGCGATATGGGTAACGCCAGCGCCCCGGTACTTCCGCGCCGTTTCGATCCATGCGTCCGGCCCACCATCCCCCGCGACGATCGAACCGCGGATCGGGAAACCCGCCGGATCGCGTCCGGCATCCCGAAGACATTGTTGAAAACGCGAGACATGCGGCAGGAATCCGCCATTCGTCATCCAGCCATCGCCCAACCGGGCGACACGGCGCAGCGCTGGCTCGCTTGTCCCGGTCCCGAACCAGATAGGAATCGGAGCGGGCGCCGGGCGGGCGAGGCCGAGATTGTCAAAGTCATGGTACTGACTCTTGAAGGTCACATAAGGCTCCGACCACAGGCGGCGCGGCAATGTCACCTGCTCCTCCATCCGCGCGCCGCGATGTCGAAAATTCTGGCCAGGCGCGCGATATTCCGCCGCGTTCCAACTGGTGCCGATCCCAAGGTCGAACCGTCCGCCGGAGACCAGCGCCAGTTCGGCCGCCTGTTTCGCCACAAGCCCGGTGGGTAAAGCGGGCAGGATCAGGATCGCGCTCATGAAACGAATATGTTGCGTGACGCCAGCCAGGAAGGCGAACGTCACGAAGGCGTCGTTGAACGGCCGGGTGTATTGCGGGGCCGCCCGGCCAGGATGGCTCCCGTCGGGCTGTCCCAGCGTATGCCCGGCGGTACCGGTGAAATCGAAGCCGGCTCCCTCCAGAGTCTGCGCGTAATCGCGGATCGCCGCCGCGTCCGGCAGTGCTTTGATCGGGAAACCGGCTCCGTATTTCAGGGTCAGACGACTCCGAAGTCGATCAGGTTGCGCACTGGCTCGCCGGATTTCAGCATGTCGAAGCCTTCGTTGATCTCATCCAGTTTGATTTTGCCGGAGATCAGCGTGTCCAGTTTTAACCGGCCCTGGCGCCACAATTCCAGCAAACGGGGCATATCGACACGGAAACGATTGCCGCCCATGCTGGTGCCCTGGATTTTGCGGTCGCGCAGGAAGTCGGCGCCGTGCAGCTCGATCTTCGTGCCGAAGGGAATCATGCCGATGATGGTGGCGACCCCGCCCGGCCGAAGCATGGCGAAACATTGTTCCGCTGTCGTCTTCAGGCCAATCGCCTCGAACGAGTAAGGCACGCCTTGTCCGTTCGTCAAATCCTTGACCGCGGCGACCGCATCGACGTTCGACGCATTGATGATATCGGTCGCGCCCATCTCCAGCGCTTTTTCCAGTTTCGACTGGTTGGTATCGATGGCGATGATTCTCGTCGCGCCCGCCAGCGCCGCGCCGTTCACCGCCGACAGTCCGATGCCGCCGCAGCCGACCACCGCGACGGTGGAGCCAGGCTCGACTTTCGCCGCGTTGAACACCGCGCCAACGCCGGTCATGACGCCGCAGCCGACCAGGGCCGCGCGATCCAGCGGAATGTCCTTGCCGATTTTCACGACCGCGTGTTCGTGCACCAGCATTTGCTCGGCGAACACCGAAAGATTGAAGGCCTGATTGAGCGTCTGGCCCTTCCATTTCAAACGCCGGGCCGCGCCGGGCAGCAGTTTCACCTCGGTATTGTCACAGAGATTGGTATGACCGGTAGTGCAATAATCGCACTCGCCGCAGAACACCGACAGGCAGGTAATGACATGATCGCCGGGCTTCACATAGGTAACGTCCTCGCCGACCGCTTCGACCACCGCGGCGCCTTCATGGCCCAGGATGGCGGGGACGGGGTAGGGGTAGAGGCCTTCCATGAAATGGAGATCGGAGTGGCACAGGCCCGCGAACGCCGTGCGCAGCAGGATTTCGCGCCGCTTCGGCTTTTCGATCTCGACGTCCTCGATGGTCAGAGGCTGATGGGGCGCATGGAAGATCGCGGCTTTCATGATGGTTCCCTCCGGTTGACCGGAGGAGCCTAGCGAGGGTTGGGCGGGCAAGGAAGTACTACGTAGGTATGGATGGACGCGGACGAGAGAATTTGTTAATAAGTTCGGGCTCCCGGCGGACAGGTTCTGCTGCCCGCCGGGGCCAGTTGGGTGAGCTTACTTCCGGATCGTTATCCTGATCCGGAAGCGCCATTTACCCCACTGGATTTCGACGTCGATGCTGAGCATTCTGTCGTCCTCCAAGGCGGCATTATTACCGCGCCCTGACCATGCCGTTGAGGTCTTAATAAACCGTAAACATCATGGTTGGGGCGTGACTCCAGGCATCTTAATCATAAAACCAACTGCGTCTGCGTCACCTTGGCGACCAGTCGCCCATCTGGCCGCGTGAGTTTCGTTTCCCAAACCTGCGTGCGGCGGCCGCGATGCAAAGGCACGCTTTCGGCCATCAACGTTGTGCCGACAAGCGCGGCGGCGAAGAAATTCGTTTTGCTCTCGATGGTCGTGGTATCCTGCCCTTCCCGCAAATTAATCCACGTCCCAACCGCGCCCAGAGTGTCCGCGAAGGTCATGATCCCGCCACCGTGAATCGTGCCCGCTGGATTGCAATGCTCCGGCCGCACCACGAGTTCCGCCGTCACGATTTCCTTATCGACGCGCGTGAATGTCACGCCCAGAAACTTCGGCAGGCCCGGCAGGTCCCGTTGGTATTCAGCGATGTCCATTCGACTTTTCTCCCGTGATGCGACATTTTGCCGTGCCTTCGCCACGCGCTTCAAGGACCAAGAGGCATGACCGATCACGCCGCCACAACCATCGACCGCATCCTGACCAGCGACCGGTTTCGCCGCGCCGCCGCGGTGCTGGCGGACGACCACGACCGCACTGTCGATGACATCATTCACCTGACGGAAATCGAGGCGCCATCGTTCCAGGAATTCACCCGCGCTCAGACCTGGTTCGACATGGCCAAAGCCCACGGCCTTACCGACCTTGAAATCGACGCCGAGGGCAACGTCACCGGCATTCGCCGCGGCATTGGCAACGGCCCCCTGATCTGCGTCGCCGCGCATCTCGACACCGTGTTCCCCACGGGCACCGACGTGAAAGTGCGCCGCGAGGGCACGAGATTATTCGCCCCCGGCATCGGCGACGACACGCGCAGCCTCGCGGTGCTGCTGGCCTGGCTGCGCGCGATGGACACGGCGGGGATCGAGACCCGGGCGGACATCCTGTTCGTCGCCGATGTCGGCGAGGAAGGCACCGGCGACCTGCGAGGCATGCGGCATCTGTTCCAGCGCGGCCGCTACAAAGACCGTATCAGCGGCTTCATCACCGTCGACAGTCCGAACATGGAGCGGATCGTAACCGGCGGCGTCGGATCGAAACGTTATCGCGTCACCTTCAACGCGCCGGGCGGACACAGTTACGGCGCGTTCGGCGTCGTCAATCCGATGTTCGCTATGGCCGACGCCATCTCCCGCCTGGGCCGCGTGCTCGTGCCGTCCTCACCGAAAACCACCTACAGCGCCAGCGTCACCGGCGGCGGAACCTCGATCAATTCCATTCCCAACGCGGTCTGGACCGAATTCGATCTACGGTCGGAAATGGTTCGCGAACTCGTCGGGCTGGAGGCGCGATTCCTGGAGATCGTCCACGCCGCCGTCGCCGCCGAAAACACCATCCGATCCACGGTTAACGGACCGGTGACGGTGGACGTCCGGCCGATCGGCGACCGGCCCGCGGGTCACACAAGTGAATCGCACGAGCTCGTCCGCTTCGCCAAAGCCGCCATCGAGGCCAAAGGATTCGAGACGCGCTTTGAGTCCTCCTCCACCGACGCCAACATCCCCATGGCCCTTGGCATTCCGGCAATCAGGATCGGCTCGGGCGGGACCGGTGGGCGCGAACATTCGCTGGACGAATGGATCGACGTCGAGCCGGAGGCCAGCTTGCGAGGCATGGAAGCCGGGCTGGCGACGCTGCTGGCCGTGGCGGGGGTGGCGTGAGGCCGCGACCAGCACGATCGCGGGCAGCAGTTCTCATTATGGCCAATGGTAGGGTTGGGGTTGAGGGCGTAGCGGAAATCGATTGTCAGAATGGCCTTTTCAGGAAGGCAGTGGTGGCGGTCTGATGAAGGCCAGGGTTGCCAGGATATCCTCCCAGGCAGGAAAGACCA
>SHWL01000206.1 GCA_009693865.1 Acetobacteraceae bacterium | reverse complement strand
GAGTCGCGCCGCCTTCCTTTCCACGTCATGGTTCGGCTCGACCGGACCATCCGAAGCGGCACTGTACCGCGACCGATGGTCCGGTCGAGCCGAACCATGACGAGGGGAGGCTGGAGCCCGATCGAAGCGTCTATCTTTGGGCGTCGCCTAAGGCGAAGTTTCATTCGTTCCGGGAGCGCGTCGTACGCGGCGCGCAGGCCGGTGAACTCGGTCTCGCCGCCATCCTTGGGGATCACGCGGGCGGTCAGCAGGGAACAGAGGCCGGGGGTTTCCTTGAACGTGTAGTCGGTGTGCCACAACCGGTTATCAAGCGAATTCATGCGGCGTCGGTCCGTGGGGGACAGCAACTCGCTGTTCTCGTCGAGGTTGGAGATGTCGGCGACGTGCGGGTCCAGCCGGCCTTTGAAGCCGGGCCGGTATGCTTTGATGGTGGTTTCCAGGCGGCCGAAGGGGCGGCTGAAGGCGACGTGTTGCGCGTCGTCGATATGCTGGCCGGGGAAGACCAGAACGGCATGCGTGTCGGCGGCTTCTACGATCGCGCGCATCGAGGATGCGTCTGGCGGGACGCGCATGTCCAGGCCGGTGACTTCGGCGGCGAAATGCGGGTGCAACGGACGGTCGGTCAGGGACATGGGTCGCGCTTCCTCTCGCCAGGAGGATAACGGCGGGGAGGGCGGGCTGGCAATCGCGTCAGGGTGCGCGCATGGCCGGTTGAAGCGTGGCGATATCCACGTCCGGGAAATATTTGCGCAGCATGGACTTGCTCGTAGCGGTATCGCCCGCGCGGAACGAGTCGAGGATCTCCTGCCATAGCGCCGCCCGAAACCTTGGGCTGGCAGCCATGTCTTCCAGAACCAGGGCCGTGAACGGTTCGCTGGTCCGGTCGGCGCTCTGGGGCTCATGCACCGCGGTCACGCCGTCGGTGATCTTTCCAGTATGCAATCGCGGCATCGATATCTCGCTGCTGTCGTCGCTTATCGCCACCGGTCAACAGGAGAACGATCTCCTGACCGGCATTGGCGAAATATATCCGGTATCCCGGCCCAAAGTCCATTCGAAACTCATGAACGCCGGCGCCGACGGGTTTGACGCTGGAGAAATTACCCAGTTCCAGGCGTTCGAGGGCGCGCACCACCCGTGCCCGGACAACATCCTCCAGGCCGCGGTACCAGGTCTGGAACGGACTGTGGCCAAGGGCGGTGCGGTAGGTGCGTATCTCCATCGCGCCACGCATGACACGCTCGAGTTAACCAACGGTGAACGGAGATGTCATCCCCGATCCCGCAACCACCGCCGCATCAATGGCACGCGCATCCGCCAGGCGCCGGTGTCCTCGACGATCAGCAGCCGGCGGCGGAGGGAACGAAAGACCTCCTCGCCGGCCGGGGGCGGTTGGGTCTCGGTGTGGCGGAAGCCGCTGAGGTAGTCCCACTCGCCGGGCAGATGGCACTCGCCTTCGACCAGGCGGCGCAGCACGGTGTCGCCGCTGACGATGGCTTTGTCCAAGGCGCGCTCCATCAGCGCCGCGTCGGCGTGGCTTGCGGTCCCCTGGTTCAGCAGATCGACGATCGTTTCGGCGAGGAGTTGCACCAGATGCGGCCAGCCGCCGGACTCGGCCTGAATGCGTTCGATGCCGTTCTCGCCCCACAGCGCCGGATCGAAACGCGGGCGGGCCGGGTCGGTCTTTTCCCACAGCAGCGAGTGGCGCATTGGCTCCGTGAGAAGCAGCCGGGTTTCGGGCAGGGTGAACAGCGGCACTTCGATCGTGCGGGCGCTGATCAGATAGGATGGCCAGGCGGCATGGGTGAGTTCGGCGATGTCCAGACTACCGGCGAAAATCCAGATAATACGGCGGTGCGTTTGGATTGATTCCCGAAGTGTGTCGAGCAGGCGGAGCGGGAACACAGCTTCGCCGATCAGCAGATCGATCGATTCATATTCGTCGATGGCGAGCAGCAGGCGCCGGTTCTCGACACCCAGGCGGGCGTTGGCGCGGGAGAGGGCGTCGAACAGATCGGGAAGCCCGGGCTCGGCCGGCACGGTTTCGCCCAAAGCCGCGGCGATCAGGGCGATGAACGACCCGATCGAGGTAAACGCCCTCGGGTCCTGCATTGAAATGGCCGCGACAAGCCGCTCCGGGCCAAGAAACCGCGGTAAATTCCGCAGAATCGTCGATTTTCCCGTCCGCCGCCGTCCATAAAGCACCAATCCTGGGCAGCCGGTCGCGAGCTCCAGTTGCGCCGCGATGTCGCCGATCACGCCGGTCCGTTCGATGAAGGCCTCATTGTCGACATCCGCCGGGTCGCCGGCGCGAAACACCTGCGGCGTCGGGTCCCGGTCGACAACCGCCTTCGCCTCTTGCCACTGGCGTTCGGCGAGAATGAGCCAGTGGCTGGCGGCGTCGCGGAATTCCCGGGCGAGCGGGTATCGCAGTCCGGCGACCCTTTGGCTGAAGGTTTCGATTTCGGTCACCAGCCGGCGTGCGATGGGTTCGCGCAGGACCGGGCGTGAAACGAGATCGAGTTGGCGCTGTGTGTGCGCGATCGATCCGATCATGTCGCGAACCAGAGACACCTGGGGCAGGAAATCCTCGTCGCCCTCGGGCAGGATGGCGACCGCGGCATCGATCGTACTGAGTGAGGGGCTGCGCGCGGCGTCCCGGGCGATCAACGTGGCGCGGGCGCGGAGGGCGGCGAGGCGCTGGCTTGGGTAACGATCGGTCAGGCGTTCGATTTCCTGGCGTGCCGCCGCGTCGTCGAACGCGGCATAGGCGAGCAGCAACTCGTCCAATCGCGGGAAAGGGATCGCGCACAGATCGTCCCACGCGACGGGATGCACGCGGTACCACCGCCCCTGGGCGGCGGGCCAGACAAAGAACAAGTGGAACGGCAGGTAATAAGCGCGGAGGAGCGTGACCGGGACGGCGATCCCGCCGGCGATCCCGCCGGCGATCCCGCCGGCGATCCCGAAGGCGATCCCGACGGCGGTCCCGCCGGCGATCCCGAAGGCGATCCCGCCGGCGATCCTGCTGGCGATCCCGAAGGCGATCCCGACGGCGATCCCGACGGCGATCCCGAAGGCGATCCCGACGGCGATCCCGCCGGCGATCCCGAAGGCGATCCCGACGGCGATCCCGCCGGCGATCCCGCCGGCGATCCCGAAGGCGATCCCGAAGGCGATCCCGCCGCCGATCCCTTCGCCGATCCCGACGGCGATCCCGAAGGCGATTCCGCGGGAGATCCCGCTGGCGATCCCGAGAACAATCCCGTAGGCCATCCCTGTGGTGGTCCAGACGACAGTCTCACTGCCAACGTCGTAAAAAATACTCCAATCGAACCAATCTGAGACACCCAACGCAAAGATGGCGGGGTAACGCCCCCCCCCCGCCATGACGACGAGCAGTTTAAGAATGACGACATAAGGGAGGGCGTGTAACAATAATGCCAAACCGGATCGTAACGCTGACAGACGCGGCATACCCATCCAGATATTCCGGATCTGTTGTGGCCGCCGGTACAACAAGCCCAGAAACCAAAGCGCCGCCAAATGGCTCCGCCAGCCGAAACCGATGCGATCGAGCGGCAAACGCGTCAAGGCCGCGCCTTCAATTCGACGGTTTTGATGTCGAGATTCGACAGTGGATGGCTGGCTGGAAACAGCTTGCCCAGGGGCTGTCGGGATTGCAGCAGCAACACGAGGTTCTTTGCATCCATGACCTGATATTTCAGGGTGGTGAACAAATTCGTGGTGTAATTTTTCGTGCGTTCCGTGACCAGATCGAAATGCGAAACCCCTAGCCGGGTCATTTTCTGTGTCGCCAGAGCATCGGCGAAGTCGGTCAGATCGTATGGAGACTCGCGCACCGGGAAATGTATGGCGCAGGCGGCGAGCATCTCCCGCACCAGACCCGGGCGTGGCTCGGTCCTGGGATTATGCAAATCGACAAGATTGAACTCGCACCCGGGCCGGGATCGTACATCCTCGATCAACGCTTGCCATTTCACCGCATCGCCAAGCACGTGCAGATTGACCGAGGTATCGTCCTTCAACCACCGCATCACCTCGTCCCGCGCATCCAGCCAGTGCGGCGCGGTCGTGCCCAGGTTGGCGCCGCATTCGGCGAGGAGCCTGGTCCAGGGCTCGGGGAGCGCGTCGTTCCGAAGGTCGGTGAACAGGGCCGGTTTGAGCCGGATCGGGATCGCGCAATCGTCCCTCCGAACCGGCAAAACGATATACTTTTCGAACGCCGGGTCCAGATCGATCGCGCGATTCATCTCGTGCTTGCAGGGATCGCTCTGGATATAAGCGTCCGACAGCACCAGCACGTGTTTGTCCGCCTGGTCCTGCGTCGTATCCATTTGCCGGTAGACACCGCCGCCCGGCCGGAACCGTTCCCGGTCGATCAAGACCTCCGCGCCGCCCGCCTTGAGGCAGGGGACGAGCCGGTTCCACACCCAGTCTCCGTCGTGATGGCGGTAGCTGACGAAGACCTTGACCGGTTTGGCGGCGGCCGTGCTGACCATGCAATGGAGTGTTCCGGCGGGTGGGGCGGGTGTCAAGCGGCGCTTGTTCACGGTTTGGCAAGGTTTCGCGCGTACCGTCCCTGGCCATGGCGACACGCGACGACGATGACGACCCGATCGACCGGTCCAGCCCGTTCCATGCTTATGTTCCGGTGCCGAGCCGGCTTGAGGCGTTTCCGGGCGCTGTTCGCGCATATCCGAAGGAAGGGAGAAAACGCTGGAAAGACCGGCGTGGCCGATTGTAGGAATGGGACGGTCGTCATGGCGCTCTGGAAGTGTATGACGCGTCGGCCGGCACCTTGGCGAGTTCGACGATCGGACCGGGCGCCAACTGAAACCAGCCGATCCGCGGCGGAGAATTGAACCATGAAGGTGACACATGAATTGTGCGGTTACGACCGGACAACCACGTCGATCGCGGTGGAGTACGATATTCCCACCGCATTGCTTCCTGTCGTTCGGACCATGATCCAGCCGGAGCCCGACGATCGCGACCTGATCCTGGCTTACAAGATCGAGCCGGAGAATGTCCGCCGCCTCGCGTCGATGCTGGGTGCGACGGTTGACGCGGACGCGTTCAATTTCAGCGTCGAGGCCAGCGCGGTGCCGGACGAAGTTCGTGCGGCCGATCGCGGTAAAGTCGTGGCCGCCGGAAGCTGACGTCTGTCTTGACTGCGAATTTCCTTGGTGCGGCTGACCCCATGGTCGGGATATTGCCCGCCACCTGACCGCCAGCAATTCTCATTTTGGCTGTAGACCTCTCCCCAATCGTCATCCTCCGGCATGACCGGAGGATCCGAAGCGGCACAACGCATCGCTTTTTGGCGCTATGATACGCGGATATGTGCCGCTACCGATCCTCCGGTCACGCCGGAGGATG
>SHWL01000205.1 GCA_009693865.1 Acetobacteraceae bacterium | reverse complement strand
TCGACGGCGGCAAAAGGAAGCTGGTCAGGCGATCGGTGGAGCGGAAATTGGCCATATCGGAAGGGTCCAGAAGGCGGCGCGAATCGACAAGGCGATTCTAACCGCGGGCCAACCAGGTAGCCAGGCCCTAAGTCCGACAGGCTGCTAGCATGGATTGGCGGCGGCCCGGTATCCGTCGGCGGGAAAATTTCCGGACCGCCCGGATGAGCCTGATCCTGGCCTTGGCGCATGATCGCGATGGCGCGCCGCAGGCGCATGATTCCGCCGCGAATTCGGCCATGGCCGCACATTTGCTCCCCCTCCCGGGACAGCACGATGGCCTCCATCGGCGGCGGTGTCGCGGCGCCCCGTGCCGTGCCGGCGATGCAGGTCATCAACGCGTCGCGGTATTCCGGTGAATCGCTGGTCACCTCAGGAATGCGCGTTTGGGCAAAAGCGGGAAGACCGGGGGCCAGCAGGATCGAACCCAATAAGATCGGGACAGCGACGCGGACAAACGGACGCCGATCGGGCAACATGGCGAGAGCGTTATCACGCCGGTCCCGACATGGCGGTGGCGCGCGCATGAAAGCGCCGTTATCAGTCGGTCTCGTCAACCTGCGTCAGGTCCAGCACCGCGCGCAGGCCCGGCCCGGCATCCTCCAGCCGCAAGCTCCCGCCATGCAGAAACGCGACGGCCTGCACCAGCGCGAGCCCCAGACCGGAACCCGGCGTGCCGCGCGCCGTGTCGCCCCGGTAAAAGCGTTCGGTGGCCCTGGAACGATCCTCCTCCTGGATGCCTGGCCCTTGATCCGTGACGACGATTCGGGTTCGCCGCCCCTGCGTTTCGGCCGAAAGCCGCACGGTTCCCTGGCTGGGCGAGAACTTGACGGCGTTGTCGACGAGATTGGCTGTCGCTTGCTGGATCAACGCCTCGTCGCAGTTGATCTCCAATCTTGGCGGCAGAGCAACCACCAATGACACGCCTTTTTCCTCAGCGACCGCGCCATAGAGGTCGGCGACCGCTTCCAGCGCCGTGACGATATCGACCCGCTTGAACGAGGCCCGCCGCGAGCCGGCCTCAATCTCGGCGATCCGCAATAACGCCTGGAACACCGCGACGATGCCATCCAGATCGACGGTGGCGCGATCGATCGCGGCGTGCAAATCGGCGGAGGACTCGGCGGTGCGCGCGGCTTCCTCCAACCGCGCGCGGGCGCGGGTGATCGGCGTGCGCAAGTCGTGCGCGATCGCGTTCGACACCTGCCGCACACCGTCCATCAGCCGGCCAATCCGGTCCAGCATGTCGTTGATGACCTCGGCGAGCTGATCGAACTCGTCGCCCCGGCCGGAAACCTTGACCCGTTGCGCGAAATCGCCGCTGGCGATCGCGGCGGCGGTCGCGGATACGTTGGCGACGGTGCGCCGGAACAGGCTGCGTACGAGAATCGCGCCGGCCGTCGCCATGGCCAGCACGATCGCGATGGCCCAAAGCAAAGCGTCCGTCAGCAGGTTTCCCAGTTGCACCCGCACCTGCACGTCCCGCCCGACCAGCAGGTGATACCCGTCGGGCAACTCGTACCGGTACACCAGCGCCAACGATCGCATGCCGGTGCGGCGGACCTGGAATTGCCGCCACTCGCCCGCCTTGTCCGCGACCGGCGGCCAGGTATCGAGGTTGCCCGCGATCCTGTTCATCGCGGGATCGACGAGCAAATAAATCGCGTCGTCGTCGACGTTGGCGGCGAGGCGGTCCTCGATCGTGCCGACCAGGCCTGCGATGCCGCCTTCGTCGAAGCGCTCGATCAACCCTTGCGCATCGGCGCGAATCGCCGACGCGGTCTGCCGGTCGAGCAGGCCGGCGGTGAACCACCACAGAAACGAGGCGAGCGCGGCGGCACTGATCGTCAACAGAATCGCGTAGATCAGGCCAAAGCGGAAACCGGCGGAGCGGAAGAGGCCGGAGGGGATCATGCCAGGAAGTGCCGGGGCTCCGCCCCAGACCCCGCCAGGGGCTTTGCCCCCCGGACCCCCACCAGGGACACGGTCCCTGGACCGCGGTTCATTGGTTGGGGAGTGGGAGAGGGCCCAACGAGATGTTTCAACCTCTGCGTAGGCCCTCTCCCACTCCCCAACCAAAAGTCATGGTTCCAAGGGCCACTGCCCTTGGCGGAGCTCCAAGAGGCAGAGCCTCTTGGTGGGGTCCGGGGCAAAGCCCCGGCACTTCCTGACCGCACGCTCAGCCAGCGCCTTCCGCGCGCAGCATGTAACCCGCGTAGCGCACGGTATGGATCAAGGGCACCGGAAACGGTTTGTCGATTTTTTGCCGCAGTCGCGACACATGCACGTCGATCACGTTGGTTTGCGGGTCGAAATGGTAGTCCCACACGCCCTCCAGCAGCATCGTCCGGGTCACGACCTGACCCGCGTGACGCATCAGATACTCCAACAGGCGGAATTCCCGCGGTTGCAGATCGATCTTCTGGCCGGCGCGTTTGACCTGGCGCGACAGCAGATCGAGTTCGAGATCCTCGACGGTCAGCTTTGTCTGCGTGGCCTCGCCTTTGCCGCGGCGGCCCAGGGCCTCGACGCGGGCCAGGAGTTCGGCGAAGGCGAAGGGTTTGGTCAGGTAATCGTCGCCACCGGCTTTCAGGCCTTTGACCCGTTCGTCCACGTCGGCGAGCGCGGACAGGATCATCACCGGCACGGCGTTTTTCTGTGCGCGCAGGGTTTCCAGGATTTTCAGCCCGTCGATTCCGCCCGGTAGCATGCGGTCCAGCACGATCGCGTCGAAATTCTCGCTCGCGGCCATGAACAGTCCGTCGCGGCCGTTATCCGCGTGCTCGACCACGTGGCCGGTTTCCTTGAGACCGCGCACCACGAAACCGGCCACGTCTTTGTCGTCTTCCACCACGAGTATTCGCATTGCTCGACTCCGTTACTCTTCCCGCGCGCCCGGCCGGAGGCCGATCACCACGGGGAACTCCAATGTCTGTCCTTGCCGCCGGACCGTCAGGCGGGATTGGTTGCCCGGCGAGACCGCGGCCACCGCGCGGATCAACCCACGCGCGCTACCCACGGTTTCGCCATTGATCGCGACCACGGCGTCACCCTGACGAATCCCCGCGCGCGCCGCCGGTCCGGTCCGGTCGATCGCGGAGATCAACACGGAGTCATCCCGATCCTCGACCGAAACCCCCAGCCATCCGCGCTCGATCGTGCCTTTCGCAAGCAACTGGCGCACTACCTGACTGACCGTCTCGCTGGGGATCGCGAAGCCGATCCCAACCGAGGCGCCCGTTGGTGATACGATGACGGAACTGACTCCGATCACCTGCCCATCCATGTTGAACACCGGACCGCCGGAGTTGCCGGGATTGATCGGCGCATCGAGTTGCAGAAAATTATCGAAGGGTCCGGCCCCAAGGTCGCGTCCCTCGGCGGAGATGATTCCAGCGGTCACCGAGCCGCCCAGACCGAACGGGTTGCCGGCTGAGATAATCCAGTCGCCCACCTGCATCAGCCGCGAATCGCCCCAGGTCACGGCGGGCAGCTTCTCGGTGGCGGAGATCTTGATGACGGCGATATCCGTGAGCAGGTCCTGACCGATGAGCACAGCCGGGTACTGGCGGCCGTTGGTCAGCGACACGACGATCTTTTCCGCGCGTCCGACGACATGGTTGTTGGTGACGATGATGCCCGAGGGATCGATGATGAAGCCCGATCCCGCGCCCATCGTGCGTTCCTGGCGGTCGCCGAAGCGGCGCCTGAATTCGCGGCCCAGGGGGGTATCGCGCAACTCGGGGGGGAGGTCGCGGAAGAGGTCTCGCTTGGGAACGGCCTCGGTCACCGCGATGTTCACGACGGCGGGCAGCACTTTCTTGACCAAGGGCGCGAAGCTGTCGGGCGCGCCGCGCGCGACTGCCGCGCAGCCGTCAAGCAGTAAAGCGAACGCCAGGATGGCGAGGCGGAGATAGCGGGACACAGGCGGCATGGGGCGGCGGACTCCCGCGGGTAGGGCGGCGGCGAGATGGAGATGGCACCAGTAAGCCCGCGCAACAAGATTTCATTCGACGGGAATCATGAAGCCTTTGTCATGCCGCGTTGGCGGGGCATTGCCGGAGGCACCCGGAGGTTCGCAAGGTTCGTTGTCGCGGAACGCGCGGAGGGAGGGGTCGCGGAGAGCCGGCCTCGCCGCGGCGGTGGCTTGCGATGAAATCCGGTTGCATCTCGCGTCCGTTTCGAGCCCGCTCCGGGATAAAATGACCATTGGCCGCTGTTTCGGGAGTTCATTCGATGAATCGCATGTGTTTCCTGTCGCGCGGTCGCCTGGCGCGGCTGGCTGTTTGCCTGACCGCCATTGCCTGGCCGACCGCGAGCTTCAGCAAAACAGCCGATTGCCGTATCGAGTCGGGTGGAAAGATCGTGTTCTCCGGGCCATGCGACTTTTTCTCGGATGGGACAGAAGGATCGTTCGGGCTTGGGAATCGCGACAAGCAGAAACAGCTCTACCCGGGCATCCTGTCGGTCTATGTCGGGGTCGTCTCGCCGGGCGTGGCGGATGTGCGGGGTTTGACGCGCGACGGGATCAACTCGCGATGGGGTGAGGCGAAGCGGTCGGCCAAAGACCGCGCGTGCTGGATTGGGACGGATTTCTCGATATGTGCACGGTAAATGCTCGGCGGTTCCGCCGCCTGGCGCGTGCGGGACCGAGGTTTCGAGGCGGAAAGTGGCAGGCCCTTACAGGAACAACCTGAAAGGCGACACCACTCCGTTCTCGTCGCGAACGAGGAACTGCTTCCCGCTCTCGGTTTCCTCGATCAACGCCTCGTAGAGACGCAACGCATTCTTCACGACCTCCGCGTAGGAGGACGATTCGGTTTTGGTTTTGAGCGTATTCAGGCGCTCCATGGAGCGAGGCGCGAAGTCGAGCTGAACCCGATTCTTCTTGAGGGTTTTGGCCCTTTCCCGGGGCCGATCCCTCGCCTCGCCGTTGGTGGTGCCTGACGCGACGGTCAGTGTGGTCATCCTGTGTCATTCCTTCGCGGTCCAAAGTAGTGGGCCACCACCGCGCCGACAATTGGTCCCGCGATGGCCCAGACCGTGATAACCGCCATGTAGTTACCGGTAGCGAGACCGTATCCGCCAGTGACGGCGACTCCAGCGACCGCGGTCAACGCAATCACGCGTGCGAGGAACCCGCGGGTTCTTGCTTCTACTTCTTCAACTGTCCCAAAGTCAGTTCCGATCGCGGGCTGGAAGGGTTTCTTCCTCTGGCCTGATCGGGCCGGTTTTTTATCGGGCCTCACTACTGTCCGGAGTTTTCCGAACGAACCGTTCCGAAGTGTCTGACCTATAACGGTTTTTCGACGATTTTGGGTGGTGTCGGTTTGAAGTTGGTGGCGGTTTGCCCGACCCTTGTCCGGGGAGGGCTCACTCATGAACGCCGGA
>SHWL01000204.1 GCA_009693865.1 Acetobacteraceae bacterium | reverse complement strand
AAATCGTCGCCAGGCGGGTTGAACGAAGCCGCTGTGACGCGGTGTAGACCCGTTCACACCGCCATCACGGCCTGACGGCCGCCGTGGCCGCATTTTCAGGTCCACGCAACCTGGTTGCCGAAAAACTCAGTCCGACAGGCTGCTAGGCCGCCTCGTCCCAGGGGTTCAGGATGCGGACGCCGGCCCGAACGAAGTCCTGGACGTTGCGCGTGGCGACGCCCAACTGATGGACGCGCGCGCAGGCGGCGATGAGGGCGTCAGGGTTGGCGAAGGTGTATCGCGTCTTGCGTCCCTCGGCGTCGAGGTGGCGCCAGTCGACCAGAACGCGCTCATCGACCTCGATCACGCGGGGCCCGAACCACGGCAGGACGCCGTCCTGAACCCAGGCCTCCAGTTCGGCGCGAAACGCGGGGTCGGCCGCGCGTTCGATCCCAAACCGGATCTCAGCGAGGCTGACCCGGCTGATGAAGCAAGCTATCCGCGGCACTCGCTCCGACCATGCCCGGACGGCAGGCGCACACCGCGTGCCCTTGCGAAGCTCGGAGACAACATTGGTATCGATCAACCACCCTCGTGCTGGCGCCAGCGTCACGGTTCAAAGGTCTCCGGGTCGCGCATCGGGGTGCGATCCCGCGCCAGAACATCGTCGAAGTCGTCGAGGCGGGTGAACGGCCCTTCCCCGAACAGCGCCGCGAGGCTGCCGCTGGCGGCCGGCGCCAGCCGCGCGTAAGCCGGTGCCGACACGATCACCACGGCAGGCCGGCCGCGCACGTTGACATGTTGAGGAACCCCTTGCTCCGCGAGTCTGACCACTTCACTGAACCTTGCTTTGGCGTCTTCCAGCTTCCAGACCGCCGTATCGGCCGGGCCGGAGGCTGCTCGATCCGGGTGTTTTACGGGGGACATGTTAACCAACCCTTACTAACCAGTCTGGTCAGATGATAATCTTTTGGAAATCGGAGCGCAAGAACTTCTTCGGAACACGTTGGTATTCCTCGCTCCTGAGCCTGCTGTTTCTGTCCGGCTGTGGCGCCAACCAATGCCCGGCCGGCGCGGGCCAATCGATGCGGGTCTACGATCTGTATTTTGGCCGCTCCGTCTCCGGCCGTGGCGAGGTCACCGACAAGGAATGGCGCGATTTTCGAAATGAGATCGTCACCCCGGCTTTACCCAACGGCTATACCGTGCTGGACGGCCAGGGTGCCTGGTTGAACCCAAGGTCGCGGTCGACGATCGCCGAGGCGACGAAGGTCCTGCGGGTCGCCATGCCCGACACGGCGGAAAGCCAGTCCATCGTCAATCGCATTCGCGGCGCCTGGCAGCGGCGGTTCCATCAATACGTGGTCGGGATGACCGTGCAAACCGCCTGTGGCTCATTCTCCCCCTCGGAGGCCCCCTGATGTCGAACGATGTCGCCACTCATTATGCCACCAGCGGTTTACTTGCTGGTTCCTGAAGGGGAAGGAGGCCGATGCGGAGCTGGCGGAGGCGTCGCGGTTGTGGCGGATGCGGGTTGAGGTTGTGGCGAGCCGGACGGATCCGGGTGGGGTGATCTTGTGCTTGAGCGAGATCGCGCGGTGGTGAGGGGGGGATTCCGTGCCAAGGGCGGTGGACGGGCCCCATCCGTGAGACACGGTATGACGGCAATCTCGCCGGATGTGGCGGCTCGGGATGCAAGGTGTGGTCCGCTCAAGTCGCCATGCCTGGCCGGCGCATGCGGCCGCCGCCCGGCGGGATGGGGTGCGTATCGCGCCGGTCCAGGACCTCCGCCAGTGCTGCTGGCCGGAGAGATTGATGCGCCGATCGGGCTGCCCGGCCTCGACATGACCAAGGTTCGGACGGTGATCCCGGATGCGGAGACCGCCGCCGTGCGGCGTTGTATTAAAAAAAGCGTACCCTTTCATTTTTTGGGTTGCGGGGGGGGAGGGGGGGGGTGCGATATGCTAGGGTTTACGAGGCATAAAGAAGGGCGGGTTCCATGCGGGTGAAATTCTACGCGGCGTTGATCGCCGCCACGGCGTTTGCCGCAAGTGTGGCGCAGGCGGCGCCGATTGAAATTTCGTTTCACGCCGGGGGCTTCGCCAACATCATTGTGAACGGTGGTGCTCCTATACCGAATAGCGGCCCCGTGACAGCCAGGGTGTTTCTGGACAACACAACGCCAGACCGGGCCCCCGGGGACTCGAGCCTGGGCCAGTTTTTGGTGACCTCGGTTGATTTCACCGCGCCTGCGTTCGGTTGGGTCAATCAGTTGGTTGTTCTTCCAACGCAGTTGGTTCTCGATACACATTCCGGCGGCGTAAGTTTTGAGGGTTCGCCAGGCTTTTTTGGTTTTTTTAACGGGCCATCGGCTGCTTCCTTGATGGCGAACCTGGATGACCTCACGACGCTGCCTCTGCCAACCTCGCTGTCGACCGGCGCGTTTGAGTTGGGAAACATATTTACCTTGCAGAACGGCGACACGATCGGCCTCCTCGGCATTGGCTTCATTTCCGCCACGGGAAATCAGTTCTCCGCCAGTGCCGTCGGTGATGGCGTCGGGGTGCCCGAACCCGGCATGCTGGCCCTTTTCGGCCTCGGTCTCGCCGGCCTTTATTCCGCCCGGCGTCGGGGGGCTACCCCGTCCGCGTCACGCGGATAGCGGCGGCGTCGGCCAACAATCGCGGAGCGGATAGCCCTCGGGGTTGATCGGCAACGACCGTCAGGGCGACGACGTGCGCCGCTCTCGCTCGAACGTATTTTGGCCGCGCTGGCCAAGGCCGGGAAGAACGTCGATGCGTTGACGATCGACGACCTGGCGCCGGTCGACGAGTTCCATTCCCGCCGCCGCCGCGCGACCGAGGAGTTGGCGACCATGCTGGCGCCTTCTGCCTCGGATCATGTGATCGACGTGGGATCGGGCATTGGCGGGCCGTCGCGGTATCTGACGACGACATATGGCTGCCGGGTCAGCGGCGTGGACCTGACGCCTGAGTTCGTGTCGGTGGCGACCGCGTTGACCGCGCGGGTCGGGCTGACAGACCAGGTGGATTTCCGCCAGGGCTCGGCTTTGGCTTTACCATTTCCCGACGCCACTTTCGATTTGGCCTGGTCGCAGAACGTGGCGATGAATATCGAGGATCGCGCGCTTTACTACGCCGAGATGCGGCGCGTGCTGAAACCCGGCGGCCGGCTGGCGATTCAGGACGTGGCGCAAGGCCCAGGGGGCGAGGTTGTTTTTCCGGTGATGTGGGCGAGCCGTCCCGAGTTGAGTTTTTTGCGCACGCCGGAGGCAACGCGATCTTTGCTGGAGGCGGCGGGTTTTCGTGTGCTGCGATGGGTCGACAACTCGGAGGCGGCGCTGATCGAAGCCGCGACGGAGCGCGCCGCCATGCGCTCCGCCGAAGGCCCCCCCATCCTGGGCATTCACGTCATCGTTGGCCCATCGGCACGAGAAAAAATGCGCAACGGTCAGCGCTGCCAGGAGGAGCGCCTGACGTTACTGATCAACGGGTTGATGGAGCGGGTGGGGTAATACCCGCTCCCTGTCCACCGCTACGCCCGTACCAACCGGCCCGGACGCGCGCCGGTATCCTCGCCGCTTTCAAACACCGGCACACCAGAAACGATTGTCGCGGTGTAGCCATCGGCGCGTTGCACCAGGCGCTTGCCGCCCGCGGGCAGATCGTAACGCATCTCCGGGTGATGAATCCGCAGCGCGTGGTGATCGATGACGTTGATGTCGGCCTTCATTCCGGGGGCCAACCGGCCGCGATCCTTGAAACCGAAATAGTCCGCGGTTTCGCTGGTCAGGCGCTTCACCACGAACTCCAGATCGAACTTCGGTCCGCGAGAACGGTCGCGCGCCCAATGGGTCAGCATGTAGGTCGGCAGGCTGGAATCGCAGATCAGCCCGCAATGCGCGCCGCCATCGCCAAGGCCCAACAGAGTCGCGGGGTCAGCGATCATTTCGCGCACGACACCGTGGTCGCCGTGGACATAATTGGTGATCGGATAGAACAACATCCGCCCACCGTCGCCGCCAATGAGATAGTCGTAACAAAACTCTTCCGGCGACAGATTGGTTTTCGCCGCCATCGCTTCGATCGAGCGGCTGTACTCCGGCTCGTAGTCGGGCGGATCGCCCAGTACGAACTGGCGGTCGAAGCGGGCGGCGATCGGACGTTGCAAAGGCGGCATGATGTCCAGCAGTGCTTCCGCCGTGTCCTCGGCGAGGATCTTCGCCCGCAGCGACGGATCGCGCAGCCGCGCCAGCCGTTCCGCGACAGGAAGGTCCTTCAGCGCGGCGAAACTCGGGCGCGCGGCGAAGGGGGTCAGCGACGTGGTCAGTCCGAGAATGATCCCCACGGGGCGGCCCGCGACCTGCGCGGTCACATGGGCGCCCTGGACGCGAGCCTTGCGGACCCCGTCCATGATCCGCCGCCAACGGCCGGGATCGGAATTCCGGTCGGTCAGCAGGAACCAAAAGGGACGCCCGGTTTCTTTCGTCATGCGGGTGATCCAGTCGAACTCCTCCTCCTCATCGTCGAAGTCGCTGGCCATGCCGAATGTGCCGCGATTCGTGCGAGCGATCGCCCGGCCGATGCCAAGTAGTTCGGTTTCCTCGGCGTTGTAGCCGGGCACCAGATTGCCGCTGGTGGTTTTGTGCTGCACCGTGCGGGAGGTGGTGAAGCCGAAGGCGCCGGCGCGGATCGCCTGTTCCGCGAGGCGGCCCATTTCGGCGATATCCTCGGGTGTGGCGTTCTCCCGCCGCACCGCGCGGTCGCCCATGACGTAGACGCGCAACGGATGGTGCGGCAGTTGCGTGGCGACATCGATCGCGCGGGTGCGGCGTTCCAGCGCGTCGAGGTAATCGGGGAACGACTCCCAGTCCCACTTCAAGCCTTCCGCCAGGGCGATGCCGGGAATGTCCTCGACGCCTTCCATCAGATCGATCAGGCAATCATGATCGCGCTTGCGTACGGGGGCGAAGCCGACGCCGCAATTGCCCATCAGGATGGTGGTGACACCGTGCCACGATGACGGCGCGAGCACCGGATCCCAGGTCGCCTGGCCATCGTAATGAGTGTGCACATCGACCCAGCCCGGCGTCACGATCTGTCCCCCGGCCGCGATCTCTCGCTTGCCTGGGCCGGCCTTGCCGCCAACCTGGACGATCTTGCCGCCGTCGACGGCGAGGTCGCCGGTGTAGGACGGGCCGCCGGTACCGTCGACAATGGTGCCGCCGCGAATGACGATATCGTGCATCGGATGGTCTCCTGGAAATGTTGCCAGGAGACTGCGGCAGCGGTGGCGGTTGTGCAAGCGCGAGGGCGGTCAGGCAGAAATTCTCATTTTGGCGCTGACGCTTGCTTTTTCGTCATCCTCCGGCGTGACCGGAGGATCGGTAGCGGCACATATCCGCGTATCATAGCGCCAAAAAGCGATGCGTTGTGCCGCTTCGGATCCTCCGGTCATGCCGGAGGATGACGATT
>SHWL01000203.1 GCA_009693865.1 Acetobacteraceae bacterium | reverse complement strand
AACGAGTCGGTTGGCTTTCCCCACCGTCGTCATGGCCCGGCTCGTCCGGGCCACCTGATCCAGCACCGTGGCGCAATAGGTGGCCCGGACGAGCCGGGCCATGACGATACGAAATTGACGCCATCCCGAAGCGGTTATTGTTGAGTGTCACCTTATCTCGCCGCCAATGCCGGTGTGTTTGCCTTTGTCCGCCTGAAATACCGGCGGCACGATCATGGCGACCGGCCCTTCGAGGTGGAGTACGGTATCCTCAACGGGCGCGGGCAGTTTCGCGTGGTTATCTTTCCAAACTGAACTGGTGGCTCACTCGCGCCGCGCAATGGTACGCACCTGTTCAAGCATGACCCGATGCGTGTCGAGATCGAGGCCATCGATCGTCAGCGTGCGGCCCAGGGTGACACCGTCCACGGCGGGACCTCGTTCGACGAGCGTCTTCAGAATTCGCCGTTCGAGCGCCGGATCGAGGCAACCCAGCAACGCCTCCCGCCATGCCGCGTTCGCCACCGCGAGGCCCGCGATCAACCCATATGCCCCCCAATGCGAAACGCCCGCCACGATCAGATGATCCGCGGGCGTGACGCAGCCGATCGTCGCGCCAAAGGGAACCTCCCTCGCGATCAGCTCAGAGGGCAGCGCGCCCATCCCGACCTCATTGCCACCGTCGCCGATCGCGATGGTGCGCCAGGGGCCCGCGGTAAAGACATGGTCCAGCGGGGCGGTGTGGGCGCCGGTGTCCTCGCCGCGCATGTTGCGTGGCCGTCCGTCGCCGCTCAGCCCGCAACGTTCGATTGAAATGATCCAGTCGATACCCAACGCACGCCACGCGGCGATCACCGGTTCCAGCGAGGTACTGGGCGGGATTGCGTCGATGGACACACCGGTCACCCCGCCACCGGCGAGAGCGGCCGCGCATGCGGAACGGCAGCTCTCATCCGTCAGTAAACGGCATTGGGCGCCGATCCCGGACAAGGCCAGCGCCAGCAACGCGGCGCCCGCCGGACCGTCGGTCTCCGCGGCCGGCGGATCGCCCTTCGGCACGAAAAATCCCGTCAGAATCCCGACATGACGAGGCGGCTTGGCCGTCAGCGCCGAGACCGCGCTCCACAACCCGCCTTTGGCCGCCGCGAACAAGCCAGTGACGCCGCGGCCAACCTCCTGGTGGATCAAATCCTCAATGCGATCGATCCGGTCGCGCACTACAGCACGGCGAGTTTGGTGTTCCGCAGATCGGTGATCAGCATCATCCCCGGCGCATGCGTGATGCAAAACTCCGGCTTTACCTGGGCGATCACCGCCTGCGGCGTGACACCGCAAGCCCAGAACACGGGCAACTCGCCCGGCTCGACCGGCACGGCATCGCCGTAGTCAGGCTTCGAGATATCCGCGATCCCGATCGCCTCGGGCAGTCCCAGATGGACCGGCGCGCCATGCACCGAGGGAAAGCGCGAGGTGATCTGCACCGCCCGGATCGCGTCCGCCGGCTTCATCGGCCGCATCGAAACCACCATCGGACCGGAGAACACGCCCGCCGGCACACACGGAATATTGGTCCGGTACATCGGCACGTTGCAGTTTCGAGTGATGTGGCGGACGTCGATGCCATCGGCCAGCAACGCTTCCTCGAACGAGAAGGAACAGCCGATCGCGAAACCCACGAGGTCGCCGCGCCAGGCGTGAATGACGTCGGTGGGTTCCTCGACCAGTTCGCCATCGCGCCAAACGCGGTAGCGCGGCAGGTCCGTGCGAATGTCGATATCGTGGCCAAGCGAGGGAAAATGCGGCGATCCCGCGTCCGACACGGCGAGTACCGGGCAGGGCCGGGGGTTCGCCTGGGCGAAACGCAGGAAGTCGTGCGCGAGGTCTCTCGGCAGGACGACCAGGTTCGCCTGCACATTCCCGGGCGCCAGCCCTGAGGTCGGGCCGGTGAACGCGCCCGTGCGAATGCGCCGGCGTTCCGCGGGCCCGGTGTTTTGGTGGACATCGACCATCGCGTTCATGCGTCATCCTCCGCTGCCGGTTATGCACTCTATCAGATTTTCGCGGGGGATCGAGGGTTTCGTGCCGCGCCCGGTCCTTCCGCCATCTTCCCGTCATGGCCCGGACGAGCCGCGCCATGACGGTACTGGGGGAACGTTCATCTCCCAATCCTCCTTATCCTGAAGCCCATGCGGTCAAGCCGAGCCATGACGATGAAGGAGGCGATTCGACCAGATCGGAAAACGTTCTAATCCAGTGTCCGCCGGTACCGCGTCAACGCCAGCACCGAAACCACAAGCAGGAAAAGCAGGATGGCCCAGATGTCGCTCCAGACATCGGCGAAACTGTTGCCTTTCAGCATGACGCCCCGAACGATGCGCAGGAAATGGGTCAACGGCAACGCCTCGCCAACGATTTGCGCCCATTCCGGCATGCCGCGGAATGGGAACATGAAACCGGACATCAGGATCGAGGGCAGAAAGAAAAAGAAGCTCATCTGCATCGCCTGCAATTGATTGCGGGCCACCGTTGAGAACAGGAAACCCACGGCAAGATTGGCGACGATGAAGACCAACAGGCCCAACATCAGCACCGCCGGATCGCCCACCATCGGCACGCCGAACATCAGCCGCGCCGCGCTCAAGATGACCACGACCTGCACAACGCCCGCCAGGATGAAGGGGATCAGCTTGCCAAGCATGACCTCGATCGGCCTCACAGGCATGGCCAACAGGTTTTCCATCGTGCCGCGCTCGATCTCCCGCGTCATGGCGAGCGAGGTCATGACGATCATGGTCATGGTCAGGATCGTGCCCATCAGGCCGGGGACGATGTTGTACTGGGTCAGGCCCTCGGGGTTATATCGCCGGTGCACGCGCAGTTCGACCGGGGAGGGGGAGGGCGCCAAACCGGACAGCGGTCCCGTCAGAAGCGGCGCGAGCGCGCTGTCCACGATTTGCCGCAGCCCGCCAAGCGCGTTGCCGGTGGCGGCGGGGTCGGTCGCGTCGGCCATGACCAGCAACGCCGGCATCTCGCCCCGGAGCAGCCGCCGCTCGAACCCCACGGGAATTTCGATGGCGAATTGGACGGCGCCCTGGTCCAGCAAACGATCCACCTGGGCCACGTTGTCCGCCAGCACGGTGATCCGGAAATAGGTGCTGTTTTGCAACCCGGCCAAAATGGCCCGGCTGACCGTGCTGTTGTCCTGGCTCAGCACCGCGGTCGGCAGCTGCCGCGGGTCGCCGTTGATCGCATAGCCGAACAGGATCAACTGGAGCACGGGAATGCCGATCATCATCGCGAAGGTCAGCCGGTCGCGCCGCATCTGGATGAATTCCTTGACGACGACCGCGAGCAATCGCGCCAGCGAAAAACGGGGCCCGTTCATCGGCGGCCACCGGGCGCGAAATGGTCCTCGGTCCCACGCATCAGGTGGATGAACGCGTCCTCCAGCGTCGGATCGCCCCGCCGCCAGGTCAGGCCGCTTTCGGACTGAAACGGCGCGACCGCCTCATCCAGCGCGTGAGGGTCCGGGCCGCTGACGTGCAGGGTCGCGCCGAAGGGAGCGACCATTTCCGCGCCAGGCCGCCCTTCCAGTTGTTTCGCCAGCACGGCGATCCTGTGGTCAGGGCCGGTCACGTGCCAGGCGGTCAGGCCCGCGCCGCGCACGACCTCCGCCACCGTGCCGTTCGCCACCAGGCGGCCATAGGCCAGATAGGCGATGCGGTGGCAGCGTTCCGCCTCATCCATGTAATGCGTGCTGACGAGCACGGTCATCCCATCCGCCGCCAGCGTGTGGATTTCGTCCCAGAACGCCCTCCGCGCCTTCGGGTCGACGCCCGCGGTTGGTTCGTCCAGTAACAACAGGCTTGGCTCGTGCAGTATGCAGGCCGCCAGCGCGAGGCGCTGTTTCCATCCGCCCGAGAGCGTGCCCGCCAATTGGTCGCGCCGGTCCGCGAGGCCCAAACGCTCCAACGCCGCCGCGACCTTGGCCTTCCGTCCGGGCAGGCCGTAAAGGCGGGCGACGAAGTCCATATTCTCGCGGATCGTCAGGTCGTCGTAAAAGCTGAACTTTTGCGTCATGTAGCCGACGCGTTGTTTGATGGCCCAGCTTTCGGTGCGGATGTCGTGACCAAGGCAAGAGCCGTGACCGGCGTCGGGGATCAGCAGTCCGCAGAGCATCCGGATCGTCGTGGTTTTGCCGCTGCCGTTGGGGCCGAGGAAGCCGTAAATTTGCCCACGCTCGACCTCGAGCGAGAATTGGTCGACGACCGTTTTGAAACCGAAACGCTTGGTCAGGCCGTTTACCGAAATCGCGAGAGGTTCCGCGGTCGAACTCATGGCTTTGCCCGAATGGTCACCGGCTGTCCGGGCAAGGGCGCGCCTTGCATCTGGGTCAGCATCGCCTCGACCCGGAATACCAGTTTGGCGCGGGTCTCCCGGCTGTAAATCACGGGTGGCGTGTATTCCGCGTCGCTCGCGATCCGGCTGACCCGAGCGGTCAGTCCGGCGGGACAGCCGGCGCAGATCACCTGAACCGCCTCCCCTGGGCGAAGCTCGGCGCGTCGCGGTTCGGGGACGAAGAAAATGGCCTTTACGCCCGCGGGCGGCAGCAAACTCAGCACCACTCCGTTCGCGGGAACGTACTCTCCCGGCCGCCGCACGATATTTTCCACCAGAGCGTCGGCCGGACTCGCGATCTGGCGTTGTGCCAGTTGCCAGGCGGATTGTTCGACGGCATGACGCGCCGCCTCCACGGCCGCGCGAGCGGATTTCACATGGTCTTCCCGCGCCGGCAGCCGCGCCACCGCCAACTGCGCCCGGAGCCGCGACATTTGTGCCTCGGCACGGCGCGCCGCCGATTGCGCGGTGTCCACCTGCGATTGCGATGCCGCGTTCGAGGCAATCAGCTTCATCTGCCGGTCGAGCGTCACCTTCGCGAGGTCCAATGTGGCCGAGGCATCAACCAACTGGGCTTCGATCGCGGCGATCTCCTCCGGCCGGGAGCCGGTCAACTGGTCGGCCAGGTCGTTCTCGCTTTGGGCCAGCCGGGAGCGGGATTCCGCCAGAGCGGCCGTCTCCCGCGCCGGGTCCAGCGAGAACAGCGCCGCGCCGGCCGCCACGCGTTCGCCTTTTTGCACGGCGACCTGGGTCAACCACCCGGCCGAGGGCGCCGCGATATAAAGGTATTCGCCGTCCACGTAGCCTTGGAAGTCCCGGTCCGCCTCCTCCAGGCAGGCGGTGAGAGGCAACAACAGAATCAGGGTCAGACACAGGCGTTTCATCGGGTTTGACCTTCTTCCGGAACGGCGGCGCACCCCTGCGTTCGTCATCCTCCGGCTCGTCCGGAGGACCCGTCGCGGCACTAAGGCGACGCCCAAAGATAAACGCTTCGATCGGGCTCCAGCCTCCCCTCGTCATGGTTCGGCTCGACCGGACCATCGGTCGCGGTACAGTGCCGCTTCGGATGGTCCGGTCGAGCCGAACCATGACGTGGAAAGGAAGGCGGCGC
>SHWL01000202.1 GCA_009693865.1 Acetobacteraceae bacterium | reverse complement strand
CATCGAAACCAATCTCGTTCTGGCGTGGCCGATGGGCCGGGCGCTGTGTGGCAGTAATCGGGCCGTCGCGCGCTACAACGAGAGTCAACGCGGAGCGGTGCCACCAACCTGCCAGTAAAATGCGGCCAAAAATGAGGGGAGTCTTGAGCCCAACAACACCACCCCGTTCCGCGCGAGTTGATGAAGATTGAGCGTGTACCCTCCGTTTTTCCCGGTAAGATGGGGGTTGGCCGCAAACCTCGCGCCGGGGTCGGGCAGTTGATCAGCGGTTTGGACGGATCCGCTGAGGGTAACAACCCAGAACCAGAAGGCGACATCTTTGCCCCTGTATCGGCGCGGGCGGCGCGAAGAGCGGCCGACGCACAAATAGACCTGACGCCCCCGTTCACAAAGCTCGTCGGCGATCTGGCAGCCTGTATCGGCGCTCCCGACCACCAGCACCGCGCCGGGCGGTAAGCCATCAGGGTTACGATAACAACTTGAGTGCATCTGCGAAATATTTGGAGGAAATGCTTCGGCGAGCTTCGTGGGCCTTGGAAACTGAAATGAGCCCGTGGCCACGACGACATTTGCCGCGGCATAAGTATCGCCACTTGACGTTGAGACAAAGTAGCCGCTGCCTCCCGGCGCTGGGTCGACGGCCGTAACCGTTACTCCAAAGCGTACGGGCGCCCCGAAGCTGGACGCGTATTGCTCCAGATGGCTCACGATTTCCGAGCACTCCATGAACCCATCAGGATCGTCGCCGCGATAAGGGAAGCCCGGCAACCGGACCGCCCAATTGGGTATCACCAGGGTGAAGGAATCCCAACGTCCGTGTCGCCAGGCGCTACCGACCTGCGTGTCCCTCTCCAGGATCACATGGGTTCGGCCCTGTTGGGTCAAATAATAGCTGATCGCCAGTCCCGCCTGCCCAGCGCCAATGACCACAACCTCGACCCGCTCTGACATTTCCTCGTCTCCCTTGACCGACCCTACTCCGGGGTCTCGACCAAAGTCGAGCCGCACGATCGATCCGGCTTGTGCCCGTCCGCCAACTCCAGTCACCGATCCCAAAGTCTTGAGTTCCGCAACTGGAAGAGTCCGCTTTGGATGGTAAGCGGTCATCCATGCTGGACGCGCCAACGGCCATGACGCACCCATCCTCGTGGTTCCCAGGTGAGCCGTCCCGAAAGCGCTCATTCGTTCCGATTGGCCCGTTTGCCGCCTTACGGAGATCACGGGCGGCCGGATAAGATTGCGAGCAGCCGGATACCCTCCGAACCTGATACGGAATGGTTCCGTTGCATTGGCACGGCTACCGGCCCAGGAGAAGTCCGGCCGTATTTGACCTTCGACCTCAGTTGTCAGCATCCTCGCGGCCAGCGCGCCAAACAACGACAAGGTCGCCGAAATGCCGGGAGAAGCCGTCCAGGAGGTGGTGCGCCATCGCGCGATGATCACTGCGTGCACGATCGGTGCCACGGTGCTGCAGCTGCTTGACCAGACCATTGCCAACGTGGCGCTGCCCTTCATGCAGGGCAGCTTCTCCGCGAGCTTCGATGAAATCAGCTGGGTCCTGACCTCCTACATCACCGCTTCAGCGATCATGACCGCACCGGTCGGCTGGCTGGCGGCGCGCTATGGCCGCAAATCTCTCTATGTCATCAGCATACTTGGCTTCACCATCGCATCGATGCTCTGCGGCGCAGCGCAGTCGCTGGGGCAGATCGTGGTGTTTCGCGTATTGCAAGGCGCATTCGGTGCCGCTCTGGCGCCATTGTCGCAGGCCACTCTGCTGGACATCTATCCGCCCGAGCGACGCGGCTTCGCCATGGCGATCCTGGGAATGGGGATCATGCTCGGGCCGATCATGGGGCCGACCCTTGGCGGTTTGCTGACTGAAACTTTCAACTGGCGTTGGGTGTTCTACATCAACCTGCCGTTCGGCCTGGTCGCCGCCGCGGGTCTGATGATCTTTCTTCCGAGCAGCGACCGGCAGCCACGGCTGCGCTTCGATTGGCTTGGATTTGGGATGCTGGCGATTGCGATCGGTGCCATGCAGTTGATGCTGGACCGTGGCCAGGGCCAGGACTGGTTTACCTCTCGTGAGATCGTCGTCGAGGCCGCGGTTGCCGGCCTGGGTTTGTACCTCGTCCTTGTGCACTTTCTGGCGGCTCCGCAACCGCTCATCCGGCCGGCGCTACTCAAGGACGTCAATTTCGCGTCCGGCGTGCTGCTCATGTTCATGGTCGGCATCTTCATGGTCTCGACCCTCGCGCTGATGACGCCGTGGCTTCAGGTATTGAGCCATTACCCTGTCGAAACCGCCGGACTGATCATGGCGCCGCGCGGGTTCGGCAGTCTTGTCACCACCATGCTGTCCGGCCGGCTCGCATCGCGGGTCGACCCTCGGGTTCTGGTGGGGATCGGACTGGTGCTGCTGACCTACACGTACTGGGTGATGACGTCCTGGACGCCGGACGTGTCGGAGCGAGAGATCATCGTCACCATCGTCATTCAGGGCGCTGCGATGGGTTTCTTGTGGACTCCGATCCAGTTGCTGGCGTTCTCTACGCTGGCACCGTCGATGCGAACCGAGGGCGCCGCGCTGTTCAGTCTGCTGCGAAACCTGGGTTCCGCGATTGGGGTCTCGGTCGCAATCACGTTGCTCGCGCGGAACACCCAGGCGATGCATGAAATGATCGGCGCGGCGGTCACCCCGTTCAATCGTGCGTTGCAGGCGGCCGGCTCGACGCAACATTGGTTCGACCCGACAACCCGGCATGGTGCCGTGATGCTGGACAGGATCATTAATGAGCAGGCGCAGATCGTTGCCTATGCCGACGATTATGTTTTGCTGATCATGGCGACTGTGCCGGCATGGCTGCTGCTTCTCGTGGTGCGCCTGCCGCGGAAAGCGATCGGCACACCAGTACGTTGATGATCACCGGGTCTAACCGGCCATGGCCGGCCAGGTTACCGCCGCGGTGAGAGGAAACCGGGCATGACCTGCCAGGCTCGTTCAGGGCGCGCCGGCCGTGGGACCGCTTTGGGTCGATGGACATTCGGCCCGACGCCCGGCTACAGCCGGTAAGGGCCGGTAAGCGACATTTAAAGTGACCCGCCACCGGGTGTCCGTGTGCAGGACCATCACGGGCGACGGCCCGCCTCAGGCGCGGCGCGCCAGCCGCCCGGTCTTCGGGTCCATCGTGAAATGGGCGATCACCGAGCCTTCCGCCGTCGCCAGATCGAAGCCGATTGCGTCGCCCTCGGTTTTCGCGTTCAGAACTTTCCAACTGTGGTTGCCGTTCCACAGCAGAAACGCCTCGGCGATCTTCTGCGCGTCGGGCGGCGTGAGTTTGCGGTCCTCGGCGCGATGCACCAGCGCGAAGGCGCGCATCATCTCGATCCGATGCGCGCGGTGCTCGCCCATCCGGTCATCGGCTGGACCCATTCCCGGGCCCATTCCTGGGCCGTGGGCCATGGGACCGCCCATGCCTCGGGGTGGCATCGGCCCAGGGCCGGCTGGTTGCGCCTGGGCGATGAGGACGCCGGTGGTGATCGAGCCCGCGAGGAAGGCCGCGGCGGCGATGGCGATGGACTTACGCATGTGGTTCTCCTGACCCGCGCGGGCGGTGATTGCGACGTCCCTCATTTGATGTCGAGGCGGCGCGAAGCCAATCCGGCGGGCATGGTAAATTGACCCGCCGGCACGGCAAAAATTGAAACGAAGTGCAACTGCCGCTCCGCGACGCGGACCGGATCGTGGGCCTTGAACTCGGCGCCGACGACTATGTCTCCAAGCCCTTCAACCCGCGCGAATTGACGGCGCCCATCCGGGCTGTCATCCGACGCGCCAGCGATCTTCCTCACAGCAGGGCGAAAGATCTCGCGAGGGGCTACCGTTTCACCGGCTGGACGCTGGAGGTGGCGCGCCGCCGCCTGCTCAACCCCGAGGCGGTCGAGGTGCCGCTGACCGGCGGCGAGTATGACCTGCTGCTGGCCCTGGTGGAGCGGGCCAACAGGGTGCTGACCCGCGACATGCTGCTCGATCTGTTGCGCGGCCGTCAGGCGGGTCCCTTCGATCGAGCGATAGACGTCGCGGTGTCCCGTCCGCGGCGCAAGCTCAAGGACGACGGCCGGGACGCGCGGTTGATCAAGACGGTCCGCGGCGGCGGCTACGTCCTGGCGGCGACGGTCGACCGGGCGTGAGATTCTCCCTTTGGCCCAGAAGTCTGGCGGCCCGGACCGCGGCGGTGGTGTTGTCCGGTCTGGCGTTGGTTCAGATCGCGGGGCTGACCATCCACACGCTGGACCGGATCGATATCCAACGCATCGCCCAGGTGCGCGATCTGAGCTTACGGATTGTCCCGCTGTACCGGGCCATCGCGTCGGCCGAACCCGAGGACCGGCCCGCGGTTCTGGCCGCGCTTCACGTGCTCGCGATGATTACCGTTCATTTGAGCGACACGCCCCCCGTGACCACGATGCCGGAACTTTCCCGAGGACAGCTGGGGATGTTTCGCGTCGGCCTGTATTCCGCGGGCCTGACCGATCCCCATGTTCGCTGGTCCGAGCAACTGCTTTACCGGGCGCCGCATTCCAACCAGATCCTTCATGCGTTCCATTTGCCCCGTGGCGGCTGGTTGCACATCGACACCGATCCGGACCCGATCCGGCCATGGCATTCGCCCACGTTCCTCGCCGCGTTTTTCCTGATGACGTTGACGGCGGCCGGGCTGACGATCTGGGCCGTGCGCCGGCTCACCGCGCCGGTTCGCGTCCTTGCCGCCGCCGCCGAAGCCCTGGGCCGCGATGTCCACGCCGCGCCCTTGCCGGAAGATGGCCCGACCGAGACCGCGACCGCCGCGGTGGCGTTCAATACAATGGCGGCCCGCATCCGCCGTTTCGTCACCGACCGGACCGAAATGCTGACCGCGATCGGTCACGATCCGCGGACGCCGATCACCCGGCTGAAATTGCGCGCCGAGTTCATCGAAGACGACGACCTGCGGACCCGGATGCTTGGCGACCTCGACGAGATGGCAACGATGGTCGCCCCGACGCTCGCGTTCGGCCGGGACTCGCGGGTGACCGAACCGGTGTCGCCAGTCGATCTCGTTGAGCTGGTGCGGACGATTCTGGACGAGGCGGGCGATGCGCACCCGGAGGCAGCCGATCAATTGTCCTATCGCGGTCCGCCGCATCAAACGATCCACGCCCGCCCGGTGCAGCAATTCTCATTATGGCGCTGACGCTTGCTTTTTCGTCATCCTCCGGCTCGACCGGACCATCCGTAGCGGTGTGCCAGGCATGGCACTGATCTTGGAGGTGCAAGTCCTCTACGGGCCGGCGAGCCGGAACCGTTAGCCAAAGGCAACTGCGTCATCGCGAGGCGGGGTGGGGAGGAAGCCGGAGGCAAACCTCGGAGCCGACGAACAGGAACCGGATACAAGGCCGGTGTGGTGGGGTGATCCAGCCGCTGATGGAGACGCCCAATGGCTTGACGGACGCCACAAAGGTACATCCGGCGGCGCTCGAGGGAA
>SHWL01000039.1 GCA_009693865.1 Acetobacteraceae bacterium | reverse complement strand
CCACGATCGACGCCACTCTGTCGCGAAGACCCGGATGGGATTGGAAGAACGCCAAAAGCGCTTCGTCGCTGAGTTTCACCGTCGCCATGGGTCGATTCCCTCGATTGTCGAGGCGGCAGCCTACTCCCCACAGCTTCGACTCGCACCCCGCCAAATTGAGAATTGCTGGCGAGCTGCTGCCCTTCCTTGACACCTCCCAAACCCCCCGCTACGCCGCCGCCCCACTGTATCAGCCAGTCCGAACCCTCCGTCGGAGCCCAATTTCCATGCCGGTTCACGCCTTCATCTTCCCGGGACAGGGCAGCCAGGCCGTCGGCATGGGCCGCGACCTCGCCGCCGCCTTCGCCGCCGCCCGCGAAGTATTTCAGGAGGTGGATGAAACCCTCAAACAAAAGCTCTCCAAGCTGATGTTCGAAGGCCCGGGCGAGGAACTGATCCTCACCGAAAACACCCAACCGGCTTTGATGGCCCATTCGCTCGCGGTGCTGCGCGTACTGGAAAGCGAAGGCAAATTCGACATCAAAAGCAAAGCCATCGTCGCCGCCGGCCATTCTTTGGGCGAATACAGCGCGTTATGCGCGGTCGGCGCCTTCACCGTCTCCGATGCCGCGCGGCTGCTGAAACTGCGTGGCCAATCCATGCAGAAAGCCGTCCCCGCGGGCCACGGCGCGATGGCCGCCCTTCTGGGCGCCGACATGGCCCAGGCCGAGGAAATCTGCGCCGAAGCCGCCATCGCGCCGGACGGGACCAAAGAGGTCGTGGAGCCCGCCAACGACAATGGCGGCGGTCAGGTCGTCATCTCCGGCCACAAGGCCGCGATCGAGCGCGCGATCGAAATTTCGAAAACCAAGGGCATTCGCCGCGCCATGTTGCTGCCGGTCTCCGCACCCTTCCATTGCGCGCTCATGTCCCCCGCTGCTGACGCTATGGCGGAGGCGTTCGAACAGACGCCGCCCAAGGCGCCGTTCATGCCGATCGTGGCCAACGTCTCGGCCGCCAAGGAAACCGACCCGGCCCGCATCGCCGATTTGCTGGTGAAACAGGTCACCGCCACCGTCCGCTGGCGTGAATGTATCGGCGCGATGGTCGATCTTGGCGCCACCAACTTCGTGGAGCTCGGCGCTGGCAAGGTCCTGTCCGGCCTGACGCGGAGGATTTTCCCCGATTGCACCTCCGCCGCCGCCTCGACCCCGGCGGAGATCGAAGCTTTGCTGAAAACGCTATGAGCGGGGCCCTGTTCCGTCTCGATGGCAAATCCGCGCTGGTCACGGGCGCGTCCGGTGGCATTGGTTCCGCCATCGCCCGCGCGCTGCATGCCCAGGGAGCGAAAGTCGTCCTCAGCGGAACACGCCTGGAGCGGCTGGAGGAACTGGCCAAGGACCTTGGCGAAAACGCCTTCGTGTGTCCCGCTGACCTCCGCGACGCCGCCGAGCCGGCCGCGCTGATCGAGGCGGCGGAGAAAGCCGCCGGTCCCCTGCACATCCTGGTCAACAACGCGGGCATGACCCGGGACATGCTGGCACTGCGGATGTCCGACGCGGATTGGCAGGCGGTGCTGGACGTCGACCTGAGCGCTCCGTTCCGCCTGGCCCGCGCCGCGCTGCGGGGCATGCTGCGCCGGCGCGCGGGCCGCATCATCAATATATCGTCCATCGTCGGCGCGACCGGAAACCCCGGCCAGGCGAATTACGCCGCCGCCAAAGCCGGCCTCGTGGCCATGAGCAAATCGCTGGCGCAGGAAGTCGGCTCGCGCGGGATCACGGTGAATGTCGTGTCGCCCGGCTTCATCGAAACCGCCATGACCGACGCGTTGACCGACGCCCAGAAGGCCAAACTCAACGAACAAATCCCGCTTGGCCGCATCGGCCAGCCAGAGGACATCGCGGGCGCCGTGGTTTACCTCGCGTCGGATGCCGCCGCCTGGGTCACCGGCGCCACGTTGCACGTCAACGGCGGGATGGCAATGTTGTGACGTCTCCCACGCGGACCAATTGCCTGAACGGGAAAGCATCGGGGCTTTGCCCCGGACCCCACCAAGAGACTCTGCCTCCCCCGCCTTCGCAGGGGCATGCTTGGAACTCCGCCAAGGGCAGCGGCCCTTGGAACCATGACTTTTTGGTTGGGGAGTGGGAGAGGGCCTACGGAGACCTCTCAACATGCGAGCAGGCCCTCTCCCACTCCCCAACCAATGAATCGCGGTCCAGGGACCGTGTCCCTGGTGGGAGTCCAGAGGGCAACGCCCTCTGGCGGGTTTCAGGGCGGAGCCCTGACGCTTCCCCCATTCAAACGATTGGTCAGCGCCCGGCGCCATCCGGAATTTGCCGCCGCTCCGAAGCATGCTAAGCGCACCCATGAACAAGCGACTCGTGCCGCTCCCCGGCGTTTCCAGGGGATTTTCCCGGGTCATCCAGACCAACCACCGACAGCCCCATAGCAGGGAGAGTAAAGTCCGATGAGCGATGTCGCCGATAAGATCAAACAGATCGTGGTGGAGCACCTGGGCGTCGACGAAGCCAAGGTCACCCCGGAAGCCTCGTTCATCGACGATCTGGGCGCAGATAGCCTGGACACCGTCGAGCTGGTGATGGCGTTCGAGGAAGCCTTCAGCGTCGAAATCCCGGAAGACGCGGCCGAGAAGATCGCGACCGTCAAGGACGCGATCGACTATATCGAAAAGCAGAATAAGTAAGCCTGCAATCGGCACGCTGGGAAAGGAAACCAACCATGCGCCGTGTGGTCGTGACCGGCATGGGGATCGCCTGTCCCCTGGGCCTCGGCGTCGAACACGTCTGGCGGCGGATGTTGAACGCTGAATCCGGCATTACATCGATCCAGTCGTTCGACACCAAGGATTCGCCCTGCAAGATCGCCGGCCAGGTGCCGCCGGGCTCTCGCTCCGAGGGCGGGCTGGATGTCTCCGAATGGGTCCCCATCAAGGACCAGAAGAAAATGGACCGCTTCGCCCATCTGGCCATGGCGGCCGGAGGCGAGGCGGTGGAAGATTCGGGCTGGATCCCGGAAACGGAGGAGGACCGTTGCGCCACCGGCGTGATGATCGGTTCGGGTATCGGCGGCCTGCAAACGATCTATGAAGGCGCGCAGCTCGTGGCACAGGGGAAGGCGCGGCGCTTGTCGCCATTCTTCATCCCGGCCGCGCTGATCAATCTGGCTTCGGGGAACCTGTCCATCCGCTATGGGTTCAAAGGACCCAACCACTCCGTCGTGACGGCCTGCGCGACCGGGGTTCACGCCATCGGCGACGCCGCGCGGCTGATCATGTGGGGCGATGCCGATGTGATGGTGGCGGGCGGCGCCGAGGCCGGGGTTTGCGAGCTCGGGATCGCGGGCTTCGCCGCATCGCGCGCTTTGTCCACCGGATTTAACGACCGGCCCACCGCGGCCTCCCGCCCTTGGGACAAGGACCGCGACGGGTTCGTGATGGGCGAGGGTTCCGGCGTCGTCGTCCTCGAAGAATACGAGCACGCCAGAAAGCGCGGGGCGAAGATTTACGCCGAGATTGGCGGCTATGGCATGTCCGGCGACGCCTATCACATCACCGCGCCGGCGGAGGGGCACGAAGGCGCGTTTCGTTCCATGAAGGCGGCGATGAAGAACGGCGGCGTGCGGCCCGAGGACATCCAGTATGTCAACGCCCATGGCACCTCGACGCCACTTGGCGACGATCTGGAGCTGGAGGCGGTCGAGCGCTTGTTCGGCGACGCATCCAAAGGTCTGGCCATGTCGTCCACCAAATCCGCCACCGGCCATCTTTTGGGCGCGGCCGGCGCGGTCGAGGCGATTTTCTCCATCCTCGCCATCCGCGACAACGTCGCCCCACCTACGCTCAACCTGGAGGAACCCAGCCGGGAAAGCGTGATCGACCGGGTCGCGAAACAGGCGCAACAACGGCCCATCCGTATGGCCCTTTCGAACAGTTTCGGTTTTGGCGGCACAAACGCATCCGTCATCTTCCGCTCCGCCGCCTGAGCCGGAGGAGGAGTGGGACGATGGCCCCTCCTTTCTGGGCGGGCTGCTGCGCGGCCTGATCTGGACGATTGTGTGGTTCGCGGTCCTTGGCGGAGCCGCCGTCGCGACCGGCTTCTGGCTACGGGCGCAATGGGATAAACCGGGGCCCCTGCCCCAGACCAAGGCGGTCATGGTTCCCCGTGGCGGCACCGCCGCCGCCGCCGCCGCGTTGAAGACATCCGGAGTCATCGAAAACGCCATGGCGTTCGAGGCTCTGTCCTGGCTGACGATTTTCGACGGCAGCATTCGCGCGGCCGAGTTCAGCTTCCCACCCAAAGCCACGATCAGCCAGGTGCTGGCGATCCTGCGCACCGCGAAGCCGGTCGAACATCGGATTACTTTGATTGAAGGCCTGACAGCCAAACAGATCGCGGGCCTGTTGATGGCGGCCGAAGCCGCCAGCGGCACAGTCGAGCTCCCGCCCGAGGGCGCCGTACTGCCGCAAACCTACGCCTTCGACCGCGGCATGGCCCGGCAAGCTATCCTGGCCCGCGCCAAAGCCGCGATGGACAGGGAGCTCGCCACCGTCTGGGCCGCGCGCGCGCCCAACCTTCCGCTGTCCACGCCGCGCGACCTGCTGATCGTCGCGAGCATCGTGGAGCGGGAGACCGCCAAGGATCAGGAACGGCCGCACGTCGCCGCTGTTTATCTGAACCGTCTGCGCATGGGGATGAAGCTGCAGGCCGATCCAACTGTGGCGTACGGTGCCAGCGGCGGCAGCGGTGTGCTGGATCACAAGCTGAACCGCGCCGACCTGGACCGCGACGATCCGTACAATACCTATAAGCGCGCTGGTCTGCCCCCTGGGCCGATCTGCTCCCCCGGTGTCGCAAGCCTGCGCGCGGTCAGCCGGCCGATGAACAGCGACGACCTGTATTTCGTCGCCGACGGTTCCGGCGGCCATGCCTTCGCGAAAACCGTCGAGGCGCATAACCGAAACGTCGCGCGGTGGCGGGGCCTCTCCCCGGCCGTTGAGCCGGAGCCTGCCGCCACGGGGCGGTAAATTGCCCGCCGCTCGCGCGTTCGGGCGCTCACGCGTCAATTTGGCCGTTTCCCTCGCCCACGTCATCCAGGGGACAAGTCCAGGGATGACGTAGGCCGGAACGCGGTTCGATTCATTTATCGATGCCCGTCGTTAACCATTTGCCAGGCTTTCACATCCAGCCCGTGCCAAAAATGATCGTTTACGCAACGGAAAATACCGGCAGAAGAATGAAAGTCACCGGAACGGCCCGGCCCGGTATCATTCCTTTATAAATAGTTAACAGCGAAAACGACGGGCGGCATCGTTCGGTTGAGCATCGCTGTTCTCCTGCGTCACGGCCAGCCTGCCGGAAGATCCTTGTCCGGTCATTACAGAGAACAATTATTGAATAATTAACTAAAAACCCATAACGAATCAAGAATAATATGCGTTTTTATCTTGAACACACGGCCATGCCGTGTCTTCATCGCGCCAGAAATATGGCGCTCTGGCCAGGATCTTCGGGAAATCATGAAATGCCTATAATTGTTAATAATGGCACAACTCTTACCATCGACAACATCACGGGCCTGACGATTGTCACCAGCAGCACGATCGCTCCCAGTGGGGTGCTGGATGGTGCCGGCACCGTCAGTGGCAATTTTCTTCTGGCCAATCAGGGGACAATTTCCGCCGATGTCACCAGCGGTACGATCGGTATCAATACCGGAACGTTAACCAATACCGGCACGCTGCTCGCGAGCAAAGGAACATTGGCCATCCAGTCGTCGGTGACGGCGACGAACCTGTCGGGGTCCACGCTCACCGGTGGTGTCTGGATGGCGTCCGGGACCGGCGAGCTGGACATCCTGACCGGGTTGATCGTCACCGATAACGCGACCATCACCCTGGACGGAGCCGCATCGGTCATCAAAAGCTTCAACTCCGGAGGCGGCACGCTCCAATCGATTGAAAACAGCCTGACCACGGTCGGGTCGTCCGGCCGCCTGAACCTTCTGAATGGGCGCGACTTCCAGGTCTCCGACTCACTGGTCGTCAACGGCACCGTGACCCTGGGCGGTGGCACACTCTCGGCGCCCACCAATGGCATCACCATCGGGGTGGGCGGCAAAGTGATCGGGTCGGGCGCACTGGACTCGGGCACGCCAGTCACGGTCAACGGGATCATCGAAGCCCAGGGCGGCACGCTGTCGATCCCGCAGGCGCAGAACATGAGCGGCTCGGGCACGCTACAGGCCGATGCGGGAGCGTCGCTCGTCTTGCAGGCGTTCGGATCGTATGCCGAATCCATCGTCAACAACGGAACGATCGACGTCGCGTTTGTCGGAGCAACCGGCATTCTTGGGATCGCGGGTCCTTACAGCGGCACCGGCGGGTTCCTGATTCAAGGAGGTTTCGACAGCGCCGACCGCGCGATTCTCAAATTACCGGGCTCGGTGGCGGCGAATGTCGCGTTCGATACCAATTTCGGGGAGTTGCGGCTCGATTCGCCGAGTTCGTACACGGGAACCATCACGGCGTTTGGCAATAACAACACGCTGGTCCTCACCGGTGTCGCCAACGCCTCTCATGCGACGTTGTCCGGTAACGTGCTGTCCCTGACGAACAATGGCGGTACCCTCGTGCAAGCGATTACACTCGCCGCGAGTTCGATGAATTATTCATCCGCGATCTTCTCGGTCGTCGAAAATGGCGGCAACTCCCAGGCGACGGTCGGCGTATCCGGTGCCGCCGCCGCGGCTTGTTACGTCGCGGGCACGAAAATCAGGACCGTGTCGGGGGATGTCCCCGTGGAGCAATTGGCGGCCGGAGATATCGCATGGGCCCATTTCGCCGGTAACGCGCCCGTGGTCTGGATTGGCCATCGCCATGTCGATTGCCGCCGCCATCCCGACCCGCCGAAAGTCTGGCCGGTGCGCGTGGCGGCCCATGCATTCGGTCCCAGATTGCCGCACCGCGATCTTTTTCTCTCCCCCGATCACGCGGTCTTCGCCGACGGCGTGCTGATCCCGATCAAGCATCTGATCAACGGCAAAACGATCGTCCAGGTGAAGATCGATACGGTAACGTATTATCATGTGGAGCTGGCCGAACACGACGTGCTCACGGCCGAGGGCCTGCTCGCGGAATCCTACCTCGAAAATGGAGATCGTTGCGCCTTCGACAATGGCGGCCCGGCGGTCCTGTTGCATCCCGACTTCGGGATCCGGCGGTGGGAGGCGTTCGGCTGCGCGCCGCTGGTGGTGACCGGGACGATTCTGAACGGGGTGAAAAAGCGGATCGACGAGCGGGCGGCCGATCCGAAAAGCATTGGGCAGCTCCCCCGCCGCGCCGCCTGACGGCCAGGACGGTGCCTCACCCCTGGCCGGTGACCTCGCCCGCGACGATGCGTTTCCGCCCTTCCAAAGTATCCAGCAGCATTGCGCCGTCCTCGTCGAGGCCCGCGAAAATGCCTTCCTCCGTCCGGCCGCCAAGGCCCGCGCGCAGCGCGGTGCCGATCGGGTGCGCGCGAGCGAGCCAGGCGCTCCGGATTGGTTCAAACCCTGCTTTGCCCCAGACCTCCAGCCTCTTCGCCAGCCGGTCCAGAAGGATATCGCGCGCCCCGTCGACTGTCGCGAGGCCGCCTGACGCCACCACCGTGGACGTCTTGTAGGGTGCGTTGCGCGGGGCCTCCAGGATGTTCAGGCCGATGCCGACGATGCGCGCGCCATCGATTTGCTCGACCAGGATGCCCGCGATCTTGCCGCCGTTGACCAGTACATCGTTGGGCCACTTCAGGCTCGCCCTGGTTTGCTTCGGCAGTAACGCATCGACAGTGTCCGCCACCGCCAGCGCGGCGACAAAGCTCAATTCTCCGCCCCGCGCGTCGGGCAGATCGAGGCGCAGCAACACCGACAGGTAAAGATTGCCAGGCGGGCTGAACCACGTCCGCCCAAAGCGTCCGCGTCCCGTGGCCTGCTCGTCCGCATGCACCACGGTTCCATGCGGCGCGCCCTCAGCCGCCAGCCGTTTTATCTCGTCGCTTGTGGAGCCGATCCGCTCGTGATGCTGGACCTGAAACATGAGAGTTCACCAGGTATCGATGAAGGATCGCCTCTTCCGCGCGCCTTGGCCGGGCTTGTGCATCTTCAGACCGCGCACGATCCATCGCCGAGTATCCGCCGGATCGATCACATTGTCGATTTCCATGATCGAGGCAACCGCGAGCGCTTTGCCTTTGGCATACATCTCGTCGACCCGCCGCCGGAATTCCGCGTCGCGCGCGTCCAGGTCCTCGATGGACGCGAGTTCATTCCGGAATGCGAGTCGCACCGCGCCTTCCAGTCCCATCCCGCCGAATTCGCCCGAGGGCCACGCCACCGTGAACGCCGGCGCCGCGTAGGACCCGCCCGCCATCGCCTGAGCGCCCAGGCCGTAGCCTTTGCGGGGGACGACGACGAAGAGGGGGACGGAGAGGTTGGCTCCATTGACGAACATGCGGCAGACGCGGCGGACCAATGCGTGCGTCTCCGCCTCCGGCCCGACCATGAAGCCCGGCGTGTCGCAAAGGGAAATCATCGGCAGCCCGTGCGCGTCGCAAAGCTGCATGAAGCGCGCGGCTTTGTCGGCCGCCTCGGCGTCGATCGCGCCGCCAAGATGGCGCGGGTTGTTGGCGATCAGGCCGAACGGAACGCCTTCGAGGCGGATGAGCGCGGTGATCATCCCCAGGCCGAATCCAGGCCGCAATTCCAGGACGGAACCGGTGTCGGCGAGCGTGGCGATCAAGGCGCGAATGTCGTAAACTCGCAGCCGGTTTTCCGGCACGGCGCGACGTAGCAGACGCTGGTCGGCGCAATCCCAGGTGAGCAGGGTGCCCTGGAAGTACGACAAATAGCGCTTCGCGACACTGACGGCCTCGGCCTCGTCGCGGACCAGAATGTCGATGACGCCATTGGGAACCTGGACCGAGACCGGGCCGACCTCCTCCGGTTTGTAGACCCCGAGGCCGCCGCCCTCGATCATCGCGGGCCCGCCCATGCCAATGGTGCTGCTTTCATCGGCGATGATGACGTCGCAGCAGCCCAAAAGCGCGGCGTTGCCCGCGAAGCAGCGGCCATGCACGATGCCGACCAGCGGAATATGGCCTGACAAGCGCCCAAACGCATGGAATGTCGTGATGTTCAGGCCGGAGGCATGCAGCAGCACCTTGTCGGTATCGCCGGGCCGCCCGCCGCCGCCTTCAGCGAACAGCACCAGCGGCCGCCCCAATTCCTCCGCGAGTTGGTAGACGCGATCTTGTTTCTTATGGTTCATCGTCCCCTGGGTGCCCGCGAGCACCGAGTAGTCATAGGCGACAACGACCGTGGACGCGGCTTCCTCGCCGAAATCGGCGGCGTTGACCGTTCCGAGGCCGGCAACCACTCCGTCGCCAGGGGACATCCGCAGCAGCTCGTCCATCGACCGCCGGCTGCGCTGCGCCGCGAGGATCAGCCCGCCGTATTCGATGAAACTGCCGGGATCGACGAGGTCGTCGACGTTTTCGCGCACCGAGCGCCCGCCCTGACGATGCCGTTTTTCGACGGCCTCCCGCCGCGCCGGATCGAAGGTCAACGCGTGGCGCGCATGCGCCTCGGCGAGATCGGGCCGGATCGAGTCCAGGTCGATCGTTTCCCCTTCGCCGGCGGCCTCATCGGATCCGTCGCGCGGCTCCAGAAACACCATCGGCTGGTCCGTCGCCATCACGTCGCCGATGGTGGCGGCGATCTGGCGGACGATCCCAGCGGCGGGGGCGACGACGACGTGCTGCATCTTCATCGCTTCCAGCACCACGACTTGCTCACCCCGGCGAACTGTTTGACCCTCGGTCACGTCGATGGCGACGACCTGGCCCGCCATGGGCGCGACGATGGCATCGGTGCCCGGGGGACCGCTGGCGAACGCCGCCGCCCGGGTTGCCGATGGCGCTGGAAAGAACCGGTCGGGCGGTGTCCGATCCGCCACAAGAGCGGCGGCATGCGTGTCGATGAACCGCGTCGAGATCCGGTTCGCCACGACATCCGGATGGCGCAGCAATGCCGCCAGGAACGGCAAATTGGTCGCCACGCCCTCGATCCGGAACTCGCTCAACGCCCGCCGCGCCCGCGCGATCGTTTCGGCGTAATCGGCGGAGGGATGGGACACGATCAGCTTCGCCAGCAACGAATCGAACCGCGAGCTGGTCTGATATCCGGCATAGCCAAACCCATCGACCCGGATCCCCGGCCCCGAGGGCGGCTCATAAGCGGTGATCACGCCGATCTCAGGCCGCGCGGCACCGTCCGGCATCATCGTTTCCATGTTGACGCGCAGCTGGATCGCATGCCCTCGCGGCGCCGGGATCGCGGGCTGCCGCAGCCCCAGTTGTTCCAGGGTCGCGCCACCGGCGATGCGCAATTGTGCGTCGACGATATCCAACCCGAGCACCGCCTCGGTCACCGTATGCTCGACCTGCAGGCGGGCATTGGCTTCGATGAAATAATACGCGTTGTCCTGGACGAGGAATTCGAACGTGCCAAGCGAGCGGTAGCGGACTTGCTCCGCCATCCGCACGGCGGCGCCGATGAGGCGGGACCGCATTGCCGGCGACAGGCCGGGCGCGGGGGCGATTTCGAAAATCTTCTGGTGATGGCGTTGCAGGCTGCACTCCCGCTCCCCCAGATGCGTGATGGCGCCGGTGCCATCACCAACGATCTGCACCTCGATATGGCGGGCCTCCGGGATCACGGCTTCCAAATAGATCGCGCCATTGCCGAAGGCCGCCCGCGCCTCCGCCTCGCAGCGTTCCAGCGCGTCAGGCAGGGCCGCGCCATCGGAAACCATGCGCATGCCGCGCCCGCCGCCACCGGCCGCGGCCTTGATCATCACGTTGCCATGCCGTTCCAGAAACGCCGCCGCCTGACTTTTCGAAGTTCCGCTTTCGGTGCCCGGCGGCACTGGTACATCGCATTGGCACGCCAGAGTTCGCGCCGTCGTCTTGTCACCAAACAGCGCCAACGTATCCGGAGAGGGACCCACGAAGACGAGGCCCGCTGCCTCCACGGCACGCGCGAAGTCCGGGTTTTCGCTCAGAAAGCCGTAGCCGGGATGCACCGCGTCGCAGCCGGCCCCCCGCGCTGCCGCCACGATCGCCTCGATGTCGAGATACGCCGCGGCCCCGTTTCCCGGTAGGCGGCGGACCTTGTCCATGCGCCTTGTGTGCAATGAGCGCGCGTCGTCGTCCGGGCAAATGCCGACTGTCGAAAAGCCCAGTTCCGCCGCGGTGCGGGCGATCCGGATCGCGATTTCGCCTCGATTGGCGATCAAGATCGATGTTATCGTCATGGCGCGCAGGCTAAAGCATTTTCCGATCTGGTCGAAACGTCCCCCTCGTCATGGCTCTCCCCCGACATGATCGGGGGATTGACCGGGCATCCGTAGCGGCACGGTGCCGGACCAGATGGCCCGGTCAAGCCGAGCCATGACGAGGGGGGCGGCGATCCGATGCGATCCGATCGGAAAATGCTCTGATCCGATCATGGCTGGTCCGCCATGATCCGGTCATGGAATCGACGCGAAAGGATGTTGATATGCCGTTGTCTCATTCAAGGATTCCGTGCGTGCGCCGTTCATTCCTGCTCGCCCCTCTCGCATGGGTCTTGCCCGCGCGAGCCCAACCGTTGATTCCGCCGTCGTTACGGGATCATGCGACGCGGTTGCTGGCCATCCTGATCGCGGCCGGACGGGAAGCCGCCATATCGGCGGGCGTGAAGCCGATGCCGCCCCAGATCAGCCGTGCCTTGCTGGGGTTTTTCCCGGACGCCGTCCTTCGAAAAATCCGTTACGCGAGCGGTCAGGCCGACGCCATCGCCATTCCCGGCCTGGCTTTGGCCTATGGCGACATCGACGCCGTCACCCTGGCCGATGTCATCCTGTTCCGCGAGGAACGCGCCGCCCGCGAGGATACCAAACTCTGGGCGCACGAGCTGACACATGTCATGCAATACGAACGCTGGGGTATCGAGGGCTTCGCCGGGCGCTACCTGGACGATCACGAGGCCATCGAGAAGGAAGCGCGCGACAACGCCGATCGTTTCGTCGCCTGGAGCCGTCACGCGCGTCATTGACTAAGGCGGCGCCCAAATATTACCGAACCGACCGGCGTGGACCTCTCTCCCGTCATGGCCCGGACGAGCCGCATAGGCATCAGGATAAGTGCCGGCTGGAGGCGGATATTCTCTTTTCCCCGTCATGGCCCGGCTCGTCCGGGCCACCCGTTGTGGCACCGTGCTGAAATGGGTGGCCCGGACGAGCCGGGCCATGACGGGGAAACAGGAGGCCAACTTGAAGCGGTAATAGTTGGGCGTTGCCTAAGCCTCGGGCGCGAAACCCATGACGCGGGCGAAGCGTTCCCGGTAAGCTGGCCAGACCTCGGGGTTGATCAAACGCGGCGGCTTCTTCCCGTCCAGAATGTCCAACGCCTGCTCCGCCGCGATCCGGCCCATGTTTTCCCGTGCCTCGATCGTCGAGCCCGCGACATGCGGACTGACCATCACGTTGTCGAACGCCATCAACGGGTGATCGTGCGGCGGCGGCTCATCTTCCCAGACATCGAGCCCAGCACCGGCGATTTGTTTGGCTCGGAGCGCGCCCGCGAGAGCTTCCTCGTCGTGGATGAAGCCGCGCGCGGTGGTAATGAAATACGCCTCGGGCTTCATTTTGGCGAACTGCGCCGCGCCCATCATTTTGCGGTTTTGCCGCGTCAGCGGGCAATGCACCGAAACGAAATCCGCCTGGGCCAGCAATTCGTCGAGTTCCACCTTTTCCGCGCCGCGGGCTTTCACCTGTTCGGCCGTCAACAGCGGATCGTAGGCCAGCACGCGCATGTTGAAGGCGGCGCGGCACATCCGCGTCAGATTGCCGCCGACATTGCCGATGCCCAGTACGCCGAGGATCCGCCCATTCAGCTCCCGGCCGATATAGAGGTTGCGATCGATCGCCTGGCCGGTCCGCGCGTGGCGGTCGGCCTGCACGATGCGTTTCGACAGCGCCAGCATCATGGCCAGCGCGTGCTCTGCCACCGCTTCCTTGTTGCCGCCGGACTGGTTGACCGCCAGCACCCCCGCGTCCGTGCAGGCATCGACGTCGATCGTGTCGTAACCGGCGCCGTTCGAGGACGCCGCGATCAAATTCGGCGTCCGCGCCAGCAGCGCCGCATTGACCTGGAAATGCGGGGCGATGATCTGCCGCGACGCGCCAATCTGATAAACGTGAGCCTGGGTCAGGATCGGCGTCACCTGCTCGTCCGGACTGTCATTTTCCAATTTGTCCAGTTGCACGTCCGGCCGGTGCGCCAACACCGTCGGATAGACCGCGGACGGCAGATATTTCACGTAGAAGATGCGCTTCGTGTTGGGCGCCATGGTGGTTTCCTCCGGTCTTTGGCGCCATCATACCGCGATGACGAGTCCTGGGACACTCTACGCCGAAACCGCCCGTCCGGCGCCGCGGACCGATCCTTTGGACGGGGATCGCTCGGTTTCGGTCGCGGTCGTCGGCGGCGGATTCACCGGCCTGTCGGCGGCCTTACATCTGGCGGAACTGGGTGTGTCCGTGGCGGTGCTGGAGGCGCACGAGCCCGGCTGGGGTGCCTCGGGCCGCAACGGCGGGCAGGTCAATCCGGGCCTTAAACACGACCCAGACCAGGTAGAGGCCGATTTCGGTGCGCGGATGGTGGCTTTTTCCGGGAATGCGCCAAATGTGGTGTTCGATCTGATCCAACGGCACCAGATCGCCTGTGAGGCCTTGCAATCGGGTACTTTGCGGACCGCGTTCCATCGGCGAAACCTGGCGGGATTGCATCGGACCGCGGAACAATGGGCGCGGCGGTGCACCGATGTCAGCATGGTCGACCGCGAAACGATTGGCGGCCTGACCGGAACAGACCGTTATTCCGGCGCCCTGCTTGATCGCCGCGGTGGGCAGTTAAATCCCCTGGGCTTTGCCCGCGGCCTCGCGCACGCGGCGATGCAGGCCGGCGCGGTGGTGCATGGCGGAACTCCTGTGTCTCGTCTGCGGAAGAACGGGGGACGGTGGCATCTGGAAACACCTTCCGGTACCGTGAAGGCCGATAAAATCATTCTGGCCACGAATGGTTACACCGGCGATCTCTGGCCCGGTTTGCGCCGGAGTATTGTCCCGGTTTACTCCGCGATCGTCGCCAGCGAGCCGGTTCCCGATAACGTCATGCCCACCCGTTCATCGTTGTACGAGCTGGGACAAATCACCGTCTATTACCGTAAAGACCGCGATGGACGTATTCTGATGGGCGGCCGCTGCGTGCAACGCGACATCTCCCGTCCGAAGGAACTTCAATATCTTATTGACTATGCCGTCCGACTCTGGCCCGCGCTCCGCGGGATCGGCTGGACGCATGCCTGGAGCGGACAATTGGCCATCACCGCCGATCATTACCCGCATGTCCACGAGCCCGATGAGACCGTGCTGGTCTGTCTTGGTTATAATGGCCGCGGGGTGGCGATGAGTACCGCGATGGGGCCAGAACTGGCGCGGCGCGCGATCGGTGGGCGAGATGCCGACATCGCGATTCCCGTGACCGGTATCAAGGAAATCCCGTTGCACGGCCTGTGGAAATCGGCGGTTCAGGCACGCGTGGCTTATGGCCGGGTGCGCGATTTCCTGGGGTTATGAGCAGTATGTCCATGTTCCTTGGGTGTTACCAAAAATAACGGGTCGGCCAACCCTGCGTATCATCGCCCGCCATACGCGAATGATAGCGCGGGTTGGGCACCCCATGGACGTGACGGACCGTGGCGCACGAACATGGCAAGCAAGTAAGTTTTTAACACGAAGGGGCAGGGAGAAACACGAAGGGCCACGAAGAAGAAAGAATTTCTGGCGCTGCGCGCGGATATTCGATCAAACACCGCGCGAATCGCCATCTGGCCTTCTTCGTGGTTCTTCGTGTTCCTCCCTGCCCCTTCGTGTTAAAATCTTGCTTACTTCACCGTGGGCATAAGACACAGCGACCGATTGCTGGACCAACGCCAAACGAGCGAAACAAATAACTGGCCGCGATCGAATGATCATCGCGGGAGTCGTCCGAGCCATGGCGACGAGGGCGAAAGCACCCCCTTCGCGCGGCGGCCATTGTTGGACGCCGCCTTACGCCGACGCCATCCGTTGGCCCATCCGCCGCGCCCGCCGCTCACTCGCCAGCGCCACCGTCGCCGTTATCATCATGAACATCACCGACGAATAGAACACCCAGCGCGGCAGATTATGATCCATGATCCAGCCGCCGATCATCGGCCCGACGGTGCCACCGATATTGAACCCCGTCGTCACGATCCCGAACACGCGGCCAAACGCGCCCGGCGGCGAGGCGGCGCGCACCAGCATGTCTCGCGACGGCGAAATCATGCCCGAGAAAAACCCGGCACAGCCCATCGCGCCTATTATGAACACTGGTCCGAAATCCAGCGTCCCCACCGCCAGGATCATCACCGCCGCTCCGCCGAACCCGCCGGCCGCGACATCGCCATGCCGCTTCGTCGCGTCCGCGATGAACCCGCCCGCCAGCACGCCCACCGCCATCGCGAACAGATACGCCGTCAAAGCCGCGTTGGCGGCCGAGAAACTGACGCCGTACAGCGAAATCAGCGCGACCGCGGAATAGTTTGTCAGCGCCCCGCCGCTGAGGCTGAGCAGCGTGAAGAACCCAACAAGACCCAGGACCGCGGGGGTCAGCAATCCGCGCAACGGAACATGCGCATGGCCGGCGTCGGTGATGCGCGCCGCCTGAGTGCCATCAAGCCACCCCGCGAACATCAAGGGTACCGCGCATACGATGCCCATCAGGCCCGCAACGATGATCGCGGCGCTCATGCCGAAGGTCTGCGCCAGCACAATCATTGTCACCGGCGCGACGGCCGAGCCCAAAAATCCACAAAACGTGTGTAACGAAAACGCCCGCCCCAATCGCTGCGAGTCGATCACCGTTCCCAGAATGGAATAATCCGAGGGATGATAGACCGCGTTGGCGATCCCCAGCAGCACGGCCGAAACCAGCATGCAGGGATAAGCCGGAAACGATCCGAGGAAGATATACGTCAGGCCGGCCAGCAGCAGTCCGCCGATCAAGGTCCGCCGAGCGCCAAACCGGTCGGCCATATAGCCCATTGGTGCCTGCGCGACGCCGCTGGTGATGTTGTAAACCGTGATCACCAGTCCGAGCTCGACGTAGCCGACCCCAAGCGCCTCCTTCAGCATGGGAAACAACGGCACCAGCACCAGGTAATGAAAATGGCTCACCCAGTGCGCGGCGCAGATCAGCCCCAGCGCCTTGTATTCCGTACGCGTCGAATGCATCAGGTGAAAGCCTTCTTAATGCGAGCCCAGTCTTCGATGGCGCGCTCTTCGCCGGGGGTGATGGGGATGACGAACTGATTCCACCCGGCATCTCGCAACGCCTCGATCCGCTGCTTCAGTTCCTGCTCCGTCGCGGTGAACGTCGTGCGGCGGATCAATTCGGCGTCGACGAACTGACGCTCCTCGGGTTTGACGAAGACGAAATGACCACGATGATTCATTAAGTACCGCGCATCCGGCGGCTCAAACCGGCGCGCCGTTTCGAGATAGCCATCGATGTTCTTTTGGACGCTCTCGGGAACCTCGGAGGTGTTCTTCCACCCCGCCATATCCACATCCGCCGCCCGATGCAGCAAAACCGCCGCGCGTGGCCCCGCCTGGGCAAACGCGCGAGGGCTGTCGGCGGGTTCCCCCGGCTCCAGGACACAACCGCACACCCACGCCGTGGTATAGAGGTCGGCGATCGAACGGCCCGCCGCGGTCCAGTCTTTGCGCATCCCCTCGATCGCCGACAGAGCGCCGGGGACGTCGCTGATGAAAGTCTTCCACGCCGCGCCCAGTTTCGTCGTCAGCGCCTGAGATTTCGGGCCATACGCGGAGACGTGCAGTTTGACCGGATCCTTGATGTTGATCAGTCCGGCATCGGGATTGAGGAACCGGATTTTTCGCCGTTTCCCTTCGATCTCGGTTTCCAGCGTCTCCCCGTTCAGCAGGCCGTAAACGACGCGGATATATTCCTCCATGTCGGCGAGTTTCATCCCGCCAAGCCCCATGGCGCGGCGCGCGGAGAACCCGGTGCCGACCCCGAAATCGATCCGCCCGGGGGCCATGCCGTTGAGGGTGGCGAAGGCGTTGGCGGTGACGGCGGCGATACGATTGGAGGGCACCAGAACGCCGGTGCCCAGCCGGATGCGGCTGGTCTTCATCGCGGCGGCGCCCATGGCGACGAAGCAATCCGCCGTGATCATCTGCGTGTCGTAGAACCAGGCGTGGGAAAACCCCAACTCCTCCGCCCGTTGCGCGAGTTTCCACGAATCGCTGGACGTGGCGATGCCGATGCCGAATTCCATGGGTCGCTCCTTCGTTTCCCGGCGTGTTTAGCGCATTTTGGGAGAGGTGGGAAACGTGGAGACCGCCGGACTTGACCGCTCCCTCCAATCCCGCACAGTGGCGCGGCGAACCACGAGGCACCCATGAAATTCGGTCTCTGCTACATTCCGGATTACCACGCGGAACATTCCGGGACCTGGCGCGACTGGTACGAAGGCATGATCGCCGAGGTCAAACTCGCGGAATCGCTTGGCTTCGACAGCGCCTGGTTCGCCGAGCATCGCGTGGCCGGCTTTGCGTTCGGCTCCCCGGCTCTGTTCATCGCCGCTTGTGCCCGCGAAACGTCGCGCATCCGTCTGGGCGCCTCCGTCAGCCTTTTGCCGCTGAACAACCCCGTCCGCACGGCCGAGGATTACGCGATGGCCGATGTGCTGTCCGGCGGAAGGCTGGATTTCGGCGTGGGCCGCGGGCTCTATAAATACGATTATGACATGTCCAACGTGCCGATGGATCAAAGCCGCGATCGCTTTAACGAAAACCTCGAGATTGTCCGCAAGCTGTGGACCGAGGAGAACGTGACCTATCGCGGCAAGTGGACAACGATCGAGGGCCATACTCTTGGGCCCAAACCGGTCCAACAACCGTCTCCTCCGATCTTCATCGCCGCGGTCCGTACCGCCGACACTTACAGGTGGGCCGGCCAGAATGGATTCAGCCTGCTGACGGCGCCTTTCTTCTTCCCCGACCACCGCGAGCAACAGGGTCTGCTGGACATTTATCGCCAGGCGCTGCGCGACCACGGCCACGATCCGGCGGCGAAGGAGACGATGGCGGTTTATCATATGTATTGCGCGGAAACCGACGCCGAGGTCGCGGAATTCGCCGACCCGGCTTTGGCCCGATACCAGGCGTTCACTCGCGCGACCGACCTGTCACGCGAGGCCTACCGCGATCCCGTCGCCTACAAGGACTGGAAGGGCTTTTTTGAAAACCGTGCCAGCATCACGCTCGAACAAATGAAAGCGACGCGCGCCGTGATCGGCCGTCCGGAGGAATGCGTCGAGAAGATCGCCATGCTGACGGAACGGTTCGGCCTGACTCAGATCGCGTTCGAGGTGAATTACGGCGCGCTGCCTCACGATCGCGTCATGCGGTCGTTGCGTTTGTTTGCCCAGAAGGTGATGCCGCGTTTCGCCGGTGATCGAAATTCGTGAGATTCAGCTTCCGCCGGTGATCCGCATACAGCAACGGTTCGTACCGCGCGGGGTTCTCCGCGCTGACGCAGCTTGCCACCGGTTTGATGATCGCCGCTAGTCCAGGTCCGAAGAAGAACGGAATGGCGTGACGCAAGGTGTTGTTGTCGTTGATCACACGATGTGGCGTGGCGGTGTAACGATCGTTGGAATAGCGGCCCAGCATTTCGCCGGTATTGACGACGAAGGTGTTCGGGACGTGCGGGGGACGGATCCATTCGCCCTGCGTCGTCCGGACTTCCAGGCCCGGTAAGGCTGAGCGCGCGAGCAAGGTCAGAAAATTCGTGTCGATATGCGGTGCGAAGCCGAACTGGTTGTCCTCGGCGCTGTCGTGACTGGGATAGCGGATGAGGCGCAATGTCGTGGTCGGCTCCTTGAATTCCCAGACAAAATAGTCGTCCGGCACGCCAAGCGCGGTGCCTGTGACGGAGACCATTTTTTCCGCCAGCGGCCGCATGGCGCGTATGTACGCCAGCGTGGCCGCCTTGAAAGCAGGCATTTCGCCGGGCCATTTGTTCAGGCCGTAAAGCGGATCACCCGATAAAATCCTCGGATCGTCCGGTCTTAAATCGTTAACGATATAAAAACTCTCGCTGAGATTTGGTTGCGTGTTGACGTGAACTTTCGATGTCCGAATGATTTGCGCGCCGTACGGCAAATAACCGATGTTCAGATCGCCCACCTTCAACGCCATCTTGCGTTCCATGGGCTGGTCGAAAAATGAGGCCGCCGCGGCGAACGCCCCATCGATCAGGCTTTGGTCGATGCCATGGTTGGCGATCACCAGGAACCCGGTATCGCGGCAGGTCTTATCGATCGAATTCGCCAGCGCCGCGCGCGCGCCCGGCGCCCCGGCCAGATACGGGCCGATATCCAACAACGGAATTCGCCCTGTCGCATCGGAGGCGCGCGGCGCGGAGAGAACCTGGCTCATGATCCATCCTCGGTCTGGTTCGGCGGCCAGCCTGGCACATCGGGGCCGGGTTGGCACGTCGCCCAATGATCGCTACCCCTGCGCCGGAGACCTCCACGGGTGGAAACAGGATCATGGCCAATCCCACACATATCGTCGCGGGCGGTGGCTCGGCCGGATGCGCGCTGGCGGCGCGCCTCAGCGAGAACCCGGCCAACAACGTGCTGGTGATCGAGGCGGGACCAGATCACGGCACCACCAATATCCCCGAGGATATCAGAGACACCTACGCCCACCGCGCCATGACCAACATGGCATATTTCTGGCCCGCCTTGCAGGTTACGCGAGGCTCCCACGCGCACATCCCGGCGGCGGGCCGCAAGCCGTACTTCTTTTACCAAGGCAAGCTGATGGGTGGCGGTTCGTCGATCAACGGCCAGGTGGCTTTGCGCGGCGCGCCCGCCGATTTCGATGGGTGGGCGGAGGCGGGCGCCAAGGGCTGGGACTGGGGCTCGGTGCTGCCGTACTTCCGGAAACTGGAAACCGACCTCGACTACACCGACCAGTATCATGGTGCCGCCGGACCGATCACGGTGCGCCGCATTCCCCGCGACCAGTGGGACGAGTTCACCAACGCAGTCGCCCGAAGCTGGGAAACCCAGGGCCACGGCTTCGTCCCCGACATGAACGGCGAATTCCAGGAGGGCTACGCGCCCCTGCCAACATCGAACGACGGCACCGCGCGCCGCTCCACCGCGAATGGTCACCTCAGCGCCGAGGTCCGGCGGCGGCCAAACCTGACCTTGATGCCGGAGACGCAGGTGCATCGCGTGCTGTTTCTGGAAAATCGGGCCATCGGACTGCGGGTTTTCCGGAATGGCCAGATTGAATCCCATTTCGGCGACAACATCATCGTCAGTTCCGGCGCGTTCCACAGTCCGAAGTTGCTGATGCTGTCGGGTATCGGGCCAGCGGAGCATTTGAAGCAACATGGCATTCCCGTGATCGCCGACCGTCCCGGCGTCGGATCGAATTTACAGGATCATCCACTGATCTCCGTCTCCGCGTATCTGCCCAGGATCGCGCGGGAGAAACACGTGATCCGTCGTAACTATTCCTATTTGCGCTTTTCCTCGGGCATCGAGGCCTGCGAGCCCGCTGACATGATCATGATGGCTGTCTGTCAGTCGATGTGGCATGCGGTCGGGGAGCGGATCGGCACGCTCAGCACCTATATTTCGTTACCGTATTCGCGCGGCACGGTGCGGCTGTCCGGCAGAGATCCCGATGCGCCACCCGCGATCGACTTCAACTGGCTTGAGGATGCCCGGGATCGCACCCGTCTGCTGGAAGCGTTCCTGCGCATGGGCCACATGTTCACCGGGGAGCCGGTCAACCGTTATGCCCTCAACGCGTTTCCCTCGACATTTTCGGAACGCGTCGCCGCGATCAGCCGCCCCACCGGCCTGAACGCGGTGCTGACCAACGTGGCAGCGATGCTGCTGGATTCCGGGGCTCCCATCAGAAAGTTCCTGATCGACAACGTCATCAGCGAGGCGCCCGCGCTGGCCGGGTTGCTCGCGGACCGGCGCGCGGCTGAGGATTATGTATGTTCCGCCGTGCGCAGTGCCTGGCACCCGTCATGCACCTGCCGCATGGGCGCCGAGGACGATCCGATGGCGGTGACATCCCCCTCCGCCGCCGTGATTGGGACACGCAATCTTTACGTCGCCGATGCCTCGATCATGCCGCGGGTGACGCGGACGAATACCAATCTTCCCTCCATCATGATCGGCGAACGGGTCGCCGATTTGTTGCAACAACGGTGATCCAGCCATGAAACGCCGCGTCTTTCTCGCCGCTTCCGCGACTGCCCTTGCCGCTCCCGCGATCGGCGCGCTAGCCACGACAATCGTCCATGTGCCGCAGGGCAATCTCGTCACGCTCGACCCGGTTTATACCACCGCCCAGGTGACACGGAACGCGGCGGCGATGGTGTTCGAGACGTTGTATGGGCGCGATGAGAAACTCGATCCGAAACCGCAAATGGTGGACGGCCATCTGATCGAGGACAACGGCTTGCGCTGGACCATGACATTGCGCGACGGGTTGCTGTTCCATGATGGCGTGCCCGTGCTGGCGCGGGATTGCGTCGCGTCGTTGCAACGCTGGATGAAGCGAGACGCGATCGGTCAGACGGTCGCCGCCCGGCTCGACTCGTTGGAGGCGAAGGACGACAAGACCCTCGTCTGGCGTCTGAAGAAACCATTCGCGGCGCTGCCTCAGGCCCTGGCGAAAACCCAGAACACGCCTTCGATCATGCCCGAGCGGCTCGCGGCGACCGATGCCTTCAAGCAAATTCCCGAAGTGATCGGCAGTGGACCGTTTCGCTATGTCCCAAAGGAGTATGTGTCCGGCCATCTCGCGGTGTTCGAAAAATTCGATAAATATCAGCCGCGCCCGGAACCGGCGAGTTTCGCGGCTGGCGGATATCGCGTGCTGGTCGACCGGGTAGAGTGGCGGATCATTCCGGACGCCGCGACCGCCGCCAACGCGCTGGTAACGGGATCGGTGGATTGGCTCGACTCGCCGTTGCCCGATCTGATTCCGATGCTGAAAAGCAAGAGCGACGTGGTCGTGGCGCCTGTCGACATCTACGGCACGTTTGGCGGCTTGCGGCCGAATTGCCTGCAAGGGCCCACCGCCAATCCAGGTGTGCGCCGCGCGATGCTGGCCGCGATCGATCAGGTGGATGTGATGACGGCGGTCATGGGCGGCGACCCGGCTTTGTTTCGCGCACCCACCGGTTTCTTTATCCCGGGCGCCGGGTCAGCGTCGGAGGCCGGCATGGACCTCATCCGTAAGCGCCCCAGCAAGGACGAGATCAAGGCGATGCTGAAACGGGCAGGCTACGGCGGCGAGCGTATCGTCTTCATGCACCCGACCGACCAGGTTTATTACGATGCCATGAGCAGCGTCGCGGTCGCCGCGTTCCGGGACGTCGGACTCAACATCGACGAGCAGACCACCGATTGGGGCACCGTCGTCGAACGCCGCTCCAACAAGGAGCCGTTGGACAAAGGCGGCTGGTCCATGTTCCCGTACGGTGCGCCCGCCGCCGATTACCAGGATCCAATCTTCGCCACCAATCTGCGAGGTAACGGTAAAGGCGCCTGGTTCGGCTGGCCCGAGGACGCGAAAGCCGAGGAACTGCGGAACCGCTGGATGGACAGCACCGATGCCGCCGAACGCCGCCGTCTGGACGCCGAAATCCAGGCCAACGCGTTCGAGACAGTGCCTTACATCCCCCTCGGTCAGTATTTGCCGCCCGCCGCTTACCGGAAGAGTCTGACCGGCATCCTGAAAGGCGCCGTCCCGGTCTTCTGGAACGTCACGAAGACCTGAGCGGCAACTCTCCGGGGAGTTCATCTCCGGGGATCGCGATATCGCTACCGGCTTTTTCCAGAACGCGGCTCATCGCGCCGGGAACCGCCCGAGCGGCGCGTTGCGCGAGGTATCCTCGATCCCGCAGCATCGCGACTCGTTCCGCGACCGCCTGGACGACAAACTGGTTGATCGACACGGAATCCTGTGCCGACAAAGCCTTCACATCCTCCATCAATGAAGGAGGGAGGCGAAGGGCGAAATTACTGACGGACGCCATGACACTCTCCGTAATATGTCGCCCGGTGGGCAGACAGTGATACCAAGACCGGTGACCCGGCCGTCGCGCGGGACATAGTCCCGGATGTTGAACGTGACGATGGCTTCCGCCGCCCCGTTGATCGCGACCGTCGCGAACTTGTCGTCGTTCGGATCACGGACCAGGCCACCATGATTGTAGTACGGAGAAACCTCCTCCGACATGGCCAGAAAACCGTCCAGAAACGCCTCGATATCGTCTCCCTCCAGATCCATCGCCCTCAACTGTTCTGGCCGCATCAACACTTCCTCATATTCGAGGAAGGTGGCGACACTGACCAAAGGCTGAATGATGCCTGCCTCGACGGCCAACAACAGGATCCGGGAGGCTCCGGTCCGGCTTCGAAGGCCGGAGACCAAAACGTCCGTGTCCATGACCAGTCTCATATCGCACCCAATATCATGACGTCAAGGGCAATATCGCCCTGGACCTGATCATGCGCCCCAATGATGAAGAAACCGTTTACCCCGACGCCAGCGTCTTCATCGCCTCCGTCCGCTCGAACAGCCGCAGCAACCAGCGCACCGCCAGCCCTCGCTCCGAGGTCAGGGCGGGGTCGCGCAGCAGCAGCACCGCCGCGTCGCGATGCGCCATATCCAGCAAGCCTTCATGTTCCACCGGGTCCGCGAGTTTGAACCCTGGCGCGCCGGCCTGGCGCGTGCCCAGGACGTCCCCGCCGCCGCGGAGGCGAAAATCCTCGTCCGCGATCAGGAACCCGTCATCGGTGTCGCGCAGCAAAGTCAGGCGGCGGCGGGCGGACTCGTTCACCCAGTCTTCATGAACCAGCAGGCAGAAGCTGACATCGGCGCCTCGTCCGACGCGGCCGCGCAACTGATGCAACTGCGCCAGTCCGAAACGTTCCGCGTGCTCAATCACCATGACACTCGCCTTGGCGACATCGACGCCGACCTCGATCACGGTCGTCGCGACCAGCAGACGGATCGTTCCGGCCGTGAAAGCGGCCAGCGCCGCATCGCGAATGTCCGGCGCCTGCTGCCCATGCGCCAACCCCACGACATCGCCGAACCGCGCTTTCAGTTCGATGAACCGCTCCTCCGCCGCCGCGAGATCGATCAACTCGCTTTCCGTCACCAGCGGGCACACCCAATAAACCTGCGCGCCCTCATCCAGCTTTCGAGCGATCCCCTCCAGCACATCCGGCATCGTCGCAAATGAGTGCAGACTCGTGCGGATCGGCTGCCGCCCCGCGGGCTTCTCGGTCAGGCGAGACACGTCCATCTCGCCCCACTGCGTCAGCACCAACGTGCGAGGGATCGGCGTCGCGGTCATCACCAGGACGTCGGTCCTCTCGCCCTTCGCCCCCATCAACAGGCGCTGCGTGACCCCGAAACGATGCTGCTCGTCGATCACGGCAAGTCCCAGATCCTTGTATTCCACGGCCTCCTGAAACAACGCATGCGTACCGATAACAATTGGTAACGATCCATCCTTCAGTGCCCGCAACAGCTTCGACCGTTCACGTCCCTTCACCGATCCGGTCAGCAGCGCCACCGGCACCGGGCACAGCTTCGATAGCGTCCGAAAATGCTGCTTCGCCAGCACCTCCGTCGGCGCCATCAACGCCGCCTGGGCGCCCGCTTCCACCGCGCGCAGCATCGCCAGCGTGGCCACCAGTGTCTTACCGGACCCGACATCGCCCTGCAGCAGGCGCAACATCCGACGCCCCGAACTCAGGTCAGCGTCAATTTCGGACAACGCGCGCTTCTGCGATTCTGTCGGCTCGTACCCGAACCGTTCCAATGCTTTCGCCGCCAGAGCCGATCCGCCATCCAACGCCCTGCCGGTCCGGGCCCGCACGCGCCCCCGGACCAGCGCCATCGCCACCTGACCCGCGAGGAACTCATCATATGCCAGCCTCGCCCGCATCCGCTTGTCAGGCACCACGCCATCCGGAATTTGCACCGCGCGCAATGCCTCCAGGAATGGTGGCCATTTTTCCCGGCGCAGCAACGGCGCGTCGTGCCACTCCGGCGGGTCCGTCAACCGGTCCAGCGCCTGCGCGATACCGCTCGCGACCTGGCGCGGCCATAGGCCGGCTGTCAGCGGCCAGACGGGCTCGATCCCGGGGATGCGCGAGGCCTCGGCGGTGGGAACGACGTGCTCGGGATGCGCGATGGTGACGCGTCCCTGGAACGACTCGACCTTGCCGGAAACCACCAATTGGGCGCCGGGCGGCATCTGCGCCTCCCGCGTGAAACGGAAGAACACCAGATCGGCGGTGCCGGTATCGTCGCGCACCACGATCCGCCAGGGCTGCCGGGAATGGGCGGGACGTTCGTGGCGGACGACCTCCACCGCCAGAGTCGCCACCGTGCCCGGCTTCGCGTCGCGAATTGTCGGCCGGGCGGTGCGGTCCAGATACGACTCGGGCATGTGGAACAGCAGATCGATCACGCGCTCCCCGCCCGCCGCCCGCGCGATCAACTTCGCCACCGCCGGGCCTATGCCCCGCAGCGATGTCAGAGGCGCGAAAAGCGGGCTCAGAGGGTTATCGTCCACGGGCTGACATTCGGATGTGGGGCCGGTATATGACAGCCCAACGATGACCGAGCCAGACCAACCACAGAGCGACCCCAGGCGCCGGCGCCTGTTGTTTCGTGCCACGCACCGCGGAACGTTCGAAAACGACCTGCTGCTCGGCGGTTTCACGCGGGCGAACCTCGCCACCCTGACCGAAGCGGAAATCGAGGAACTGGAGGCCCTGATGGAGCTTCCCGACGTCGATCTCGCTGACTGGCTCACGGGACGGCGGCCAATCGCGCCAGAAGACGCGACGCCCATGCTGCTGCGCATTCGCGCTAGCCTCGTGACATGAGCGACCCCATTCGCGTCTGGGGCGCGCCCGAGGGATGGGACGCCTTCCTGCTGGCCCAACGCCGCCGCGAATTCGCTGGCGCCATCCTGCATGTCACCCGTGACGACGCGCGCATGGCCCGCCTCGCCGAGGCTTTGGCGTTCGTGATGCCGGAGGCGGAAATCCTGAGATTCCCCGCCTGGGATTGTCTCCCCTACGATCGTGTTTCACCCAACGCCGCGTTGGTCTCCGAACGGATCGCGACGCTGACGCGGCTGCTCGATAAGCCCACCGGCCCGCGCTTTGTCCTGACCACCGTCAACGCGCTGGTGCAACGTGTGCCGCCGCGGGCGGCCTTCGCGGGCGCCAGGCTGGACCTGAAGGTCAGCGGCCAGGTAAAACCGGAGGAACTGACAAGGTTCCTGGAAGCCAACGGCTACGGTCGCTCCGGTACCGTGATGGAGCCCGGCGAGTACGCGGTGCGCGGGGGCATTTTCGATGTTTTCCCGGCGGGCGAAAGCGACCCGCTCCGGCTGGATTTTTTTGGCGACACGATCGAAACAATCAAGCCGTTCGACCCGGCGACACAGCGCAGCGGCGCGGCCGGCCGGAAGGCGCTGTCGTTGCGACCCGTGTCCGAACTGGCACTGAACAAGGAATCGATCTCCCGCTTCCGCTCCGGCTGGCGCGATCTGTTCGGACCCGAGGCCGCCCAGGACCCGATCTATCTGTCGATTTCGGATGGGCGAAGGCATCCGGGCATGGAGCACTGGGTGCCATTGTTCCATCCCGTCATGGAAAACCTGCTGGATTATTTGCCGGACGCCTCGGTCAGTCTGGACCACCAGTCGGACGAGGTGCTTGAAGCGCGCCTGGAAATGATCGCGGATCACGCCCAGGCTCGGCTTGCGCCGCCACGGGACGGGGAAGTGCCCTACCGTGCTTTGACACCTGGGCGATTGTATCTCAGCCGTGACGAATGGGACGAGATGCTATCGTTCGGGCCACGGTTGGCGTTCACGCCGTTCGCCCGCCCCGACGGTGGCACCGGGATCGACGGCGGCGGGCGGCCAGGTCCGGTGTTCACCCAAACCGCGGGTGGGCCAGGCGTCAGCGTGTTCGAGCAGTTGCGTGCGCAGGTGGAGCGCTGGCGGAATGAGGGACGGCGGATCGTCGTCGCGGCCTGGACTCGCGGCTCGCGCGATCGCCTGGCTCATCTCCTGAAAGAACACGGCTTCAAGGACGCCGAGCAGGAGAACGACTGGGCTTCTGTGCGCCGCAAGGAAGCTGGATCGGTCTCGCTGATCACCCTTGGCGTCGAGCGCGGCTTTGTCGCGGACCGGCTGGTGCTCGTGGGCGAGCAGGACCTTCTGGGCGAACGCATCTCCCGCCCGCCGCGACGGCGCATGCGCGCGGATCAGTTTATCGCCGAGGCGACGGAAATCGCCGAGGGCGATCTGGTCGTGCATCAGGAATACGGCATCGGCCGTTACGATGGTTTGACGACTCTTCACGTCACCGGCGCGCCGCACGATTGCTTAAGGTTGATTTACGACGGCGGCGAAAAACTGTTTTTGCCGGTTGAGAACATCGAGGTGTTGTCTCGCTTCGGCAGCGATCAGACCGCCACACTCGACAAACTGGGCGGCGTGGCCTGGCAGAACCGTAAAGCGAGGATGAAGCAGCGCATCCGCGACATGGCGGGGGAGCTGATAAAGATCGCCGCCATGCGTCAGATCCGCGACGCTGAAATCCTGGCGCCACCGGAAGGCAGTTTTGACGAGTTTTGCGCCCGCTTCCCCTTCGCGGAGACCGAGGACCAGGCGCGCGCCATCGCCGACGTGCTGGAAGACCTCGCCGCCGGCAGACCGATGGACCGGCTGATCTGCGGCGATGTCGGATTTGGGAAGACCGAGGTCGCGTTGCGCGCCGCTTTCGTCGCCGCGATGGCGGGCGCGCAGGTGGCGGTGGTCGTGCCAACGACGCTGCTGTCGCGGCAACATTTTCGCACGTTCTCCGAGCGGTTCGCGGGATTGCCGGTCAAGATCGCGCAATTGTCGCGCATGGTGCCGGCGAAAGAGGCGAACGAGGTTCGTAAGGGCCTCACCACCGGCGAAATTGGCATAGTCGTTGGCACGCACGCGCTGCTGGCGAAGTCGATCGAGTTCGCCGATCTCGGCCTGCTGGTTGTCGACGAGGAGCAACATTTCGGCGTCGCGCATAAGGAGCGTTTGAAGGCGCTCAAGGCCGACGTGCATGTTCTGACGCTGACGGCGACGCCGATTCCTCGCACGCTGCAACTGGCGCTGACCGGCGTGCGCGAAATGAGCCTGATCGCCACGCCGCCCGTCGATCGTCTGGCGGTCCGCACCTTCATCATGCCTTTCGACTCTCTGGTGATCCGGGAAGCGCTGCAGCGCGAACGGTTCCGCGGTGGTCAGGTGTTCTGCGTTGTGCCGCGGATCGAAGATCTGACCCGCATGGCCGAGCGTCTTCGGGAAATCGTGCCGGACGCGAAAATGATCATGGCACACGGGCGGCTGGCGCCTACTGAACTCGAACGCGTGATGACCGAGTTCGGGGACGGCAAACACGATATTCTGCTGTCTACCAACATTGTCGAAAGCGGGCTGGACATGCCGGCGGTCAATACGCTTGTCATTCATCGCGCCGATATGTTCGGTCTTGGGCAATTGTATCAATTGCGCGGACGGGTGGGGCGCGGCAAGCAGCGCGGCTATGCTTATTTGACCTGGCCCGCCAATCATCGGCTGTCCGTGGCGGCGGAGAAGCGGCTGACGGTGATGCAGACGTTGGATACTCTGGGTGCCGGTTTCACGTTGGCCTCCCACGATCTCGACATTCGCGGCGCGGGCAATCTTCTGGGCGACGAACAATCCGGACATATTCGAGAAGTCGGGATCGAATTGTACCAACAGATGCTGGAGGACGCGGTCGCCGATATTCGCGCCGGCGAGGGCAAGCGGGACGGTCAGAACCGCGACTGGACGCCGAATATCTCGTTGGGCCTGCCAGTGCTGATCCCAGAAGATTACGTGCGCGATTTGCCCGTGCGTCTGGGCTTGTACCGGCGGATCGGCGCGCTGGCCTCGGATGCCGAGACTGAGGCGATGGCGGCGGAACTGGTCGATCGTTTTGGGGTCATGCCGAAGGAGGTCGACAACCTTCTGGGCGTCGTCGCGTTGAAACGTGCGTGCCGTGAGGCGGGGGTGGAAAAACTCGATGCCGGACCGAAAGGGATGGTCGTTTCATTCCGTGCCAATGCGTTCCGCAACCCCGCTGGACTTGTACGCTGGCTGTCGGGGAAAGGTGGACTGGTGCGGCTGCGGCCTGATCATAAGCTGGCGATCGTAAGGGATATGGATGTCATGGCGCGGCTGAAATTCGCGAGGGACACGCTGGAGGCGCTGGTGCGGATTTCAAGTGAGGCGAAGGCGGCCTGACAGTCAGATTTCCCAGTCTTCGCTGCGTAGATCTTTGACCCGGGAAAATTCGCGTGTCTTGTGGGTGATAACGGTAAGATCTCTGGCCAGAGCCTGACCGGCGATCAGGAGGTCATAGGGTCCGATCGGGGTTCCAGCGGCATTGAGGGACGCGCGTATTTCTCCCGCCATCCGCGCGTCCTCAACATTGAAATCGGCGATTTCGAATTCCAGATCGTCAATGAAGCCCAAGGTTCTTTTCGCATGCCTGCCTTTGAATGCGCCGAAACACAATTCGTACATCACAATCGAGGAAATACCGATATCGACAGCGGAATGCCGGTTCAACCGTTGGATCGCGACGGGGTCGCTGTTCAGTATTTTGATGATCGCGTCGGTATCGAGCAGGAAAATCATGGAAGGTCGTCCGGTCCGGGCCGTTCCTGCATCGGGAGTTCTTCCTCGGTGGCTTGTACGAAGTCATCATCTAATTTGCCAATTCTGGCGCGCAACGCATCGAGCCAGGCCCAGTCCCTCGGGATCGGTTCCAGGACGACCCTGTTACCCTGGCGCCGGATGCGCACCTCGTCAGCATCGAACCGGTACTGTTTCGGTAGCCGCACCGCCTGCGAGCGGCCGGACCAGAAAATCTTCGCCGTGTCCATCTGACGCCTCCATGGTAGATATCATATGATATATCACTATTGTCCGGTCAATAGCTGAATAAATTCAATTGGTTATCGTCCATGACATGTTCGGAACTGTCAGCTGTTTGAGAAATCACAGATTCTATCGAGGCCTTTTCAAATACTGTCACCGAAAACACCTGCATCAATGTGTAGAG
>SHWL01000038.1 GCA_009693865.1 Acetobacteraceae bacterium | reverse complement strand
CGGGTCACCTGCTGGCGCTGTTCCGAGGTCAGGCTCCGGACCACTTCCAGCCACGCTTCGAATGCTTTGTTGTCCATGGGTGTCGACCGCCGTTCCCAAGCCGCCATTCGCGGTTAACACTTCCCAATAAATAACGCAATGAGAGCCTATGTTTTTGGGGCTTAACGGCTGCGCCGCTGTAAATACCATGGGCAGGGCGGTCATGTCTTCGTCAAGTACATCCGCGAGACCTGTCACGGCCCCGCTTCTGACCGCGATCCTCCCGGCGCAGGACCCGGGCGGGCAAGCGGTGCCCAATTCGCCAGAATATCAGGAGAAAATCACCGATTTCTACATCAAATCGTTGCAAAGTTGCGCTGCATTGCAGGCCGATCTGTTCACGGGCCAGATTGGTATGAATGGCGCAGCCGATATCGCGACGACCGTTCTGGCAGGGCTGGCGTCGGTATTGACCCCCGTCAACACGGTGCGTGGCCTCGCGGCGGCGGCGGCGGCGGTCTCGGGCGTGAAATCGACGGTCTCCAACGATTTCTTTGGCAAACAGGCCGCGGGCTTCGGAGGCCGAGCGTTGAACGGCGTCTACTTTGTTCCCATGAAGCAACTGAACGACAAATGGGGAACAACCGGCCCAGCCGATCTCAACGACGCGCACAAACGGATTCGTGACATCGCCGATCTCAACACCAGGTGCTCGCTTGAATCGGCGCTCGCGGCGGTGGATGCCAAGTTGGAACCGCTGTCGGCGGCGGATCTGAAAGCGCTCGTCGATGCGATCAAGGCCGCCGGAAATCCGCCCCCGAAATAGGTGTGGCCCGGGCGGAGGTGTCGCACCTCCGCCACGGTGAGCGTAGCGGCAGAAGTTCGATCGTGATACGGTATCATATTACCACATAAACAAACCCTTGACGGCACGGGCTTTCCCGACGATAAACCGCGCCTTCATTCAAACGGACGCTGTCTGACCATGTTCAAAACCACCCAATCGCTGAAACCGGCGGAGGTGACGAAAGGTTGGGTGCTGATCGATGCCGAGGGCATCGTGCTTGGCCGCCTCGCCGTCGTCATCGCCAACCGCTTGCGCGGTAAGCACAAGCCTCAGTTCACACCGCATGTCGATGGCGGCGACAACGTCATCGTCGTCAATGCCGGCAAGGTGAAGATCACCGGCAACAAGGCGGAAAACGAGCTTTTTTACTACCACACAGGTTATGCCGGCGGGATCAAGGGGCGCACCATCCAGCAGCGGCTGGACTCCAAGCATCCGGAACGCGTGTTGGAAAAGGCGGTGGAGCGGATGATCACCCGCGGGCCGTTGCAGCGCCGCCAGATGAAGCATCTGCACATCTACGCCGGTTCCGAGCATCCACATGATGGCCAGCAGCCGAAGCCGCTGGACGTCGGGGCACTCAATCCGAAGAACAAGAGGGGCTGAGCGCGATGTCAGAGAACCAAACCGGCACGCTGGCCGATCTTCGAGAAGCGCTGGCCGCTCGTCAGGCCGCCACCGCCGCGCAAGGCGGCACTGCCGCGCAGGAAGCGGCCGATCAGCCGAAGCGGGAGCCGAAGCGGGACGCGCAGGGACGTTCCTACGCGACCGGCCGGCGGAAAGAGTCCGTGGCTCGCGTGTGGGTTAAGCCGGGCAAGGGGGAGATCACGGTGAACGGCCGTCCCGTCGTGCAGTATTTCGCTCGGCCGGTGTTGCGCATGTTGCTGACGCAACCGTTCCTTGTGTCGGACCGTTACAACCAGTTCGATGTCGTCTGCACCGTGAATGGCGGCGGCTTGTCCGGCCAGGCCGGCGCGGTGCGGCACGGCATCAGCCGCGCGTTGACGTATTACGAGCCGGACCTTCGCGGCATTCTGAAGGTCGCGGGCTTCCTGACGCGCGACTCTCGCGCGGTCGAGCGCAAGAAATACGGTAAGGCCAAAGCCCGCCGCAGCTTCCAGTTCAGCAAGCGCTGAGCCTGGGTGGCGGAACGGAACAAAAGGGCCGCGATCATGTCGCGGCCCTTTTTTGTTACCAACCGGCGTGTTCCAGTTTCATCGCGAACGCGTTATCCTGGTGGTTCGCAAAGCCGGAGGACCGCCTTGGGCGTGAAACGGGCAGGTTGCGCGCCACCGGATCAACTGTGTGCATCTGTGTTCATCTGTGGCAAAAGATTCTTCAGACACAGATGAACACAGATGCACACAGATAGTATGGGACTCGTGGGTGGCTGCCGGGGACGGCCCACGCAAGGCGGATTCTCGCCGTGCCAGGGAGGCTTGGTTGAATGATTGAGACGCCACGTCGATTGATTGAACGATATCAAAACGGAGGACGGCAATGGACGATCGATTGACGCTTTACGGGAGTTTCACCTCCAGCTCGTCCTACAAGCCGATGCTGTATTTGTCATTGGCGCGGCTGCCGTTCAGCTTCCGCACGGTGAACCTCAAGATCGGCAAGCAGAACGAACCCGAGCATCTCGCGCGCAACCGTTACGGCAAGGTGCCGGTGTTGTGTCATCGCGGCCTTACCATCGTGCAGTCGAACGTGATCCTGAGTTACGTCGCCGGCGCGACCGGTCATTTCGAGGGTAAGACCGAACAGGACCGCTGGACCGCTCGAGAGTGGTTGGACTGGGAGGCCGATCAGATCACCAATGTCGCGAAAGTCCGGCATTACAGCAGATTCCGGAAAGTCGATCCGGCGGTGATGGATTATTTCCGTCCGCTGGCCGAGGCCGCGTTGGGCTTTGTCGACAAATCGCTCGCGGGCCGTCAGTGGCTGGTGGGCGACAGCATGACCATCGCCGATATCGGTTGCTGGGGCCGCATGGTGTTCATGGCCGAAGGCGGCCTGAATATCGAGACGTGGCCGAACCTGCTGGCCTGGTCGAACCGGATCAAGGCGATGGAGGGTTTCGCCTTGCCTTACGATCTGATCCCCTCGAAGGATCGCGAATACGATCCCGTTTGAACGATGCTCGCCGCGTTCAAGCGGACGATGTCTCTCTCTTCCGGCAAGGATTTCGACACATGAAAATAGCGGTCATTGGCGCGGGCGGCGTGGGTGGAACATTCGGCGCGGCGTTGGCGAAGGCCGGAGCGGATGTGTGGTTCCTCGCCCGGGGGGCGCACCTGAAAGCCATGCGGGAGAACGGCCTGCGCATCACCGGCGGCCGTGGCGACACGCATGTCTCTCCGGCCCGGGCGACGGACGATCCCGCCGCCATCGGTCACGCCGATTTCGTCCTGTTCTGCGTTAAACTCTGGGACGTTGAAAGCGCGGGGGAGCACATCAGGCCCGTCGTCGGCCCCAACACCGCCGTCATCACCTTGCAAAACGGCATCGATTCGCATGAGCGTCTCATCCCGATCCTGGGCGCCCAGGCGGTGATGGGTGGCGTGGCTCAGGTGAGCGCGACGATCGAGGCGCCGGGGGTGGTGCGGCAAACCGGCACCTTCATGAAACTGATCTTTGGCGAGCTGACCGGCGGGCGCCTGCCGCGCGGGGAGGCGTTTCTGGCGATGTGCCAGAAGGCCGGATTCGATGCCGAACACAGCGACACGATCCTCACCGACCTGTGGATGAAGTTCATTCTGCTGGCGACCAACAGCGCGATCACGGCGGCCTCGCGCAGTCCGTTCGGTAAGCTGCGCGATGACGGCGATATCTGGCCGCTGTTCGAAAGCGGAACGAAAGAGGTGGTCGATGTCGCGAAGGCCAGGGGGATCCCGCTGCCTGGCGATGCCGTTGCGCGGTCCCTGGCCGCTACACGGAACCTGCCGCCGGCGATGATGGCGTCGATGGCGCACGACCTGATCAAGGGCAGCAGGATCGAACTGCCCTGGTTGTCGGGGAAGGTCGTGGCCATGGGACGGGAGCTGGGTGTGCCGACGCCGACGCACGCGGTGCTGAACGCGATGTTGAAACCGTTCAGCGCGGGGGCGGGTGCATAGCGGCCATCCCGCCGCGGCCCTTGCATTCCGCGCCTCAAACCAGGAAATTGCGCCGCGAAAGGAGCCCTTGTTCATGATATCGGCGAAAATCTTCATCGACGGCGAGTCCGGCACCACGGGTCTGGGGATCCGTGAGCGTCTGAGCGCGATGCAATCCGTCACCTTGAAGAGCCTGCCGTCCGAGCGACGCCGCGACCCCGCCGCGCGCCGGGAGATCATGGAAGAAGTGGACCTGGTCGTGCTGTGCCTGCCCGACGACGCGGCGCGGGAATCCGCCGCGATGGCCGCCTCCCTGGGCAATGCCGCGCCGAAGGTGCTGGACGCCAGCACCGCGCACCGTGTCGATCCCGCCTGGGTCTATGGCTTCGCCGAGATGGAACCGGGGCAGGACGCCCGGATCGCGCAGGCGCGGAACGTGGCGAATCCCGGATGCTATCCGACCGGTGCGATCGGGCTGATCCGGCCGCTGGTGGACGCCGGGATCATGCCGAAGGATTTTCCGGTGACGATCAACGCGGTGTCGGGTTACTCGGGTGGTGGCAAGTCCATGATCCAGGTGCATGACACGACGAACGGTCCGGCATTCGAGCTGTATGGGTTGAATCTGGAACATAAGCATGTGCCGGAGACGCAACGTTATGGCGGCCTGACCCGGCGGCCGATTTTCGTTCCGTCGGTGGGACATTTCCGCCAGGGCATGATCGTTTCGGTGCCACTGCATCTGGATACGCTGAATGGTAAGCCGACCGGCGCCGATCTGCTGGCAGTGCTGGAACAGCGTTATGCTGGTTGCGATCTGGTGCGTGTCGTGCCGCCTCAGGCGGACGGCAAGCTGGAGCCCGAGGCCCTGAACGGCACCGACCGGATGGAATTGTCGGTGCATGTCAACCAAAAGCACGGGCAGGCCATTCTGGTCGCGCGCCTGGATAATCTCGGCAAAGGCGCGTCCGGCGCCGCCGTCCAGAACATCGGCCTGATGCTGGGTCTGCACGCGGGTGTGGGCGCCAGGGAAATGGCTCATGCCTGATTATGGCGGGTTCGGGCCGGTTTTTTCGCTGGACGGGAAAACGCCGATCATCGCCCCCGACGCGTTCATCGCGCCAACGGCGGCGGTGATCGGCGATGTCGTCATCGGATCGGAGACGGGGATCTGGTTCCACTGCCTGGTTCGCGGCGACATGAACGAAATCCGGATTGGCGCGCGCACCAATATCCAGGACGGCACGATCATCCATGTCGATTCAGGCCCATTCTTCGCCCATATCGGCGACGATGTCACCGTTGGGCACAACGCGGTGATTCACGCATGCGTGTTGAAGAACCGGGCATTTGTCGGGATCGCCGCGACCGTGCTGGATGGCGCGGTGATCGAGGAGGGCGGGATGCTTGGCGCCGGCGGATTGCTGACGCCCGGGAAAGTCATTGGCCCGAATGAGCTTTGGGTTGGCTCGCCGGCGAAGTTCAGGCGCGTGATGAGCGATGAAGAGCGGAAAGGTTTCGATCGCAACGCCGAGGTTTACCGGGCGTTGGCGAAACAGTTTCGCGCCGGGTTGAAATCGGCCGGGTAGAGGCCCCGCCCAGAGGGACGGCCCCGCTTTGACCTGCATCAATGACGGTCCCCGCCGGCTCCGGCGTCCAATGCGCCCACCGAGCAACCGGGGGAGCGAAACGATGCGCCAGATCGTCCTTGTCGGGTTCCTGCAAGCACAGAACTGCACCAACCTCGTCAGTTCCTGGCGGCACCCTGACTCGCGGTCCGACTTCACCTCGCCCGCCTATTACCAGAAAATATGTTCGCCCCGGCTTGAAGCGGGGCCTGCGTCCGAAAGTATCAAAGGGCGGGCCGCGAGGTCTGGAAAACCCAAACCTCGCGCCATCCTAAAACAACGACATCTGTACGTCCTGTTTTGCCTGTAATTGCCCGGGAACCGCGAACTGAGAACAGTCGAGGCCCTGACGCGCCTCATCGAGACCCCATTGCCGCACCGCGCGAGCGAAACGCCGCGACAGCAAATCCGCATAAGGCCCCTGACCAGAGAACCGGTGCCCAAATCGCGAGTCGTTCAGCGCGCCCGCCCGCGTGTCGCGGATCAGGTTGAGAACGTGCTTCGCCCTATCGGGAAAATGTTCGTTCAGCCAGGCCTCGAAAATCTCCCGTAGTTCGTGCGGCAGCCGCAGCAGAATGAACGAGGCGTGCCGCGCGCCGGCGCGGGCGCCCGCTTCCAGCAGCTTCTCCATCTCCGCATCGTTCAGCCCAGGAATCATCGGCGCGGTCAGAATGCCGGCCGGGACGCCCGCTCGGGTGAGTTCCTCGATCGCGTGCAGCCGCCGCGCGGGCGTGGCAGCGCGAGGTTCCATCACGCGTGCCAGTCTTGGGTCCAGCGTCGTCACCGATAAGTAAACCCGCACCAGGCTTCGTTTCGCCATCGACGACAGGATGTCCAGGTCGCGCAGCACGCCGGCGGATTTCGTCACGATCCCGACCGGATGATTGAATTTGTCCAGGACCTCCAGAACGGTCCGGGTCAGCTTCAGCGTCCTTTCCACCGGTTGATAGGGATCGGTGTTCGAGCCCAGAGCCATCACCCTCGGCACGTAGCTGGGTTTGCGCAGCTCCTTCTCCAGCAGCGTCCCGACCTCTGGCTTGAAGATCAGCTTGGTTTCGAAATCCAGGCCCAGCGAATAACCGAGATAGGCGTGGGTCGGACGAGCGTAACAATAAACGCAGCCGTGCTCGCAGCCACGATACGGGTTCACGGCCCGGTCGAACCCCAGATCGGGCGACGCGTTATACGCGATCACCGACTTCGTCGCGTCCTTGATCAGCGTGGTGGCGAGCTTCGGTAGCTCCTCGATCTCGCCGTTCATTGTATCCCATCCGTCGTCGAACGGGCTGACGACCGAGGACTCGAACCGGACCGCCGGGTTCGTCACCGCGCCCCGTCCGCGGCGAAGGCCGGACGGCTGGCGCGACGTGGGCTCGGGTTCCGGCATACCGGCCCGGTTCATGGCGTTGAGGGCATCCTTGTCTGGTTCGGCGAGTTCGGGCATGATCCGTTCCCTGTGTGTTCGCATTCACCATCGCCAACATCGAACCGGCCGTCAAGAACAAAACATGAAAATATCCGTTGTCATCCCCACCCTCGATGCCGCCGCGACCCTGCCCGCCACGCTGATCGCTCTCGGAGACGTGCGGGAGGTCATTGTCGCCGATGGCGGCAGCGCCGACGACACGGCGGCCATCGCCCATGGCGCGGGGGCACGGATCGTGACCTCGGTCCGGGGCAGGGGGCAGCAGCTCGCGACCGGGATCGCGGCGGCAACCGAGGATTGGTTGCTCTTGCTGCACGCCGACACGCGCCTGACACCGGACTGGCGGGCCGAGGCCGAGACCCATATGCGCGCGCATCCGGGCAAAGCCGCGTATTTCCGCTTTGCTTTGGATAGCGATGCCGGACGTGCCCGGAGGTTGGAACGGCTTGTCGCATGGCGGTGCCGGGTGTTCGCGCTTCCCTATGGCGACCAGGGGCTGCTGTTCCATCGCGACCTTTTGGCCAAAGTGGGCGGCATGCGACCGCTTCCACTTATGGAGGACGTCGATCTCGTCCACCGTCTGGGCTCCCGCCGCCTGATCGGGTTGAACGCGAAAGCCGTGACCTCGGCCGCGAAATGGGAGCGGGAGGGATGGTACCGCCGGTCGTGCCGTAATCTTATATGTCTGTCGCTGTGGCATTTGGGCGTGCCTCCGGCCCGGATCGCGCGTCTGTACGGATGAGGGATACCGTCGTCGTGTTCGCCCGCGCGCCACGGTTGGGCACCGTGAAGCGGCGCCTCGCGCGGGATATCGGCGATCGCGCCGCGCTGCGGTTTCATCGGGATACGTTGAGCCATCTCTTGCGCGGCCTGCTGCGCGACCGGCGGTTCCGGACCGTGCTGGCGCTGACCCCGGACGGCGCCAAAGACAGGCTACCGGTGAGGGTCGCGCGCGTCGGGCAGGGCATGGGCGATATCGGACAGCGGATGCATGCCGCGTGCAGGAAGTTTCTCAAAGGCAAGGTCGCCATCGTCGGCAGCGACATTCCGGATGCCAGGGCCGCCGACCTCAGCACCGCGTTTCGCGCGCTTGGCTGCCATGACGCCGTGTTCGGGCCTGCTGAGGATGGCGGCTACTGGCTTGTGGCACTTGGCCCGAGGCGTCCTTCGCAACCTTTTGTCAAGGCGCGCTGGTCTACTGAGCACGCGCTTGCCGATACGCTGCGAAACTTCCGCGGCCGGCGCGTCGCGCGCACGCGGATGCTGCGCGACGTCGATACCGCTTGCGACCTGCCCATGCATCCGCGACGATCAGGACCGAAGCCGGAGGACAATACTAGATGACCTGGCCGACCCAACAAGGCATCTGGCGCGGCGGCGACATCGTGCTGCGCTCCCACGCCATCATGCCGGACACGCTGCTTTCCTGGAAAGCGCATGGCACGCTGTCGGCGGCGAAGGACAATGTCATCGTTTACCCGACCAGCTATGGCGCGCGGCACCCGGACCTGGAGTGGTTGATCGGCCCGGAAGGCGTGCTCGACCCAACCCGGTATTTCATTGTCATCGTCGATCAGTTCGGCAACGGCTTGTCGTCCTCGCCGTCGAACACACCGGATTATCCGGCGCTGGTGACCGTGCGCGACAATGTCGAGGCCCAGAGGCGGGCTTTGTCGGACGTGTTCGGCATCGATCGCGTCGCCTGCGTCTATGGCTGGTCCATGGGCGCCTTGCAGGCTTACCATTGGGCTTCGCTGTTTCCCGATGCCGTCGAGCGGATCGTCGTGAATTGCGGCGTATCCCGCACGTCGGTCCACAATCAGGTGTTCCTCCGCTCCCTGATGGCGACGTTGGAGGCCGCGCCGCAACATATCGGCAATGGCCGGTTTTCCGCCGAACCCCGCGCCGCCAAACGCGCTTTCGGCCGCATCTATGCCGCTTGGGCGCTCAGCCAGGATTTCTACCGGGCCAATCTGCATCTGTCCTGGAGTTCCAATCCCAATGCCGGCGCCCCGGATCTTGACACCTTCCTGCGCACGGATTGGGAGGACCGTTTCGACGCCTCACCGGCCGCCAACCTCTACGCCCAGTTGCTGACCTGGGACGCGGCGGATATCAGTGCGAACGAGATGTTCGATGGCGATCTGGAACGGGCACTGCGCGCCATCCAGGCCAAGGTGCTGCTGATGCCCAGTGAAACCGACCTTTATTTCCGGGTCGCCGACAATGAGGCCGAGCTGCCGTTCCTGGCCCAGGTGGCACTGCGGCCGATTCCTAGCATTTGGGGGCATCGGGCGGGGAATCCGGTGCTTAACCCCGTGGATTCGGGCTTTATCAGGTCGGCCGTGCGGGCGTGGCTCGCGCGGTAATCAGGCAAAGGGAGAGTCCCATGGCCGTCACCATCGCGCGCAGCAACCCGGAAACCGTCCGTCAACCGATTGGCTATACTCACGCGATCGAGATCAGGAACGCCGAGCGGCGGCTGGTGATTTCGGGTCAGATCGGCATGGCGCTGGACGGAACGGTGCCGGACACAGGCGGCGGTCAGATCGATCAGGCGCTGGCCAATCTCCGGGCGGTGCTGGAGGCGAACGCGATGACGGTGACCAATATCGTTAAGACCACGGTTTTCCTGACAGACCGTGGCCTGATTGGGGCCTGGCGCGCCGCGCGGTCCGCTCTCCTGGGGGATCACGCGCCGGCATCCACGCTGTTGATTGTCGCCGGTCTCGCGGATCCGCGTTTCGTTGTGGAAATCGAGGCGGAAGCCGTCGCGTGAGTCCTCGCCTTGCCACCTTCGCGGCCAGGTTGAACGAACCTTAACCTTTACACCTTGTAATTCGAGTTGGAACGGCGCACACCGGTCCGGTCGAGAGACGGTCAGATGACTCATCCTCGCGCGTTTGGAATTTCGCGCGAAGTTGATACCCTTTGTTCCTGAAATCGCGAATTCGACACCCGGCTATGTTGCCGGTGAGCAAACCTATGTTTTCTGAAAGGGCTTCTCATGCCTACTGGGACCGTCAAGTGGTTCAATACCCAAAAGGGCTTCGGCTTCATCGCACCCGATCAGGGTGGGCCGGACGCATTCGTTCATATCAGCGCCGTGGAGCGCGCGGGCCTGCGTGACCTGCGCGAGGGCCAGAAGCTGGACTTCGAGCTGGTTTCCGACCGCAAGAGCGGCAAGATGTCCGCGGACAACCTCAAAGTTCACCCCTGAGTCTGGGCTGGCCGGGCGTTGACGGGGCCCTCGGGCCGCGCCTTTCGCCTGGTGAGGTTTTGGGATGGATTGGTGGCATGACGCATCGGTTCGATGCCGTGTGCCGCCAACATCTTTGCCGCGCTTGTTTCGCCGCATTTCCGCGGAACTCGCTTCGCGGGCGGCTGTCTGAACACCGTGCCGGCAATTCGCACAGGAGGGAATGATGGCCAAGGGAATGAACCGGGGCAATCGAGAACCGAAAAAGCCAAAGACCAAGAAGCCGGAGGGTGGCGCGACGGCGTCAATTCTCTCGCCGAAAGGCATCTCACCGCAGGTCAGTCTCCCCAAGAAAAAGGGGTAGGTCCGAAAGGGACGAGCTCCGCTACGCTGGCGGAATGTTAGAATTGACGCGGAACAAATTCGCCTTGTCGTATTTCGCTTTGATCGCGCGCAGCCGCTGATGGTTTTCGCCGAATGAGGCGCGGACTTTCTCCGGTTGGTCATCGGCGGCGATGTGGTTGATGTAAGCGCTGCCTTGCAGATGCGGCTCCAATTGTCTCCATATTTCCCGTACCCACGCGATATGCGAGGCACTTTCCGATCCGTCGGTCCATTGCCCGATGGCATCGAAGTCCCATTGCGCCCGTCGCGCTCCGAAAGCGGTCTCATTCGCGGGGACGCGTGTGAGGGCGCCGTGAAGATAGAAAAAGAACAGGGCGCTTAACGGCGAACTGAAACGGTGGGCGCCTTCCACCACGATCTTGATCAGGTCGTCCGAAATCTGCTCGGTAAATGCCGAACGCCAGTAACGATGAAGCCCATGTTCGGCGTTGGGCGCGTCGAGCATGGATTGGCGGGCGTTGTAAGGCATGGGCGCCACCAGATCGGCGGCCGGCCGGCCCCACTTGCGAGCGGGCGCGAGGATGCGTTCGCCGTCTTCGATCGGTCCGTTATAGCCCAGAAGCATTCCCGCCATCGGGATTCCGTCGGGCGAGGTCAGTAGCGCGGCATAGGCTTCGGCCTCATCTGGGAGGGCCGGGCAGAAATCACGATAGAAACGCAGCATATCCGCGGCCCGCTCCAACGGGTGAAGCACCAGCCCGCCGAGAACCTGGGTCACCGGATGCAAGCGAAATCTGAGCGCGGTGACAACGCCGAAATTGCCGCCGCCGCCGCGCAGAGCCCAGAACAGGTCGGGGTTCTCGGTCGCGCTGGCATGGCGGACCTGGCCATCGGCGGTGACCACATCCGCCGCGATCAGATTGTCTACTGACGCGCCGTACTTGCCCATGAGCCAACCCAGGCCGCCGCCAAGGGTGAGACCGGCGACGCCGGTGTTCGAAACGGTGCCACCGGTTGTCGCGAGGCCATGGACCTGGGTCTCCGCGTCGAACTCGCCCCACAAGACGCCGCCTTCGGCGCGGGCGACGCGGCGCGCCGGATCGACATTGACGGCCTTCATCGGCGACAGGTCGATGACCATTCCGCCATCATTGGTCCCGTAGCCGGGCGCGCTGTGCCCGCCGCCGCGAACGGAGACCAACAGTCCGTGCGTGCTGGCGAATCGGACCGCGTTTTGCACGTCCGCGATACCGGCGCAGCGCGCGATCAAAGCCGGGCGGCGATCGACATTGCCGTTCCAGACCCGTCGCGCCGCTTCGTAATCGGTGTCGCCTGCCAGGACCACCCGGCCGCGAATTTTATCCCGTAATCCGGATATTTCGGGTGCGCTCAGGTTGGCACGGGTCCCGTCGAGGGTAACGATCTCGGTCATCTCATGTCTCCCCTGGTGAACCGGTCCCGCGCGTCGCGGCGGATTTCCGCGCGGATATTCCGATTTTTCGCGCGGAATTGCAATACGACGGCGGTTGTTCTTGCCCTGGCCAGGGGTTTGCAGCCTGCCGCTTGCGCCCGCGTCCGGATGATGGTTTGAACGTTTCATCCGGCGCGGGCCGGCGTCGTCAGGGAGGCGCGCGATGTTGTTTTTCGACTCAATGGGACCGAACCCAAAAGTGGTGCGGGTTTTCATGGCGGAACGGGGGATCAGCGGTATCCCGACCGAAACCGTCGATTTGCGTGGCGGTGAGAACCGGCGCGAGCCGTTCCTGTCCAAGAACCCCTCGGGCCAATGCCCAGCGCTGGCGCTGGACAATGGTCAGGTCATCGCCGAGATCACGGCCATCTGCGAATACCTCGACGAAATCGGGCCCGCGGGCACCACGCTGATCGGCAAAACGGCGGAAGAGCGGGCGGAGACCCGCATGTGGGCGCGGCGCATCGACCTGCATATCCTGGAGCCGATGGCGAACGGATTTCGTTACGACGAAGGTCTGAAGATGTTCGAAAACCGGATCCATTGTATTCCCGCCGCCGCCGCCGATCTCAAGGCGACCGCGCAGGAAGAACTGACATGGCTTGACGGATTGATTGGTGGCCGGTCGTTCATCTGTGGCGAGAGACTGACGCTGGCGGATATCCTGCTTTTCGTGTTCCTCGATTTCTTCGCCGGAATTAAGCAACCGCTGAACGAGAACAATAAGAACATCCTGGCGTGGTATGGAAGGATGAAGGCGCGGCCCAGTGCCACGGCGTGACTGATACCAGCGCGTTTAAGCTCTGACTCACGGCCCGTCCCCCATCCCCCACCGTCATGGCCCGGACAAGCCGGGCCATGACGGTAGAGAGGCCGGTAGGTCAATCTTTAAGGACGGTGAGATAAGTGGCGCGGGCGGCTGTCGCAAGGCGGTCGTACCAGGCTGTCTGCACCTCGGGGGACGCGTGCGCGTTGGCCGGACTTGGGTTGGGAATGACGAACAATCGGGTTTCGCCAAGGCGGATCGGCTGCTCGCCGAGACTGGGCTTTTCGGCCTCGGGAGTGTGGACACGCAGAAAGGGCCGGTAGCCCATCATGCCGTGGAAGCAGGCGATGCGTGGGCGGAACGTTTCCAGTTTTGCCGCCAGATCGCGCACGCCGGCGGCGAATTCCGCGGCAGTGAGTTCGCCGGCCCGCGCGGTGGGGCGTTTGACGACGTCGGTGAAGCCGATGCCGTGATCCAGCAACGCCGCGTCATGCGCGGGTTCGAGCCGGTCGACACCAAGCGCTCGGCGTGCCGGTTCGCTCAGGATGGAGCGCGAGAAACACGGCCAGAAGCGATTGGTCTTGCGGGCGAAATAGTGTGCCTGGGCGACCGAGAAAAGCGACGGGTTGATCCCGATGAAAACCAGATCGAGGTCATCGCGTAATAAATCGGGGAGGGTTGTCACGTCATCTCCATGCCTGGCATGGAGATGACGATTGATGGCGTCTTGAATGCCGCGCGTCCCCTGGTACGGCGATGATCCGCGACAATTCAGCGCGGCTTGCTGGCGGCGTCGATCTGCTGGATCGAAGCCGCGTCCAGCTTGATCTCCGCGGATTTCAGTAGTTCGGAAAGCTGACCCAGGTCCGTGGCGCTCGCGATCGGGGCCGTCACGCTCGGGCGCGCCATCAGCCAGGCCATCGCGACCTGCACCGGTTTGGCGTTGTGGCGTTTCGCCACGTCGTCCAACGCCGCGATCACACCGAACCCGTAGTCATTCAGGTACTTCGCCACGCGAGGACCGCGAGCGCGCCCCTCCATGTCCGCTTTGGACCGGTACTTGCCGGTCAGGAAGCCGCTCGCCAGGGAGTAAAATCCGATGACGCCGGTATTCTCCTTCACGCAAACGTCTTCTATCGGCCCTTCGAACTCCGCACGTTCCACCAGGCTGTATCGCGGTTGCAGGCTTTGATACCGCGGCAGGCCTTTTTCGGTGCTGATCTTTAACGATTCGCTCAGCCGCGCGGCGGAGAAGTTGGACGCGCCGATTTCCCGCACCTTGCCCTGTTCGATCAGATCGGCGTAGGCGGACAATGTTTCCTCGATCGGCGTGTCGGGGTCGTCGCGATGCGACTGGTACAGATCCATGTAATCGGTTTTCATGCGCCGTAACGAGTCCTCAACTGCCTGCATCATGTATTTGCGCGACAAGCCCTTTTTGCCCGGCGCCATCTCGATCCCGAGCTTCGTCGCGATGATCACCTTGTCGCGGCCGCCGCGGGCTTGCAGCCAGTTGCCGATGATGACCTCGGACTCGCCGCCCTGGTTGCCGGGGTGCCAACGGGAATACACATCCGCGGAATCGATGAAATTGAAACCGGCGGCGACGAACGCATCCAGCAGCTTGAACGACATCGCCTCATCGGCGGTCCAACCGAAGACGTTACCGCCGAAGGTGATCGGATAAACATGCAGCGAGGACCGGCCGAGTTGGCGCTTTTCCATGGGAATCTCCTGATTCAATCAACGAAAACGGGGTGTCGCCACCCCGTTGTGCATTTGTCGCGATGAGACCATTCGATTCTGTACGGTACCGGTCCGGGTGGCCCGGACGAGCCGGGCCACGACGGATGAGCCGTGACGGACGGAACGTCGCGCCAGACTCAGCGCGCGCGCACCAGACGGCCCGCGGTTGCGCCGGTGTACTGCCCGTCCTCGAACGTCGAGACGCCCGAAACGAACGTGTTCTTGTACCCGTCGACCCGTTGCACCAGCCGCCGCCCGTTCATCGGCAGATCGTAGCGAACCTCGGGGATGTGCAGTTGCAGCCGCTGGTGGTCGATGACGTTGACGTCGGCCTTCATTCCTTCCCGCAGCAGTCCGCGGTCGTGGAACCCGAAGAACCGCGCGGTGTCGCCGGTCTGACGCTTCACCAGCCGTTCCAGCGCGATTTTCGGCCCACGGCTGCGGTCACGGCCCCAATGGATCAACATCCAACTCGGCACCGAAGCATCGACGATCGACGAGCAATGCGCGCCGCCATCCGAAAGCCCAAGCAGGGTCGTTTCATCCGTCAGCATCGTGTGGATGATGTCGAGATTGTCCTCATTGTAACCAACGATCGGGAAGAACAGGAACCGGTCGGCGCCGCCCGCGAGATAATCGTACGCGACCTCATCAGGCGAGTGATTCGACCGCGCGGCGATGGCGGCGACGCTGTCCTTTTCCTCCGGCTCATAATTTGGCGGGTTGGCCATCGGGAACATGCGGTGCCAACTGGTGGTGAGGCGCTGACGGAACTGCGACAGCCGGTTCAGCAACTCGGGCGACGGCGCCTCATTCAACACCTGGGCGCGGAAAGCCGGATCCCGCAGGCGCTTGATCCGTTCCGCGACCGGAAGTTGCAACAACGCCTGATAACTGGGACGGATGGAGAACGGATTGAGAGCCGTATCGATCCCCAGCAACACGCCGACGGGGCGGCCCGCGATCTGCGCGGTAACATGCGCGCCATCGATCCGCGCCTGATGCACGCCGGCCATCAGCCGCTGCCAGCGGGTCAGGTCGGTGGGACGATCGGTCAGCAGGAACCAGACGGGACGCCCGCTCTCCTTGCCGAACTTCGTCATCCATTTCAGCTCTTCCGTCTCATCGTCGAAATCGCTGTTCACACCGAAGGCGCCGTGATTGAGTCCGTTGAACGCCGTGCCAATGCCCAACAGTTCCTCGACCTCCGAATACCGGCCTGGAACCATTTCGCCTTCGGGAGTCTTATGCGAATTGGTGCGGGACGTCGTGAAGCCGAACGCGCCGGCCTTCAAACCCTGACGCACCGCGTCGCGCATCTGCTGAATGTCGTCGCCGGTGGCCTTTTCACGCCGCACCGCGCGCTCGCCCATGACATAAACGCGCAACGGGTGATGCGGGATTTGCGCGGCGATATCGATCGCGCGCGGCTTCTGTTCCAGCGCGTCGAGATATTCGGGGAAGGTTTCCCAGTTCCATTTCAGCCCATCGGCCAACGCGATACCGGGGATTTCCTCGATCGATTCCATCATGCCGATCAGAGCGGAATGATCCTGCTTGCGAACGGGCGCGAAGCCGACACCGCAATTACCGAACAGCACGGTGCTGACACCGTGCCACGACGACGGCGCGAGCTCGGCGTCCCAGGTCGCCTGGCCATCGTAGTGCGTATGCACATCGACCCAGCCCGGTGTTACCAGCAAACCATTCGCCTCGATCTCCCGCGTGCCGGGACCGGCCTTCCCGCCAACCTGGGCGATCTTGCCGTCTTTCAACGCAACGTCGCCGGTATAGGCGGGATCGCCGGAACCATCGATAATGGTGCCGCCTCTGATCACCGTATCATGCATCGGTTTGCTCCTTGGGACTCTTCATTCAGGACATGACAGACCGTATGGGTTTCCCGGTCAAGGTTCAGGCTGGCGCCGAGCCCCGCAAACACGTCCGGTGCAACACGCGCGGATGCAGCGCGGCATCGAAATTCGGGTTCGCCCGGTGCAGCAGACAGCGATTGTCCCACATCAACATGTCGCCCATGCGCCATTTGTGACGGTAGACGAACCGTTCCTCCACCGCGTGGGCGGTCAGAGCGTCCAACCGAGCGCGGCCTTCGTCCATCGGCTGGTTTTCGAAATACGCGGCATGCTCGCCCATGAACAAGGCCTTGCGCCCGGTCTCGGGGATGATCCGCACCAGAGGGTGCGTCAACGGCGGCGCATCGGCGATTTCTTCCGGCGTCGCCTTCGCGCCCATGCGCGCGCGGGACATTTCCCAACTGTGTACGACACGGATATTATCCACCTCGGCCTTCTCGCGCTCGGCCAGGGCGTCGTACGCGGCGATCATGCTGGCGAAACACGTTTCCCCACCTTCCGGCGGCATCACCTGGGCGTGCAAAATTGTCGCAAGCGACGGCTGAGCTCGAAACGATTTATCAGAGTGCCAGCCGGTGGAGGCAACTTTCCCACTGGGTTTGCCGTCCGCACCGAGATTGGACACGATATGCACGAGCGGATTGAACGTGCCGCGATTGCTCGCCATGTGGCGTTCCAGCGTGCCGAATTGCTCGGTGAATGCGATCTGCTGGTCGGGGTCGAGATGCTGATTGCGGAAGCACAACACATGGTAACGAATGAACGCGTCGTAAACCGCGCGTTTGGTCTCGGCGGGCAATGGCTGGCGTAAATCGAGGCCGCTGACCGCCGCGCCCAGAACGGGCGAAAGCGGTTCCAGCGTGAACACCGGTGCGTCGAGGGTGAGGGACATGGATGGCCGCTCCTGGGTTGCCTCGCCGGTAGTTTACGCACGTTGACCGGGAATGCCAGCGCCCGAGGTTCGCGCGGGTCATTTGTTACGTATCGCGGCGAAGCGGCCGGCGCGGCGGGTGCTGTTGGCCAAACTCCGGCCTCATCGATCGTCATGCCTGGCCCGGGAGGACAGCTCGACCGAGGCCGGACCGACTGGATGCCGGTTCCAGATACGGTATCGATACATTACTAATACGATACGGAATGTGGTGACTTGCACGTCAATATCCAACTTTCGTGGTGGTATCGCCGCGGGACACAAGTACCCAGGGGTAGCCAAAATGAGGTCGACACTCATCATCCCACCGCACATGCCGCGCGAGGTCCATCGCGTCGTGCAAAATCCGCAACACGTCGATTGTCCGGTTCGCTGCCGACCCGGAACAGAATAACATGGCGTCCGCGACGCCCGACATGCAACGTGTGCAGCCCGGTGCCGATCTCGTCGCGCTGTCGTACCCCGGTAGGAGTCGGACCACGCGTCTGACGGGCCAGTGTCGCGTCCAGCAAATCGCCGTATGGAGCAGCCTGCGAGGCGCAAAACCGCCTGGCGGTCCAGCGCACGATTTCATCGTAGTCCGCTTCGGCCGTGTCCGACAGCCGGACGGTCCAATGACGGCGTGTCACTCAGGCGGCCGGCGGAGTACCTCGGCCCAGTACCTTGCCGGCTCGCGCCGCCAGATGGCCACGCAACGCCTTACCGTCGGCGAAGCCGCGGTATCGGCCGGCCGCGAAATCTTGCAGTCCAACTCTTGCTGCCTGGCGGAGCGCCGTGAGGCGTGCTGCCGCCGCACCAGCCGCAGCCCGTCGCGTAGCACCTCGCTGGCATTCTGGTAGCGGCCGGAATGCACCAGCCGCTCGATCATCGCCGTCTGCTGTTCGGTCAGCACCACATTGCGGGTTGGCAAAGCGCGTTCCTTTCCCAGGAACTCATTGGCCGAATATGCCATCGGAACGAAATCGGCAAGTGTCAAGGTAGACTCGGCTCTCCTCCTCATCCTGGTCCAATCGTCCTTCCGCCACACCTCACGGCTTCTTCAACCGGACGTCCTCCAACGGCGTCGACCACGGATAGGGATCGATCGCCATCAACGACGGATCTTCAACTCGCGGCCCGATGCCGCTGGCCCAGATGTAGTCATAGATCGGCGCGAACCGGCGCCGCTCGTGCAACGTTTGTTGGATCTGATGCAGCATCGCCTCCCGCTTCGCGACGTTGGTCTCGGTGGCCTGCTGCTTGTAAATTGCTTCAATGTCGGGGAAAGAGCCATAGGCGTACACCCCCTCCGGCGGAACCGTCTCCGACAGCCGCGACGCCGCGTTGCCGTAAACCGCGTTGACGCAAACGCACAGCCCCTTCAGCTTTTTCGTCGCGAGCGCGGCGTAGAACGCGGCCCGCTCCATTGTGCGCACGCGTGTCTTGATGCCGACGGCGCCGAGATAGCTCGTCACCGCCTCGCCCGTGGTGAAGTAAGGCGGCCAGGGATACAGATCGCCCGCGTCGAACCCATTCGGATATCCTGCTTCCGCGAGCAGTTGCTTCGCCCGCGCGGGATCGTACGGATCGGCCGCGATCTTCAACGCGAATTCGAAGCCCGGCGGCACGATGTTGCCATTGGGCGGCGAGGCACCGAGCGTTTCCACCTCGCTGATCGTTTTGCGGTCGATCGCGAGACTCGCGGCGAGGCGCACACGCTGGTCAGCCCAGGGCGATTTCGGATCCCACATGTCAAGAAAATCGAGATATGCGGTCCCGATGCCGCCGGAAAACGCGAGCTTCAGTTTCGGGTCGCGTTTGACCGATTCGGCGAGCGACGCATCCAGCAAATAAGCCACGTCGACTTCGCCGCGCATCAGCATGGCGAGGCGCGTGGTCGCCTCGGGTATGCTCATGAACACGATTCGTTTCACCGATGGAGTCTTGCGCCAGAAACCGTCGTACGCCTCCATCACCAAATCGACACCCGGGGTGCTGCTGACAAATTTATAGGGTCCCAGGCCGATCGGATGGCGCTTGAAGCCGGCGAGGCCGACCTTCTCCATGTAGTTCTTCGGCACGATCCAACCGGCCGCGCTCACCAGCGTGCCGTAAAATGTCATGAAATCCGGCCATGGCTCATGCAGAACGAACCGCACGTGGGTGGGATCGACGATCGCCACCTCTTTGACTTTCTGGTGTATCAGCGAACCTTTCGCGCGCTGGAAGCTGTATTGCACGTCCTCGGCCGTGAACGCGTCGCCGTTGTGGAATTTAAGGCCCGGGCGCAAGGTGAATTCATAAACTCGCAAATCTTCGCTGACGGTCCAGGATTCCGCGAGGCTCGGCGCCATGCGCTGCCCAGGCATCGGCTTTACCAGGGCGTCGTGCATCGCGTACAGAATCCAAAACGGCGTGAGGACACCCGGGGAGGCCTCGCCAGGATCGAACCAGGTGGGGGCGATGGTCACATAGAGTGCCCAACGCATCTCGCCTTCCGGCTTGGTCTGTGCCGCCACCGGGCCCAGGCCGCTTGCAACCACGGCAATGAAAGCCGCGGCGGCCAGTTTACACCATTGATTCATCGTCGATCATTCCCCCTGCGCCGGCCGTTCGCGGGTTATGCGGTTTCAACCCGCCGCCGGCCTTGGGGCATGGTTAGCACGATGGAACCCGGTCCGCACATTCCCCACGCCGGCGGAGGATGACGGCTTTTCATCAACCCCCTGGGAAAGCACCCGCTCACAGGATAAAACACGCACCCCGAGTCCCCCCACGGAGCATCCCCGACAATGCCTGGCAGACCCGTGATGCTGGTGATCCTCGACGGCTTCGGCTGGCGGGAGGCGCCGGAGGACAATGCGATCCGACTCGCCAAAGCGCCGAACTTCGCGGCCCTTTGGTCCGGCAATCCGCATGCGTTTCTGATCACCTCCGGACGCGATGTCGGCCTGCCGGACGGCCAGATGGGCAACTCCGAGGTCGGGCACCTGACCATCGGGGCAGGACGGGTCATCAAGCAGGAGCTCGTGCGGATCGGCGACGCGGTCGAGGATGGCTCGATCGCGACCCTGCCGGCGTTCGTCGAGCTGGTCGCGGTGCTGAAACGGACCGGCGGCACGTGCCATCTGATGGGGCTGGTGTCCCCGGGCGGCGTGCATTCGCATCAGGACCACGCGGCGGGTCTGGCCCAACATCTCAGCAAGGCCGGGATTCCGGCCATCGTACATGCCTTCACCGACGGACGCGACACGCCGCCGCAGTCTGCCCAGGGGGATCTTTCGCGGCTTCGGGCCGCGCTGCCGGCCGATGTGAAGATCGCCACCGTTATTGGCCGCTACTTCGCGATGGACCGCGACAAAAGATGGGATCGGGTCGCCCAGGCTTATGGCGCGATGATGGAGGGCCAGGGCGCGCGCCACGGCGATCCGGCCAAAGCGATCCAGGCGGCGTATGAGTCAGGCAAATTCGACGAGTTCATTCCGCCCTCGGTCATCGGCGATTACGCCGGGATGAAGGACGGCGACGCGATCCTGTGCTTCAACTTCCGCGCCGACCGGGCGCGGGAGATCCTGACGGCGATGCTGGATCCGGCGTTCGATGGGTTCCCGCGCCGGAAGCCGGTGAAATTCGCCGCCGCGGTGGGCCTGACCCGTTACTCGGATGCGCTGGCCCCCTTCATGACCTGGCTCTTCGACGCCGAGCCGCTGGTCAACATCCTGGGCGCGGTTGCCTCCGCCGCCGGGAAAACGCAGCTCCGCATGGCGGAAACGGAAAAATTCGCTCACGTCACCTATTTCCTGAACGGCGGTCAGGAAACGCCCTTCCCGGGCGAGGACCGCATTCTGATCCCGTCTCCGAAAGTCGCGACTTACGACCTGCAGCCGGAAATGTCCGCGGCCGAGCTGACGGATCGCGCTGTCGAGGCGATCGGCTGTGGTAAGTACGACCTGATCGTCCTGAACTATGCCAATCCCGATATGGTCGGCCACACTGGCAGCCTGCCCGCCGCGATCCGTGCCGTCGAGGCGGTTGACACCGGACTTGGGCGCATTGCCGCCGCGTTGAAGCGTGTTGGCGGCGCCTTGGTGGTGTCCGCGGATCACGGCAATTGCGAGATGATGAAGGACCCTGACACAGGCGGCCCCCACACCGCGCACACCACGAACCCGGTCCCGGTCGTGGTCATGAATGGGCCAGGCGCCGCCGTCCGGAACGGGCGGTTGTCCGATCTGGCACCCACGCTGCTGGAATTGATGGGCCTGACTGTCCCGGCAGAAATGACCGGCCACTCGATCCTCCAGGCCAATGCGAAGCGCGCGGCGGAGTAGCCTCCTTGTTTTGCTGGTGTTCCTGACGGCCCAAAGCGGTCCGGGCCCGGGTACCGCACCGTCAACGGACAGAGAAGCAACCGCTCGCGGTCAGGTCGAGGATGCCGAGCGGGTCCGTGCCGCCGAGGCGGAGACCCAACGGGAGGCGATCGCGAACCTGGCGCGGGCGCTGGCCGATGAAAAACGCCTGACGGTGGCGCAGGCGGCGGCGTTCGAACGGCTGAAACGCGCAGAGACAGCGGTGAACGACGTGTCCGCGTACATGCTGACCCTGGAGCAGGCGCGCGCCGAGGCGCAGGCGCGCATCGACAAGCGCGAGGCGCTGTTGCTGAGGCTCATCCCGGTGATGCTCCGGATGTCGGAACATCCCCTCGAGACACTGCTCAGTTCGCCGCTTTCGCCCGAGGACACGGTGCGTGGTCTGATTATCATCCGGTATCTCGCCCGCCAGGCGGTGGCCGAGGGTGGCGCGTTGGCCGAGGACCGGGCGGCGTTGGAGGCCGCGTCACGTGCCACGGCGGAGGCGGCTCCCCGGCTGGCGGCGGCCAAAGCGGCGCGCGCGCATGAGGCGGACGTGTTGGGGCGCCAGCTTGCCGCCACCAGGGCGCAACGCGAAGCCGCCGAGCAGGAGGCCGCCTTGGCTGCCCGCCGTGTCGCGGCGGAGGCGGCGCGCGCGAAAAACCTACGAGACATGCTCCAGATCCTGGAAACCCAGCGCCGCCTGGAAGACGTTCGGGCGCGCGAAGACGTGCTGCGGGCCGAACGCGATCAGAAGGTGATCGCGCTGGAAGCCGCGCGGCTGCGGCAGGCGGCAATGGGGCGCCCGGCCGGGGCGGGGACACTCGCCGCCGACGCGAAACCGTCTGGTCAACTGACGATGCCGGTCGCGGGTTCGCTGCTGCGGGGCTGGGGCGATCCGGAAGATGGGGAACCGGCGACCGGTCAGTCCTGGCAAACCGAACCTGGCGCCCAGGTCGTGGCGCCGTGTGGGGGGACGATTGCTTTCGCCGAGCCGTTCCGCGGCTACGGCCTTCTGGTCATCATCGATTGCGGCGGCGGGTATCACGCGGTGTTGAGCGGCATGGACCAGATCGCCGTCGCCCCCGGCCGGCCGATCCACAGCGGAGATTCGATCGGTACGATGCGGGCGGCCGTCGAGACCGCCGGGTCGGATCCGGCCGCTGTCGGGCCTCCGGTGCTATATCTTGAACTTCGCAAAGGTGGACGCCCGGTGAACCCGGCGCCCTGGGTCCGGGCGCCAGGTTGAGGTGCGTCGGGCTCATGGGATGGGGTCTCGAATTGAACTGGGAATCGTAAACGATTGGTCAGGATTCGCCCTCACTTGAAATGAGTGCTGGACGCTACCTACCACACCGCGCGAAAAGATGCCGACACGAGTCTTGTGTGATACCCGTGCGGCCGGCCGGCCGGCCCAGGGAAATGCGACTGACGGCCGGTCGCGTCAGAAGACCACGGGGCCAGAGGGGTAGAGAGCATGAACTTCCGCCAGCCGCGTTTCCGTAATGGCCTGTTGTTGGGCGCGGCGTTTCTCGCCGGTGTCGCCATCGGGCCGACCGCCAGCGTCCTTGGCCGGGCTGTCGCGCAGGACCATTCCCGCGCCGAGGCAAGCCAGTTCCTGAAAGTCTTCGGCGATGTATTCGAGCGTGTCCGCGCTGAATTCGTCGATCCGGTCAGTGACAAGGAAGTCCTGGAAAACGCCATCAACGGCATGCTGACGGGACTCGATCCGCATAGCTCCTACATGAACGCCAAGGCGTTCAAGGACATGCAGGTTCAGACCAAGGGCGAGTTCGGTGGCCTTGGCCTGGAAGTGACCGAGGAAAAGGGCCTCATAAAGGTTGTCTCGCCGATTGACGACACGCCGGCGTACCGTGCCGGGATCAAGTCCGGCGACATTATCACCGCGCTCGATGGCAAGACCGTTCTTGGTCTGTCGCTGAACGAAGCGGTGGACCGCATGCGCGGCATCCCCAATTCCCGCATCGTGCTGACGATCAAACGGGAGGGGGCCGATAAGCCCCTGGAAATCGCGGTGATCCGGGAGATCATCAAGATCCGGGTCGTCAAGTCGCGGATGGAGGCGGACAATATCGGCTACGTGCGCCTGTCGCAGTTCACCGAAAAGGCCGACGCCGGGCTGCGCGCGGCCGTCAAAGCGCTGCGGGCGCAGGCTGGCGGGAATCTGCGCGGCATGATTCTGGATCTACGAAACGATCCTGGCGGGCTGCTGGACCAGGCCATCGCCGTTTCCTCGGCCTTTGTCGAGCAGGGCGAGATTGTCTCCACCCGGGCGCGGCATACCGAGGACAGCCAGCGCTGGGATGCCCGCGGCAGCGATATCATTAACGGCATACCGCTGGTCGTGCTGATCAATGGCGGCTCGGCCTCGGCCTCGGAGATCGTCGCGGGCGCGCTACAGGATCATCGGCGCGCGGTGCTGATTGGGACGAAAAGCTTCGGTAAAGGCTCGGTGCAAACCGTGATCCCGCTGCCGGGCGGCGGCGCGATGCGTTTGACCACCGCGCGGTACTACACGCCGTCGGGCCGCTCCATTCAGGCGACCGGGATCATCCCGGATGTGTTGGTGAAGGATTCCCGCGAAGGGCCCGCCAGCTTCGGGCTGGAGCGGGAATCCGACTATAATCGTGTTCTGAGCAACAGCGGGGGCACGCCCGCGCAGATCCTGCCGCCGCGGACCGACCTGCCGCCGATCGCCAAACAAATTCCGGACAAACCGCCGGAAGGGTTCCCAAAATTCGACCCGTTGAAACCTGGTGAAACCGATTTCCAGCTACAGCAGGCCGTGGTCCTCGCACAGGCGATGATCCGGCAGCGGAGCGCGGCGCGCTAGGGAGAGGCGATGGCGGACAGGAACGGACGGCGGAACCCCCGCGAGCGAGCCGGTTGGCGGTGGTTGGGGGTGTTCTGGCTGACGGTCCTGTCATTGATGGCGGCCGGTGGCGGTGTGCTCGAGTGGTTGGGGCCACCCGGGGCGGTCGTCGCGAAGCCCCAGGCTTCGGCGCGTGGCGGCGTGACACAGACGCCCGCCACCCAGGACGCGAGAACCGTGGTCGTGGTCGCCAGAGCTGTGCTGGTTCCGCGCGTGGTGTCGGGCCGCGATACCCCTGGCCCCGTGGCCGACCCGGACCCGGCACTGCTGGAGCCGGTGAGCGGCGGGGCAACCGGGCAATTGCCGCGCATTGCCTCTGACGGACGGACCGCGATGCAGGTCTATGCCGCCGGCTTCGATTACAGTTCGCGCCGTCCCAGGGTCGGCCTGCTGCTGGCGGGGATCGGCATGAACGAGGCGGAGAGCCATGCCGCCATTCGCGCGCTGCCGGGCGGAATTTCGCTCGCGGTGTCCCCTTATGCGGCCAACGTGAGCCGGTTATTGGCGACCGCTCGCGCGTCAGGTCACGAGTATCTGATTGCGCTGCCGCTGGAACCGGCGGGCTTTCCACTGAACGATCCGGGTCCCGCCACCCTGCTGACCAGCGCGTCCCTCGCGGTCAACGCCCAGAATCTCCACTGGGCTTTGAGCCGGATCCAGGGTTATGCCGGGGCGGCCGGCGTGATCGGGACCATGCGCGGGGAACGATTCGCGGCGATGTCCGATCAAATGGACGCGGTGCTGTCCGAACTCGCCGGGCGCGGATTGATTTACGTCGATCCGCGGGAAGAGTGGGGACCGGTCGCGAAGACCTGGGGCCGCCATGCCGAACTGGTGATCGACGATCCCGCCAGCCGGGAGGCGATCGACGCCAAACTTGCTGAACTCGAGCAATTGGCGAAGGACCACGGGTCGGCCTTGGGCCTGGTGATGCGTCCGACGCCGGTCGCGGTGGCGCGGATCGCGGCCTGGACGAACGGGCTGGCTGATCGTGGGCTGGCATTGGCTCCGGTATCCGCCCTCGCCGTGGCGCCCGCCGGTCCGCCGGTGAAACTGTCGGAGCGGGACAAGTGAGTTTACTGCCTTATCGCCCGAATGTCGGCGCGGCGCTGTTCAATTCCTCGGGCCTGGTGCTGGTGGCGCGCCGCGCCCATTTGGAGAACGCGGAGGCGCCGGCGGGCGGCTGGCAATTGCCTCAGGGCGGAATCGATGAGGGCGAAAATCCGCGGGAAGCTGTGTTGCGCGAGCTGGCTGAGGAAGTCGGCACCGACCGTGCCGAGGTGATCGGCGAACATGATGCCTGGCTGACCTACGATCTCCCGCCGGAGCTTGTTGGCGTCGCGTTGAAAGGCCTGTTCCGGGGCCAGCGGCAACGCTGGTTCGCGTTGCGGTTTTTGGGTGAGGACAGCGACATCCGGCTTGACCTGGACCCGCATCCCGAGTTCGACGCGTGGCGGTGGGTGGAGCTGGCGGCGTTGCCGGACCTGGCGGTGCCATTCAAGCGGCCAATTTATGAAATTCTGGCAGCCAGCTTCGCCCGGTTCGCGGATCCTCCCACGTATCGCTGATCATCCGTTTTGACGCGTGCGCGAACGGGTCATCGCGCGACCTGGCCAATATCAACGAAAACCTTGATCAGGGCGGCAACGCGTGACACCGCGGCCGTTTCCGGCGAGCCGATGTCACCGGTGCCGGATACCGCCAGTTGCCGTGGCGCCGCAAAAGCGTAATCTGACCAACGTTCGAATTTGTTCGTAACCGGGTCCAATCGCGGTCGCCGGATGACAGGAGGAAACATGGCAGAGATATCAGGCGCCGACTTGCTGGCGAGAAGCCTCAAGGAACAGGGTGTGCAATTCATGTTCGGCGTGGTCGGGTTCCCGGTCGGGCCGCTCGCCGAGGCCGCGCAAAAGATTGGCCTTCCCTATATCGGCATGCGCAACGAGCAGGCCGCGTCCTATGCAGCGGGCGCCGTCGGTTACATGACGGGCCGCCCAGGGTCGTGCATCGTGGTGACCGGGCCAGGCGTTATCCACGGGCTCGCCGGTCTCGCGAACGCGCAGCAGAATTGCTGGCCGATGATGTTGATTGGCGGCGCGTCCGAGACCTACCGCAACGGCATGGGCGCCTTCCAGGAAGAGCGTCAGGTGATGGCCGCGACGCCGGTCTGCAAATGGGCGCACGGCATCGAGCATGTGCACCGCATCCCGTTCTATGTGGAGATGGCGGTCCGGCAATCGATCTATGGCCGGCCTGGCTCGGTCTATCTCGACATTCCCGACGACATCATCACCGGCTCCTGCGACGTCGATAAGGCGATGCAGGTTCCGAAATGTCCGGAACCGCCGCGCACCCAGACGATGCCCGAATACATCGAGCAGGCGCTGAACACGCTGCAATCGGCGGAACGGCCGTTGGTGATCATCGGCAAGGGCATGGCGTCCTCGCGCGCCGAGGCGGAGGTGCGGGCGTTCATCGAGCGCACGCAGGTGCCGTTCCTCGCCTCGCCGATGGGTAAGGGCGTGATGCCGGACGACCATCCGCTGTCGGTTGGCGCGGCGCGCAGCCTCGCGCTGCAAAACGCCGATGTCGTGTTCCTGATGGGCGCGCGCTTCAACTGGATCATGCATTTCGGCCTGCCGCCGCGGTACAACAAAGACGTGCGGGTCATCCAGCTCGACATCGAGCCGGAAGCGATGCACCAGAACAAGCCGGCCGAGGTCGCGCTGGTCGGCGATGGCAAGGCGATCGTCGGGCAGCTCAACCAGGCGCTGACACAGCGTCAGTGGTTCTATCCGAAGGAGACGCCGTGGCGCGCGGCGATCACCAAGAAGTCGGGCGAAAACGCGGCGGTGATCGCGCCGCAGATCGCCGATGACTCGGGGCCTGGCAATTACTACCGCCTGCTGCGGGACGTCGCCGCCTGGACGCCGAAAAACGCGATCATCTGTAGCGAGGGCGCCAGCACGATGGACATCGGGCGCACCCAGTTGCCGAACTTCTTGCCGCGCTCGCGGTTGGACGCCGGCACTTATGGGACGATGGGCGTCGGTCTCGGTCTCGTGATCGCCGCCTGCGTCGTGCATCCGGACAGACCGATCGTGCACGTGTCAGGTGACTCGGCGATCGGGTTCAGCGGCATGGAGATGGAGACGCTGTGCCGTTACGGAATGCCGGCGAAGATCGTGGTGTTCAACAACGGTGGCATTGGGCCAGGGATGGAGGAAATCCCGAACAACCCGATGCTGAACATGCGGCCGAACACGCTGATCTGGGGCGCGCGTTACGACAAGATGATGCAGGCGTTTGGCGGCTACGGGAGTTATGTCGAGGATCCGAAGGATCTGCGCGGCGCGCTGGATGAGGCGATGGCGTTCCCCGGGCCGGCGTTGGTCAACGTCAAACTGAGCCAGGGCTCGCAGCGGAAAGAGCAAGAGTTCCGTTGGCATAGCTGAGGTTCCGATCCGAACTCCCTCCCTGGGCCTGGCCTGGGGAGGGGGGCAGGACAGGGTGGGGCGCAGCGGACCGTGTCATCTTCGCCGCTCCGACGGCGGACCCTCGCCAGTTGTTCGACGGCGATACCGGGATTATCGGGGTAGGGCTACCTGTCTGAAGTCGCTGACAAGGACGCTCGGGCCTGGGCGTTGGGCTCATCAGCAAGGCTCTGGGCACCGCAGTCCCGGGTGTTGCTCGTCAGAACCATGCCAATGAATGTTTGTGCCCACAACGGACCGGCCGTCTTGACGGCAGCTGATCTGACGCAGAGATGGAGTATGCGGGAGTGGTCGCCAGACCAATCCTGGGCACCCACGGTATCGTGTTGAATTCGGCTGACAGCCATACGCGATCCGCGTATATTCCCCTGTGTTGATGTTAAACCAAGCGAAGTTGCTGTAATTGCTCACCTGGGGCTACGGTAACCGGCCGATTTCCAGGCTGTCAATCTGACCACGGCGCCCGGCGTGTCCCGCCAATTTCTGCTTGACACAGTCACGGCCGAGTCGATTCTAACCGCCGGGTGACCCGGCCCCCCCCCCGACCTTTCCAAACTGAGCCACGCCGAGAAGGACGCGCTGATCCTGGCGCTGTTCGACCGCCTGGCGGTGCAGGACGAACGGATCGCGGCGCTTGAGGCGCGGCTCGCCGAGCTGACCCGGCCGCCAAAGACACCGGACAATTCGTCGAAACCGCCATCCCAGGGCCAGAAGCAGAACCGTCCGGAAGACGCCGCGCGGCCATCACGCAAGGGCCGCCCCGGCGTGGGCCGGATGCTGCATCCGAATCCAGACCGGACCATCGACGCCAGGCTTGCCGCCTGCCCGAAATGCGAGGCGGCGTTCCCCGCGACCGCCCAGACGCCGCAACAGGTCTATGAACGCATCGAACTGCCGCCGATCCGGCCGGACGTGACCCAGGTGCGTCTGTTCGGCGGCCGTTGCGCCTGCTGTGGCGAACGGGCGACCGCCGAACCGCCACCTGGACTGGAGCAAGGTTCGCCGTTCGGACAGTCCATCGCCGCCATGGTGGTCGACCTGCATTACGCGCATGCCATCGGCATGGAACGGCTGGCGGCCTTGATGGACGAACTGTTCGGCCTGTCCATCAGCGAAGGCGCGATCAGCGACATTCTGGCCCGTGCGCGCGGGCCGCTGGTGGATGCGGCCGCCGCGATCGAGGCGGTGGTGGTGGCGAGCCCCGTGGTCTGCTCCGACGAGACCTCGGTCCGGGTGAAAGGCAAGACCAGGTGGGAATGGGTCTTCGTTACCACCATCGCCGTGCTGCACGTGATCAAACCCAGCCGGGGCAAGGCCGTGGTGGAAGCCTTGTTCGGCTCGATCCGGCCCGAAGTCTGGGTCTCGGACATGCTGGGCAGCCAGCGCGGCCACGCGATGGAATGGTAGGTGTGCCTGGCGCATCTGCTCCGTGACGCCAAATACGCGATCGAAGACGGAGATACCGCGTTCAGTGCGCCATTCCGGCGGTTGCTGTTACGCGCCATCGCCATCGGGCGAAGACGGGACACTCTGAAGGACAGCACGCTCGCGCAGTATCTTTACGATCTTGACCGCCGGTTGGACCGGATCATCGGCCAGCTTCCGGCCGGAGAGGCGGGCCGCAAACTCCGCAAGCGCATGCTGGCCAACCGTGCGCATTTGTTCGTGTTCATGACAAGGCGGGATGTTCCGGCCACGAACAACATCTCGGAACCGCATCTCCGGCCCAGCGTGATCTTCCGCAAGGTGACCAACGGGTTTCGTTGCGAATGGGGAGCCGAGACTTATGCCGCTTTCCGGTCGGTGGTCAGCACCGCGAAGGCCAATAGGGTTTCGGTTTACGATACGATCCGGTTCGTGTTGTCAGCCGGACGCCCCGCTGGAGCTCTCGGAGCGGTGGGGTGAGCAATTGCCCGCTCTCAGCGTCATCGAGACCTGCCGCAAGCGCGTACTCGACGTGGCGGCCTATGCCCGCGACCTGATCGACACCGCCCGCAAAGGACTGCACCATCCACCGATCCCGCTGGCGTTATCCCCTTGACCGGGGGGTGTGAACGGTTGCATTGCGTTCCTTCAAGAACACTTGTTGAGGTAGAGGCCGACGGGGCGAGCGCGAATGGATCGCTTTACGAACTGGCAGGGGCTCGGCTACCGCGCCTGAACTAAGAACCTGACTGGGAAGCCTACGTCGTCAATCATCAGCAACCATGGACCCAGCTCGAGCTGTCGTAAGGAGGGACCATCATGTCGTTCACGGGAGTGCTACGCCCAGGGCATATTCAGATCAGGGTAACCGATATGGATCAGGCTGTGCGACACTGCGCGGAGGTGGTGGGCTTCGACGTGGTGCTGCATGGCATGGACGGCCGCGTCTATCTCAAGGCGCGGGATGAGTTCGACCATCACAGCGTGATCCTGCGTCAGACGCACATTCTTGACATCACCAAAAAGGCCCTTCCTGGCCCAGCGACATCCGGTCTGACAAATACGGTTGGAGGCACTACTGTCCGGAGTTTTCCGAACGAACCGTTCCGAAGTGTCTGACCTATAACGGTTTTTCGACGATTTTGGGTGGTGTCGGTTTGAAGTTGGTGGCGGTTTGCCCGACCCTTGTCCGGGGAGGGCTCACTCATGAACGCCGGAAAG
>SHWL01000201.1 GCA_009693865.1 Acetobacteraceae bacterium | reverse complement strand
CGCGAAGCGATGACGGCCGCGATAGCCGCGACGCGTTCCTGGGACTGAGCAAGACCTGCGACAAGCTCGGCATTCCGGTCTGGGATTATCTGGGCAGCAGGCTCAAGGTCGCCGGGCACGTGATCATCGAAGCTTTCGACCATTATGTCGGACGGCGGGTTCGGTACGCCTGATCAAAGGCGGCCGCCCACAGTTTTGCCCCTATTACACGGGCATGGTATAACCGCCTGGAATCGCTTAGAAACTGGGTGCTGACGCCACTCTCCAGCCCCGGACAGAATCCGCCATGCCGCCACCGACCACGATATCCTTCTCCCGTTTTCGTTGCCAGCTCATTACAAGAAAAAGGTCACCGCCGCCTTCGATGGGGGCCAGATCAACTCCGATGGTGGTGTCCTGCTGTTGGCTGGCTGGCGGTTGTGTCCCCCCGAGTAGCGTATGAGCGGTGGATAACTGGCCGGCCTATCCCATCTTTAACACTTTTCCTGCCACTTACCGTAATGAACTCTCGAAAAACCCCGGAAATCCGCCATTCTGTCTTGGGAATTCTTTTGTAGTGCCATAATATTATAACGGCCCCTTGACCCTCCCGGCCGCCAGCCCCACCTTCCCGCCATGTTCATCCGCGAAACCGCGACCCGGAATAAATCCGCCAACGAATCCTACGTCACCTTCCGTCTCGTCGCCTCCGAACGCACCGGCAAACAGGTCCGCCAGATCACCCTGCTCAATCTCGGCCGCCAGTTCGACCTGCCCCGGAGCGACTGGCCGCGCCTGTGCGCCCGGATCGAGGCTTTGCTCGCCGGACAGGCCGGCATGCTCCCCGAACCCGAGGTCATCGAAACCCTGGCGCAACGTTACGCCGCCCGCCTCATCGCTGCCGGGCCAGGTCCCACCGCGCCGGAGCCCGTATCACCCGCCGTGCCTCCCGCCCGGTCCGCTTCCTCAGCCAAATCCGCCGCGCCAGACCCGGTCTTCGCCGAGGTCGATATCACCTCGTTGCAACTCACCCGGCCCCGCTCCGTGGGCGTCGAGGCCGCCGGTCTCGCGGCCATGGACTGGCTCGGCATCGATCCGATCCTACGCGGCCTCGGCTTCAATGGCGTACAACGCGCCGCCGTCGCCGGCAGTCTGATCGGGCGGATGGCGGCACCCGGAAGCGAACTCGCGACATGGCGCTGGCTGGGCGAGCGCAGCGCCCTCGGCGAACTTCTGGGCGTGAACTTCGATACCATGCCCCTGATGCAACTTTACCGGACCTCCGATCTGCTCGTGCGCCATCGCGACAAGATCGAGACCATGCTGTTCACCAATATCCAGGATTTGTTCGGCCTGCCGGTCACCGTCACGCTCCATGACCTCACCAACACATATTTCGAGGGCACCGCCGCGGGGAACGGAAAAGCCGCCCGCGGCCGGTCGAAGGAGAAACGATCGGATTGCCCGCTGGTCACCCTCGGACTCGTGCTCGATGGCAGCGGGTTCGTGCGACGGTCGCGGATGTTCGCGGGGAACGCGGCCGAAAGCACGACGCTCGCGGACATGCTCAAAGGCCTGGCCGCGCCAAAAGGCGCGCTCGTCATCATGGATGCGGGCATCGCCACGGCGGCCAACATCGCCTGGCTCAAAGAGCAAGAGTATCGCTACCTCGCGGTCAGCCGGGAACGCGGCCGTCAGTTCGATCCGGACCAGGCCGTCGATACGTTGACCGCGTCCAACGAGACGATCCAACTGCAACGCGTGCTGAGCAAAGACGGCACGGAAGTCCGGCTGTATTGCCATTCCGGCGGACGCGACACCAAGGAAACCGCGATCTCCGGACGCTTCGTGACCCGCTTCGAGACCGGTCTCGCCAAACTCGCCGCCGGTCTGGACAAGCCGCGCGCACAGAAGAAACTGGCGGATATCCAGCAACGGATCGGGCGGCTGAAGGAGAAGAGCCGGGGGATCGGCCGGCATTACGAGATCACCGTGACCCCGGACGAGACCGGAACGAAGGCTGCCTGCATCACCTGGACCAAGACCCCGGTCAACGGATCCATGCTGACCCATCCCGGTGTCTGTTGCCTGCGCAGCAGCGAAACCACCCGGGATGCGGCGGAGCTGTGGCACACCTATACCATGCTGACCGATCTCGAGGCCGTGTTCCGTGGCCTCAAATCGGAACTCGGTCTGCGTCCGGTGTTCCACCACAACGAAAAACGCACCGAGGGGCACCTGTTCATCACCGTGCTGGCTTATCAGTTGGTCCAGACCATCCGGCGCAAACTGGAGGCCGCCGGTGAGACCATCTCGTGGTCCCGTCTGCGCGAGATCCTGTCGGTGCAACAGCGGGTGACGGCGACGTTCCGCCAGCGCGATGGCCGCACCCTGCATGTCCGAAAGACCACCGCCGCCGCGCCCGCATTGCGCAAGATCTACGACACTTTGGGCATCGATGCCGCGCCGGGCGGGGTGAGGAAACTCATCGTGTGAGCCCCGCATGACGTGGATGTAGTGCCACTCGGGCTGCCGGGAGACCGTAAAGGTCTGATAAAGCGGTGTTTATTTTCTTGGGTGTTAAATACGGGCTAAGGAGATAGCTGACTGCTTGGGTGGGATCGGACCATAGGCTCGGTTCGCGGCTTTTCCCCCGACATAGGTCTCGTCCGCCTCAATGGTCTCGCCTTCCCCGCCTAGCAGCCTGTCGGACTCAGGGGCCTGGCTACCTGGTTGGCCCGCGGTTAGAATCGGCTTGTCGATTCGCGCCGCCCTTCTGGACCCTTCCGATATGGCCAATTTCCGCCCCACCGATCGCCTGACCAGCTTCCTTTTGCCGCCGTCGATCGACGAATGGCTTCCCGAGCGGCACCTTGCCCGTTTCATCGTGGAGGTGATCGAGATCCTCGACCTGACCGCGATGACCAAGAGCTATCGCGGCACCGGCCCGGCCTCTTATCATCCCGCGCCACTGCTGGGTCTCTTGGTCTACGGCTATGCGGCGGGCGTGTTCTCCAGCCGCAAACTGGAACAGGCCACACACGATTCGGTGGCATTCCGTTTCATCGCCGCGAACGATCATCCGGATCACGACACGATCGCCACGTTCCGGCGGCGATTCCTGAAAGACATCGAAGCCCTGTTCGTCAAAGTGTTGTTGCTGGCGCGTGAGATGGGCGTGCTGAAAATGGGTGCGGTTGCGCTGGATGGGACCAAAATTCACGCCAACGCCAGCCGTCACAGCGCGTTGTCGTATGAGCACGCGGGCAAGATCGAAGAACAATTGAAAGCCGAAGTGGCCGAACTGTTGAAGAAAGCCGAGGCCGCCGACCAAACGGATATCCCCGACGGAATGTCGATCCCGGAAGAACTGGAGCGCCGTCAGGACCGGCTGGAAAAACTGGCGGCGGCGCGGGCGAAGATCGAGGCCCGCGCGAAAGAACGGTACGCGCGGGAACTGGCGGAGCACGAGGCCAAAATGGCGGCGCGCACGGCGAAAACCGCCGCCACGGGCAAGAAGCCTGGCGGCAAACCGTCCCAGCCTCCGGTCGAGGGCCCGCTGCCCAAGGACCAGATCAACCTGACCGGCGAAGAGTCGCGCATCATGCCCGTGGGGGGTGGAGGGTTCGAGCAATGCTACAACGCCCAGGCGGCCGTGGCGGCGGGCAGTTTGCTGGTGATCGCCGCGGATGTGACGCAAAGGCCGAACGATAAGCAGCAGATCGAACCGGTGCTGGACCAAATCGGTGCGTTACCGGACGAATTGGGCGAGGTGGACACGTTGCTTGCGGACACTGGATATTTCAGCGCGGCCAATGTGGACGCATGCCATGCCGCCGGGATCGAACCGCTGATCGCAATGGGCCGCCAGCCACATTACCCTCTGCTGGGCGGCTTCTTTTGCGACGATCCCGACGCAGCGGAAAACCCAACGCCGGTGGAGGCAATGGCGCACCGGCTGAAGACGCGCGAGGGCCGGGACCTTTATGCTTTACGCAAGCAGATCCCGGAACCGGTGTTCGGGATCATAAAATCGGTCATGGGCTTCCGTCAGTTCATGTTGCGCGGGATCGACAAAGCGCGCGGCGAGTGGAGACTTGTGACCATGGCCTGGAACCTGAAACGGATGTTCGTCCTTTGTCCTCAGGGATGAGGCGGGGCGTGTCGTTTTCGCGTCAAATCAAGCTTGCCGGAGGCCCGGAAGAGGCGCGATGGCGCTGCCAGGAGCGCACCTGACGGCCGCCAGCGAATACCCACGCGGCAGACGCGGTTCCGGGGCCGCGCCACCGATTGGCCGGAAAACTCAGTCCGACAGGCTGCTAGTACACCTCGCCGGAAGTTCAAACCCCCCTTTGGCTGATTTCAGGCGACAAGGGGCTTGCCCTTCATGGTCCATTTGAAGGGCTTCGCCATGGTGGCGTTGAAGTAGGCGATGAAGCCCTCGATCCTTTGTTGGAGATGATCCTTCGACGTAAAATTACCGCGCCGGAGAAGCTTTCGGACCAGGATCGAAAACCAGATCTCGATCTGGTTGATCCACGACGCGTGTTTTGGCGTGAAGTGGAACGTGATCCGATGGCCGGGATCGCGCAAAAACGCCTCGCGCGTTGCCATGGACCGCAGAATACCGGATTTTCCCTTTTCCCCGGGATCGTCTTCGATGCCGCAAAGCTGAGCGACGAGGCGGGCGATGCCTTCGGACATGTGGGTATTGAGATTGTCGCAGACGACACGCCAGGGCGCGGACGGTGCCGCGGAAGCAAACAGGTCCTTCATGAACGCCACGAAGTCATCTTCGGTGCGGGTATCGCCGATCGTTCCATGGACCTTGCCGGTGGCGACATCGAAAGCCGCGATCAGGGCTTTCGTCCCGTGCCGGATATATTCGAACTCACGCCGTTCGACGTGCCCGGGCAGCATCGGCAGGCCAATGGCTGCGCGCTCCAGGGCCTGGATCCCGGTCATCTCGTCGACTGAAACGGTCCGCCCGCCCTGTCCGGCCACGGTGGGAGCGGTTTCGCACACCGTGCAAATATCAGCGCATTTCGTGTCAAAATCGGGATCGGACTTCGGCGTCAGCCAATAACGGATGAGATGCGGTTTAAGATCGGCTTCTTTTAAAAAAGCGCCCGACCGAGCTGTGCGAGATGCTTTTGACGATGCCGCGTTCGACCGCCTGGCGTGCCAGCTTACTCTGACTCCAATGGCTGATCGGAACGCCGATCGTCTCGGGGTTTTTACAGGCGAGAGCCACGATCTGGCAGATCTCCTCGGGCGTGAACGTCGCCGGCGCGCCGGAGCGCGGGGCATCGCTCAGCCGCGCGGCGGTGCTGGCCGGTGCTGCCGCATCCTGCCACCGGCGGCGCCACTGACTGGCTGTTTTCCGCCAGATACCCAGCCGCCGGGCGGTCTCTTCGACCCCATGACCGGCCGCCGCCATCAATATGATGCGCGCCCGCGCCGCCAGTTTTTGTGGCGTCGAATGAGCCCGTACCAGCTCGTTCAGTTCCCGTTCATGGCGGGAGGACAGTTCGATCGGTGACGCCTTGTGAGCTGGCACGATATCCTCCCCTGGACTGGGAAGACGATTCGCAGAGCTCGCGGAGTCCCGATTCGCGATCAGATCAGCCGATATCGCTTTTTGGGAAACTGTGGCAAATGCGACTCGGTTAGCCAGCCTCAAGCGAGTCGCCACTTCCGGCAAGATGTAC